>DPYP01000299.1:0-1558 GCA_003545375.1 Lentisphaeria bacterium
GTTGCTCCAGCAGTTCATTCTGCTGGAGTAGTTCGTGGATCTGTTTCTTGTACATCGCCTCGCCCACGTTTTGGCGTGACTTGACCGTGGTCAGGTCTCCGCGTAGCTCTGTGATCAATTTCCGGGTGCGAGTGATTTCCGCGTCCTTGTTGATGTTCTCGACTTCGAGCTTGTCATTTTTTTCACCGTCGGCGGCGGCGGCGGCCTGCAGGCTTTTGATGTACTGGCGGTAGTCCGCCGCGTCGTCCGGCTGCTTCGATTCCGCGGCGCTTAGGCGTTCTTCGGTCTGTTCGATCTTTCGGTTGAGGTCATGCACATCCTGTTCGAGGACACGATTGAGATCGCGCTGCGCCTGGTACTTTTCGCGATTACTCTCGGCTTCGACGTGGGCAGTCTTAAACTTCCCGGTGATATCCATGAGCTGGACCCTGAGCTTGCCGAGTTCGGTCATGCGTGTGGCGTATTGCTCATTGTTTTGTTTCATGCCCTCTGTCAACTGATGATTGCGGGCCATCAGCACCTCGAGTTCTCCGTGTTGCGTGTCCAGTGCTCGGCGCTGTTCGTCATGCTCGATCTCCAGTTCGCGAACGAGATCGCTGACCTCCGTTATTTCTTTTTTCTGGGCACGGATCTGTTGGGCGTACTTCCGCGTTGCGTCGATCTGATCGGTCAGCAATGCCTGCAACTCGGTGTTACGTTTGCTTTGCTGGTGGGCGCCGGTTTCGGCTTTTGTACGGGCACCGACGGCAGCGCGCAACTGCTTTTGCCCTTCGGCAACCTGCCGTTGCAGTGCCTCGAGCCGTAGTTCGCGGTTCTGCAGTTCATGGCGCAGGTCATCGAGCGCTTCTGCCTGGGGTTCCGCGACGGCGGCAGCGCCGGCAGCAGCAGTTGCATTGTCCTGTAACTGCTGTTGCGCCTCGGCCAGGCGGTTTTCGAGATTGCCGATGGTACGTTCCGCGTCGACGTGCTTTTGGTCTGAGCTACTCAACTGCTCCTGTAGTTTTTCTTTCGCCTGCAGCAGTTCGTCGGCTTGCGTTTTCAACCTGTTAAGGTTTCCCTGCGCAACGCGCTCGGCAGCCAATCGGGCGCCGCTTTGCTCATGCGCATCGTCCAGGAGGCGATTGAGGTCCTCGACATTGGCCTGCAGTTCACCGATTTTCTTGTCACGCGCCTGCAACTGAGTGGTAAGCGAGAGATTGCTGCTGGACATCTTCTGCAACTGTGCACCGATCTCTGTCAGGTGGCTTTGCCGGGCTTCATGCGTCCGGCGTTCCGCGGCCAGCGTCTGTTGGGCGGTTTCGCGTTCCAAAGACAGCTTGCGCATCCGGTCTTCGAGTTCGGCGACACGGGTATTGAACCCGTGTCGCTGGGTCTCGAGCTCTTTCAGTTTCAGTTTGGAAAGTTTGGTCTGCTGCTGCAGCCGCACGAGGGCGTCGTCGATACCGCTGTTCTCTTTGAGCCGGTTGAGCTGATCGGACAGTTTTTCAATCATGCGGTTGAGCCCGGCATTTTTGTCGCGCAGCTTCTGGTTCTCTATCGCCTGAGCGGCGAATTCCGT
>DPYP01000299.1:1969-8460 GCA_003545375.1 Lentisphaeria bacterium
TTTTTGCTTTTTATCAGTTGGCGGTGCAGGCTCGCGGCTCTCTTGCGCAGGTCGGTCGGTTTCGTTTTTTGCCGGGCGCGTTCAACGAGCCGTTGTAGGATGTCGATTTTATTGGTACAGAATTCAATGCGGTACTTGATGATGCCGGTGTTCCAGTCGGGATAGTCGGTCCGGACTTGGATGAACACCTTGTTCGCGGCCTGGTAATGCTCGAGCGCTTCCTTGTATTCACTGTGGTTCTCGGCCTTTTCGGCGGTTTCAAGCGATTCATAGCCGCTCATCCAGGCATTGCGGGCTTCCGTGTTCGTGGCCTTACCGAATCCGTGCAGCGAGGCGCCGACGAAGAAGAGACTGATGATTACCAACGGCAGGGGGGGTAGAAAGCACCGGCGGATATTGGTGCCGACAGCGGCGGTGTGGTTGTTCATCAGGACTCTCCCAGGCAAACCGATTGCCGGTGCCCGAAGGGCTGCCGCCGAACACATAAAGCGTTGCAAATCGGCGGGTTAAGCAACCCCCAGCGTCGCTCGTTCATCGTCTCGGGGGGCGGGGAGCACTGGCGGGGGTATGGTGGCATTCCGTGATTTCCGGTAATATAGTTTGTACAATTACGATTTCAACGGGCCGATTCGACGTGTATTGCCGCGTATTGGCACTGTTCCTGCGTCATAACAAACATTAGCGCGGGATAAAAGGCACGGCTGTGGGGGAATATACGGGTGTCTACGAAGAAGTAATTTCGCGAAGAGGCACCATCCAGTGAGTGAAGCAAAGAAGCGTGATGCAGGCGATGAAAACGTACTGCAGATGCTAAAAGCCGGCGACCCCGGTGCGGCCAAGCAACTGGTCGACGTATTCGGGGACCGTGTCTACGGACTTTCCCTGCGCATTCTGGCCTCTGACGAGGATGCCAAGGAGGCCACACAGGAGACCTTTCTCAACATTTGGCGCAAGTGGGACACGTTCAAAGAGAAATCCAAATTCGCGAGCTGGGTCTACCGCATCGCTGCCAACCAGGCGTACATGAAGCTGCGCAAAAAGGTCAAGCGCGACAAGGAGATCTCGTTCGAAGTGATGGGGCCGCAAAGTCAGGACGGCGAGGCAAGATCCGGTCTCGACAGCGTTGCCGGCAAATCCATGCCGCCGGACAAGGCAATGGAGCGGGACGAGCTGCGCAAGTTTATTGAATCCGCGGTCAACTCTCTGCAGCCCGGTTATCGCACAGCCTACATGCTCAAAGATATCGAGGGCATGAGCCTGCGCGAAATTGCCGAGGCGATGAATCTGAGCGAGCCGGCGGTGAAGTCGCGAGTCCACCGTGCTCGACTTGCGGTACGTAAGAAGCTCAAATCTTACGTTTGACTGCAGGCCTTATCGGCTGACCGGGCTATCATCGTGCACCCATAGAAGCGGCAGCAGCATCGCATCCCAGCACCAGACTCCGCCATTGTCCCGTCGAGCCGCAGGTCCATGAAACCACCGGCCACCACACCACGAGCAGCGAGCACCTCGACAACTGGCTGAAGGTCATGGCTTGCGAGCGTACGCGATGATCGAGGGATGCACAGTGCTGCGGCCGCCGCTGGCGATGCTGGTGAACCAGCCGAGGATCTGCATGGCCGCTTTGCCGGCGCGGATGTGCAGGCGCTGGTGGCCGAACTGCGACGGGTCGCGGTCGCTGAGCGGTGACGGGCCGATGCGGATGACCTGGTAGCCGCAGCGTTCGAGAATCAGCCGCAGCGAACGGACGCTGTACATCGTATCATGCAGCACACTGGGATCACGGATGTGCAGGGTGTTGCAGAGTTTCTTCACCGGCAAGTGAAAAGACAGGTTCGGCAGGCGAATCACCAGCAGACCGTCGGGTTTGAGAATGCGCTGCAGGCGCTGCAGGGTTTCGAGCGGTTGAAGCAGCAGATCGAGCACGTTCCACATGGTGACGATGTCCCAGCTTTCGTCGGCAACATCGAGCGCCAGCAGGTCCCGGTCGTAGATAGTGTCGGCGAGGTTGTTTGCCTTCAGGTACTCGATGCAGGCGGTACTGATTTCGAGGCCGACGCGCTCATATGGGTACGGTGCCAACGCCCGCAGGAACTCCCCGAACTGGCAACCGATATCGACAAAGACACCGTCGGGCTTCAGGGCACGGATATCTTCAATGGCCCGCTTCCAACCAGAATGGCGTAGAATCTCGTCGGGATCGTGATCGTACTGGAAGGTGGTGAAGTGCGCGGCGACATCCGCCGCAACATCGCGGTCGTAGAAGCCGAAGTTGCAGTCGCCACAGACCATGAACCGGCGGTCGGCGTGAGTGAATCTGACGGGGACCTCTTTGTTGCAGAGTAGGCAGCGGTCCATGATAGTCGGTCAGTCGAGGTCGTTGTCGATGATGCCGCCCATGATCACGAGAAAGCCACAGGCACGGTAGAACGGTTCCAGCTCCGGCGTGAATGTAACATGCACGCCGCGCACACCGTCGGTGTGCAGTTCACTGATGGCGCGCCGGACGATTGCAGTACCGATGCCGCGGCGCTGAAAGCTCGGGTGCACCATCAGATCTGCAATGAGGGCGTTGCTGGTCCCGTCACTGATGACGTTAACATAACCGATCAACCGGCCGCGATCGCGGACTGACAGGTGCATCCATGCGTTGGCCAGGATCTGGTCGTATTTTCCCGCTTCCTTGTCCCAGCCTACCTCCAGACGCAGTGCCTCGATCGCTGTGCCGGATACCGGGTTGTCGCGTTCGATAGTAAAGTTGATCATGATGGTTGGACGATGCGTCGGCTGCCCGATTTTTTTTGCGAATAATTCCCGGATTACTGCAAAACGGACGTTTGGCGGGAATTTCGCTGAGGTCGTAGATGGCGGGTACTGTGTTGTCGTTGCCGATGCTGCGGTTACAGCGTTGCAGTTCTCTGGCAAGGGGCTGACGGGAGCCCGCGAAGTTGCTTTCGAGTTACTGCCGCTGAGCGGACGGCGTGAATCGACGAGCTGATCATCAAGCAGCGTGACCCGGACCTGTCACTTTCTGACCCGAGCCAGTAGTTCGTTGACCTTGAAGAGGCGGATCCACAACTTGTTGGACGTTGCGCAGAGGATGCCGGTGCCGGCGGAGATGACCAGGAGCGCTGCGCCGATGCAGGAGATCTTGATCAAAATGATTACCGGCTCGGTCAGGTCATCGATCCAGGCATAGGCAATGAGGCCGATGATCGCCATGTTCACCCAGATACCCAGGGTAACCAGGTAAAGGATGCCGGCGATGGCGGCAATTAGCGACGTGCGCGTGGTCTGCCGCAGGTTCTCGACTTTACGCACGTACGCCTTGGCGCCCTTGATTTTGATCAGGGATGCCGAGGTTCGGCGGTAGTTGAGGATGGCACGCACGAGCACGGCGCGCAGCAAGCCCGTGAGGAACTTCTTCATGCAGATCCGGCGCGGTTATTTGCGGCCGAGTATATATCCGAGGAGCAATGCAACGACGGCGGTGCCGCCGATGTATGGCCACGGATTGCGGTGGACGTTTTCGTCGAGTGTCTTGGCCACTTCCTTGGCCTTCTCGGAGCCTGCTTCGCGGGCACGGGTGGCGGCATCGGCGGCCTTCACTTTGACGTCTCCAAGCTTTTCGGCGATGTTGTGGGTGGAGCCGGAAAGCGTCTCCTTCAGGTTCGAGTATTTATCGGACACCAATGTAGTGAGTTCCTCTTTTTTCTCTTTGGCAGTTTCTTCGAGAAGTTTGAGTGCGTCTGTCAGGCGTTCCGCGCGGTTGGCTTTATCCATTATTCTACCTCATCGGGAGTTTGTGCTATTGAAATGCGGGAACCGCAGACAGTTTTCCCCGCAGTTATGTATTACAGGGCAACAACATAGGCTTCATCGCGGGTATATCAATCGCGTACCGGACAAAAAACGGTGTCTGCCGTCGCGCTAAACTTGAATCGCCCAGCCGGTGGTCTCGGCGACCAGGGCGTCGCCCTGGTCGGTGAGGAGCGGTGCTTCGTCGAGGTCGTTGTCGTAGTTGAACAGGCTGATTGAGAACGAGGTGATTTTTGTTTCGCAGGCATCGAGCCACTCGTAGGTCGGCGTGTCCAGGAGGGTGCCGAGCTCGACAAGGTGCCGGCGGCTGGTGGCATACGCGTACGAGCCGAATTCCATGCCGCGGGTAAGTTCTTTACAGTTCCACGGGACGGGAGTCCGGGCGTAGTTCTCTTCCCAGGTCATCAGCCAGGGGAAGGCGTCGCGTTCCCAGTTGTAGACCACGGCCTGATGATGGGCGTTCTGGGCGGCGACAAACCAGCCGTGGGCGTCTGCCGGGTTGATGCGCTGGGTACACAGGTCGGAATTGGAATCGACCCGCGGGTAATGGCGCCAGTCGGAGGTTGAGCCATCGGCGTTGGGGACATCGGGGTAGGTGAAATCGGCGTTGACAGCCCAGGTGGCGGCTTCGTTGTGTGGCTTCTGCCAGGTGTGACCGCGGTCGGCGTTGCAGGAGAAAAGTGCGCCGCCGCGCAGGAAATCGGCGCCAAGCGTGGCATGCTGGGAGCGGCCCATTGCGCGTTCGAAGCCAACGAGGTTGGTGATGGTCTCCTCCACGTCGACTGTGCGGGCATCGTCGCCGAGGGAATAGCGGCGTTCGACTTCCAGACAAGTGTTCGGCAATTGCGTGGTGAGCACGAACCAGGCGGCACCGTCGTCATGGCCGCTCTCGGCGCTGCTCCATACGACCATGCCGGCTTCGCCGTGGAAGGTCAGGCCGGCATCGCACTCGCCGGGGCTCTGTTCACCGAAGACATCGATGCAAAGGTTGTGTCCGGCGATCGACGACAGCAACCGGCCTTCCAGCGAATCACCGAAGACGTCGGTGTCGATGAAGCTGCGTAGGTTGGGGTCGACGGTGGGCCAGTGAGGTTCCCACAGTGCGTTCACCCCGCCACCGGCATTGCGGATAGCGGCGATGTGACCGCCGCCGGTGAGGACGATGAGCTCGATATGGTCATTACTGAGGGCGACAGCCTGACGGTCGCGGAAGGTGGCAAGGGAAACTTTGGCGTGCATAACGATCTCGCTGAATTCGGAGATTTTGGTGTTGACGACGGGGGGATAGCGGCGACACAATAACCCGACTTCCTGAGGACACAATCGGCGGAGAGATTGGACAGGTGAATAATATTTCGGCGGCTGCGTCATTTAAACACGACCGACTGTCCCCCATATTGAGCAATATCAACCATCGCGGAGAGTGCCATGCGAATGCACATCCTTCCAATCTGCTTCTGTACGTGCGTGATCCTCGGCGGTGCCCACACCGGACCGGCACAGGCGGCACAGCTGGCGGTGCCGGCATCGACGGCATTGCCCGGCAAACCGGTGCTGCTGTCGCAGGCGGCGAGTGTCTACAAGGATCGTAAGCTGGTGCAATCGCTGTCGAACGGCACGATGCTGTGGTTGCTGGAATCGCGCCGGGGGTGGGCCACTGTACTGCATCTCCGCCAGCGCTACGACATTCGCGACAAGGGCCTGCGGTCGCTGCGTGACCTGCGCCGAGCTGCGGAACTGGCGAAGGTGCAGCTGGAGAATCGACTGCAGGAGCTCGACGATGCCATGGCACGCAATATCGACAGGCAGCATGCAGTGCAGCGCGGCATCCTGCAGGTGCAAGTGGATCACACCCGGCGATTCGCGGTACCTGTCGAGACCCGCCGGCCTATCCGAGCCCAACCGGAACAGTCAGGCGTCACGCGGCTCGGCCGCAGCGAAGACAAGGATGGCGAGCAGAGCACGACATCCGTGCAGTTGCATTACATCGACAAGATCACGACCAACAACATGAAACGCAAGAGAAGAAAGCTGACGACGGAGCTCGAGGCACTGCAGGCGAGCCTTGCCGAGCAACGGCAGCAGCGGCGGGAAGTACTGACCGGTCTGCAAGCCGGCGTTTTGACGCTGCAGCATCAAGAGCAGAAGTTCAAACGTTTCGAGCAGAACGATGTCGACTATGAGCGCAACTTGTACATGGTCGTCAGCGAAGACACGAAGGTGTACCGCAAGCGTGCTGTTGTCGGGCGTCTGGCCCACGGACGGATGGTGCTGGCGCGGCCGAACCCGAAGTTCGATAACTGGCTGTACGTTGAAGCCGACGCCGATGCCGTGGTCGACGGGCAACGCAAGAATTTTATCAGTTTCCCCACCTGGGAAAAGGCGCACAAGACGGCGCGCGTTGCCGGCGAGTCGACGATGCGCGAGACTGAGCAGGAGTTGCTGATGCTGGCCCATCGCTACGAGACGTACGGTGAGATGTCGCTGCAGCTCGATCTCGAACTCGACACTTACGGTAAGTACTCGGTCGTCCACGGGGGTGACAGTGCCTGCACGATCTGCGGAACCGGCGGCATGGGGTGCCGGCACAACGTCATCGAAGTGCTCGACCGGGCGCATGCCCGCCGGATTCTGAAGGATTGGGAGAAGATCCGCGAGGACCTGCGCGAGGA
>DPYP01000298.1:0-188 GCA_003545375.1 Lentisphaeria bacterium
GTTACTGCGTAACGCGAGCTCCCGCAGTTGGTCCGGCGCGAGGGGTGATCGATACCAATCGATACGCAGCTTTTTGCGAACTTCGTTGAGTGGGGTGCGTTCGGTGTTCAATGCAGTTTCTCCGGCATCAGCCGAGTTGGGTTTCGTTGGACTGCGTAATTTAGCGTCCCGTTTTCCGATGACCACTC
>DPYP01000298.1:587-10614 GCA_003545375.1 Lentisphaeria bacterium
GGTTCATAGATCCCCGCCGCCGCCTGCGCCTGCGCTTTCTCTTCACCCGCAATCAACGGTGCGCCGGCGATCTCGACAAACTTTCGAACTCCATCGACCTCCTTTTCGGTCAGCAGGTTGCCGCGCAGCCGGTCCAGTACCTGGTCCGCCTCGAGCTCTGTGCCGAAGCGCGCCAAGGCATATGCTTCCAGGGGGGCGGTGCAGAAGTTCTGAACAATCCGTCCGAGCTCGTTTTTGATCAGCCAGATCGCGTCAAACCACGGAATTTCCTGGGCGTAGAACAGCAGCCGCCCCTTCATCAGGCGAGTGAAGTTCGCGCTGCTGAAAAACACTTCGATCGGATCGAGCGCAATTGCATTGACTTTGGCTGCAAGCGTCTCCCGGGTGTCTTCAGCAGACCCTGGAATCAATGTCACCTGCGCTGTGATCGCCGCCCAGGCATCCCGCAGATAATCGTCGAGCTGGCGCTCCAGCTCCGTCAGACGCGGCTCGGCATAGAGTTCCGGGATTTCGTAGTGATTCTCCAGCACGTGAAAAACCAGATCGATGACCTCCGGGTTCGGCAGCGTCTCGCGGGCCAGGCGCAGCGCCTCGAATTTGCCGCGGACTGTTCGTTGCTGTGCAAGCGACACGATTGCCTGAACCGGCGGCGTGAAGTAATGCATGAACCGGCTGTGCAAGGGGTACTTGCTCTCCCACACACCCATGTTGATCGGCGGATCGATGCCGCGGATGTACGGACCGAAATAAGTCGCGACCTTCTTGAGATGATAGACCTCGTCACGGTTCGACCACTTGTGTGCGGCGAGCACCGTCTCGATGCCATCGATCGCATCGCGGGCGCCGGCGAAAAATGTCCACTGCAAAAATTCTGGATAGGACAGCAGCGGATGCATCATCTCACTGACGGTGAAGTTCAACCCCGGGAGGTGTTCGAGGTTGCGCGCCCAATGTTTGAACTCGGTGGCCATCTCGGCATGAACGCGTCCGACAGCAAGCGACATTTCGTGCCAGTCATCGACCGCCATGGCGTTGTCGACGACAAAGCGCGTGTCGAAATCGCTGAGGCCGGGAATGAGATCCTCGAACGTCCATTTCGCGGCAATGACACGGATGTTCGGAACCAGCGCCCGGCATCTGGCGAAGTAGGTTTCGTAGAAATCATGGAAATCGTTGGCTGGCGCGGGTGCGAACTTCATTCTGACGTCGCCCATATCTACCCCCTACGACAATTCACTGACCGTGCTTCTCAGCGCATCGGCGATGTATCGGAGATCATCGTCCGTCGAGTGGGCGAACACCGGCAGACTGACAGCGTGTTCGCTGGCTTCCACGGCGCAGTCACAGTCGCTGCTCTCGTAGTCGAGTCCGGCGAATGCTTCCCACGTCCAGACGATCGGGTAATGATAGGCGGTGCCGACATGAAACTTTTCCTTGAGGCAGGCAGCAACGGCGGACCGGTCGATGCCAGGCGTGCGAATGATATAAAGATGCGCGCCGTGTCCCTCTTCAATGCCGCCAGGCAGAACGACCCCATCGACGTCGGCCAGCAGCGCCTGCATCTTCTGCATCGCTGCGAGCTTGGCCGCAATGAGACGTCCGGCCTTGGCAAGCTGTGTGATACCGACGGCAAGCTGCGGCTTGGTCATTCGGTAATTGAAGCCGACGGACGCAACGCGGAGCTGCGCGCCATAGACGTAACCAAAGGTCTTCTTTTGTCGCACGCTCTCGGCGAATTCGGCATCGTCGGTAGTAATGGCGCCGCCTTCGCCAAGAGTCGTGATGTTCTTGTTCGATTGAAAGCTGTAGCAGCTGGCCAGTCCCGCACCACCGATCGACCTGCCCTTGTAAGTTGTGCCGACAGCGTGCGCGGCATCGTAGATTACGGGGATGCCGGTCTCCTTGGTGATCGCCTCAAAACCATCGATGTCAGCCGCCAGTCCGGCGAAGTGGACAGGGATGATTGCTTTCGTTCCACCTGTGATCTTCTCGCGTACCTGGCGCGGATCGAGGCAGAGGGTGACAGGGTCGATATCGGCAAAAACGACTTTGGCGCCCAGCGCCGAGGCACAAGTTGCCGTGCACACGAAAGTAAGCGGTGTCGTGATCACTTCGTCACCCGGCTCGATGCCAAGGACCATCATGCAGGCGTCGAGGGCTGTGCCACAGGCGTTGACGGCGACGGCATGGGCAGCGCCTTCGTGAGCCGCGAATGCCTGCTGGAAGTCTGTCTCTTCAGGTAACGGAAAGAAATTGCCGCCGGCCTCGGCGGCGGCCTGCATGACCTTCAGCGCAGCATCGATGTCGTCCTGCTCGAAGACACCGCCAAGCGCAGTGAACGGAATGTTTCGCGTTTCGGCCGGCATTTTGACTTTTTCTCCTGTTGTTATGTGGCGCAAACAGTCGAACGAAACTTTGCGCCCGTTCGATATTGAATTGAATGAACGGACGCGCAGTTCCGTTCTACGTCAGTAGGATTCCACCTGCAGACCATAATCGGTCATCGTTGTGAACTTCGCAGGCTTGACACTGTAGCCTGACGCAGTCGCCAGTTCGCGAGTGTAGCGGACGACCCAATCAAGATTCTGCGACTGGTACGTGGCGGTGTCGGCAAAGTCGTTGACGTTGTGGCTGAGGCCGATGATGGCGCGCACCGGTACGTCGCGCCGTGCCATCTCGATCAGGTTCTCCTCGATCACCTGGCGCAGCTTCTCGCGCTGCTCACCGAGATGCTCCGGCGGTGTCTCGACCCGCAGGTCGAGCGGCTGACGGATCGATTCGTCGAAATACACATGGAGCCCGACGGTTACCGGGATCTCGAAAAGCCGAAGGCTGCCGCAAATCAGATTGCTGCGGGCGCTGGCGTGGTGGGCGTACGGCCAGCTGCCCGACCAGTTGGCAGCGAACTCCGGGCGATACCGGCGGCCGACGTTGCTGGCCCAGATGAAGCCGAGCTCCTCGCACAAGGCGAACGTGTCACAATTGGCGCTGCCGTAGCAGGCACGATAGCCGTCGCACGGCTGTCCGAGCGTGTCTTCCAGATCCTGCTTGGCCATCCCGATGGCGTGGCGCTGTGCGTCGCGGGACATTTCGCCCAGCCATTGCGCCTCATCGCCGCGCAGTTTGGAATAGCGCAGACCGTTGAGGTGCAGGGCAATCTCGATGCCCGCAGCCGCCATCTCACAGTAAAGCGATCGCTGGTGCCGCGCGACGTCGGGATAGACGAACAGTGTTGCCCCATCCCATACACCGAGCGCGTCCATCCGCTCCACAAAGCCGCGCACTGAGCGCTCGGCGAAGTCCCAGGTCGCGGGCCCATGGAAAAACGGTCGGCGCTCAGGCCCGGTATAGTCTGTGTTCGACGGGGTCTCGCAGTCAATCGAATAGTTGAAAAACAATTGCATGTCGGTGGTGTACCTGTGATTTCGTCTGCAATTTGCCCGTGTTTCTTGTCGTGTCGCTCAGGAGCTCAAGGCGCAGAACCATTTTTTCGCGGTCATCCGGGTTCCATTCGTTCCAGTGTTTTGATCTCTTGTCAGATTCATATTTCGTGCTCCAGTGAGCCTGAATTACCGCTTGCGCGTCGAACGACAAAAGTCAAAAAGAAAAGTTTCCCCGATCCTCTCCAAAAACGGTCTCGATTGCCATCAGGGTCTGTACAATTTCCAAAAAGATATTCTTCACTCCCTTGAACCGGCGCTACCCGCTCCTCGCTCACCGCCGGGCGAACAGCTGAGCAGCGTTGTCGTGAAAGATCGCTTCGATTTGCTCTTGGCTCATGTCGCAGGCACCGCAGGCAAGCTTAATTGCGCGAATAGACTCATGGCTGACGAATGTGAATCCCAGCCGGTCGCCGACTGTGTGAACGCCGAACTCGAGCTGATCGTCGAAAACCCACGAGAAGAAATCGCCGATAGCGAAGCAGCGGCCGTGGAAATGACAGAATGGAAAGTCCGATCCCCACATCATTTTTGTGTGGCCGAAGGTCTTTAGAATCGCGACCATGCTGCCCGACTCGCAGGCACAGGAGGTATCAAAGAAAACATTGTCGAGTCCGGCAATGGCACCGATACCGCGCACCGTATGTCCCGGGTTGAAGCCGCGGGCACAATGCGCCAGCACCAGCTGCATGTCGGGATACGTCGTGCAATAGTGGCGGATAGTCTTCTGATTTCCTTCGTCGGCCAGCGCCTTGTCCCGCACCAGGTGAACGACAACCGGCAGCTTCGCCTCATGGGCCACGGCTACCAGCGGTTCCGGCAGGTACTCTTCGATCGTCGACTGTTGTGTATCCGTCCGCGCCGCCATCATATGGTACGGTTTCAAGGAGACCGGCCGGAACTGATCGATCTCGTCGCGCAGCTGATCGGCGCTCATCGCCGGATGAACGACGACACTGGAACCGCTGCCATCGTCGGTCGCGGCTTCTCCGGCAGCGAATTCGATGCCTTTCTCGCGGTCGTGACCGCTGATGGTCGACGGCAGAATATTGGCACCTGTGACGTTGCGACCGGGCAGGATCCACGGCAGATGATCGCGGTAGGAGGCCATGTCTGCGACTTCCGGGGTGTTTGCGACCATCTCGTTGTGGGTGTCACTGGTGTAGCCGCTGCGGTGGCCCAGATGCATATGGGCATCGAAGATTTTATCCGGTACAAAGTCGTTGAGCTCGACGTCGAAGAAGCTGTTGTCTTCATCGGCCAGGAACCATTTCGGAGAGATCATTTCAGCCTCCTTTTGACACCCGATGGCGAAGGAGGCGCATACGCGGTGCCGGTATGAAGTTTAACGTTGGCGTAGGGCTGCGGATTCCGCTCATAATGCCGCAGTGAATCGATGTTCGACTCGACCTTGCTGATGATGTCCGCGATCCGCTGCATGACCTTCGCTGCCGGTTTGTAGAAGCGAAAGATCAACTGAATGCCGTGACTGATTACGTATTCGGCATTGGGAACTGCATCTTTGCGGTAATCGACCCTGGCGCGACGCAGGTTCTCGTGCCACACCGTGCGCGGGCCCTTATAGGTCTGCCAATGCAAACGGGGCCAGCTCGGGATCGGTGCCGGCAAATAACTGGTCGCGGCCAGCCCTTCCGCCTGCAGCGCCTTGAGAAAGGTGTCGCGATGGACGCCCGCCTGCTTCGCACGAAACAGCATCGACCACATATAATACGAGGGATTGCCGTGCTTGCTGTGTTTCGGCCAGGCGAGGTATTTTGAGTCGGCAAGCAGCAACTGCAGGGTGGCAATGTTCTGGCGGCGCGCGTCGATCTCGCGCGGCAGTTTCTTCAGTTGCTCGGTCAGCAGCGCTGCATCCACAGCTGTAATGCGATGGGTGTAAATCAGCGAATCGATATACGGCCGCAGCGCGTCGGGGAAACCCGGTTCGGTCGAGCGCGCATTGTGTTGGCACTGCAGGCAGGCGCGCCAGTAGACGTCCTGGTCGGGCGTCACCATGTAGCCGGCCTCTGTCGCACCTAATTGTTTGCCGCCCATACACGAGAACCCGTTGGCGTGTCCGAAATTGCCGACCCCGACGCCTTTCCATGTCGTGCCGTGTGCCTGGCTGCAGTCCTCGACGACCGCCAAGCCATGCCGCGTGGCGATACGCATGATGGCAGTCATATCCACCGGATGCCCGTACATGTGCACCGGCAAGATGGCGCGGGTCCGCGAGGTGATCTTGGCCTCGACCTGTTTCGGATCGATCAGGCCGGTGTTTCTGTTGACGTCGGCGAAGACGGGTATGGCATTCTGATGCAGGATACAGGCGGCCGACGCCCCCCAGGAGTAGGGCGTGGTGATGACCTCGTCGCCATCGGCGATTTCGAGTCCGGCCAGCGCCATCTGCAGGGAACTGTGGCCGGAGCTTGTGGTCAGCACGTGACGGCCACCGTGGTGCCGCGACAGGGCAGCCTCCGCCTCGCGCACCTCCGGTACGTCGCGGGAGAAGCCCAGGACGCGGCCTTCCTCCATGATCCTCATCACACGCTGGCAGGCACGTTTGGTGAAGTACGGATACACCGGCTGCTGGACCGTGCCTACCGGTTTGCCGCCGAGCAGAGCCAACTGTTTCGTGGCCCCGGTATTGCGGCGTGCATTGCCCAGACGTTTTTTTGCCATTTGTGACTCCTATTGAACAGGAATTTAGCCGAGATTCTGCACGATTTGAGATGGCGGGGAAAAAACAGTCGAAAAAAGGCGCTTCGGTTTCGTCAGGATAACGGACCGAGAAGGATTAGAGCCCTGCTTTTCATATTTTGTAATCCAGCGAGCCTGAACTACCGGTTGCCCTTCAAACGACAAGAAGAAAAAGCAGGTTTGACCCAATCCCCTGCGGGTCAATGGCAATCATATGAGGGCTTATCTTAGGTGCGAATGCGCTGCCTTAAAGGCTGGACAGGCCTGACGGCAAATTCCGGGATTTGTGGCGCAACGGATTTCTGTGCCGATTCGGCACTGTAAAGTACCGATGGGTGTTCCCTGTCCGGCAAGGGATAGCCGAGCGGTACTTTACGGTTTGATATGACGGGCAGGCATGCACCGTCCCGCGAAGGAGTTCCATCGCAAACTCCGGAAACCCGGAACTGCTGGTCAAGTCGAACTTGCAAGACGTCCTGCCTGCCCTGTGGCAGAAGCGAGCAGCGCAAACGTCAAATTAAAATGTCAAAGAACGCGAATAAACCAAACAACGGCGCGCCACCGGTGCGCAACCCCATTGAACTGCGGCACGCGATTTTCGTCGCGCTGGCAGTGGTCGGGTTGATCGCAGCCGTCATGGAAAACGAAGGATTCACCTTCGAGGTGCTCCATCACCTGGCGCGCGCCACCGACAACCAGCGAACGTACCCACTGTACTTGATGTTGGGCCTTCACGCCGGCCTCTGGGGTTGGGCGCTCAGTCGAGGTGGTTTGTCTTTCGGCGGCCTGGCTCGCGCGGTGTGGCCGCTGGCAATCTTGTGCGGTAACGGCGCCCTTTTGCTGCTGAATTTGTCCAGTGGCATGCTGTCGCTGTACGCCAGCATGCTACTGATGGGGTTGTGTGCGACTCGCGTCGTGCAGGCCTGCCCGCGCGAGACCAACCTCCGCCTGCCGACGGTGGCGGCGTGGATCCTGGCGTTGCTTGCCTGCCTTTATTTCGTATACTGGATGAGCTTTTTCCTTGAAGCCATGCACGAGCGTTTGTTACTTGGCTACTCGGATATCGGTCTCTATTACAAACGACTGTTGAACTCTGTACGGTATGGCGCCTACCTGCAGGTGTATTCGGAGTTGCCGCCGTTTTGGGGGCATTTCAGCCCCGGCCTGATCCTGCTGGTACCGTTGTTCGCCTGCTTACCGACGATTAAATTCCTGATCCTCACGCAAGCCATCGTGCTGGGCGGCACCTCGTTATTGCTGATGTTTCTGGCTCGGCGCCACGGGTTGTCAGCGCTGAGTTCATTGGCCCTGGCAATCTGTTACCTGCTGTATCCATCGACGTCGCAGATTGCCTACAACTTCTCGTACGGCTTCAACCCGAATACTTTGGCTCTGCCGTTTTTTGTGGCTGGCGGCTACTGCCTGCTCGAACGCCGCCATGTCCCCGCGACCATCCTTCTGGCGCTTGGCTTGAGCATGAAGGAATATCTGGCGATCTACATCGTCGGCCTCGGGATCATGCTGGCCTTGCACCGACGCTGGCGAACCGGAGCCATCATGGCAGCTGGCGGCGTACTGTATTTTGTCTTGATTTCCTTCGTCTTCATGCCATGGCACAGCCAGTCGGCATACGACCACATGGCGCGGGGTTACAGCACTTTGGGCAGCTCGCTGGGCGACGTTGTGCTGGCACCGTTTACCCAGACGGGATCTTTTTTTTCGTTGCTCTTCGCGCCTGCCAATTTTTCTCTGGTGCTGGAACTGCTCTTGCCGATGGGCTGTATGTGTCTGCTGGCACCACGGGTGGCGATCGCAGTGCTGCCGGTCCTGGGAATGAGTTGGTTGCACCAAGGGCAGCCGTTCAAGTGCATCGCCTTTCATTACCATGTGTGCACGATGGGCATTCTATTTCTGGCTCTGATTCGCGGTATCAGCCGCAGAGATGAACCGTTGGCCCTGCCCTGGCAACGGTTACAGGCCCGGTACGACCGCAGCTGCGCCTGGATTCGCAGGATCAAGCCCGGTGCGGCGATCACCGGCGCATTAATTGCGGCGGTTTATGCAAGTTTGTTTCTATCGTTGTTTCCGTGGGCCAAACAGAACGTGGGCATCGTGCCGCCAAACAATCAGTTGATGCAAAACTACCTGGCCCGCCGCGACATTGTACAGTTGATCCCGGCCGATGCCACGGTTACAGGCGACGGTCGCAGCATTTGCCAATTCCTGGATCGCAGGTTGTCGCGGCGCTTCCAGTTCGATCCCTATTTTGAGACCGACTACCACGTCTATCAGGAGCGGTTTTGGAATTCTAATCCATCTGTCGTCCGTGCCCAGGTAGAGAAAATAATGGCCTCGGGCGCATACGAAATCATCTACCAGCAGCACGGCGTCCACGTGCTGAAACGCATCGACCCCCTGCCGCCGCCGCCCGGCGATTTGTTTTAACGAAAGGATCAAATCAGCGACTGGAGTTGAAAGGGGCTGTATGACCAGCGCAGAATCATCGTGACACTGTCGGAAGGAAGGACCGGTACAGCGGCGGCGGGAAAAAATCAGGATGTGCGGGCCGTTATCAACTAACGGACTGGCGAAACGCCAAACACACCGCTGACAACTTCATTTGCCACGGCCCTGGTTGTAGTTGCGAAAACGCACCGTCTCGTTTATCGCCTGCAGCGGCAGTTCAGCCAGTCTTTCGGAGTTGGCGGGGTTGACGACTAAAGCTTGCGCTTCGGTTTCGTCAGGATAACGGGCCGGGGAGGATATCGCTGCGGTTCCATCCGATGGGATACAGTGGTATATTCATTCCGCCAGACCGCAAACTTATTTCTCCTTGACCACCAGGCTGAAGATGGAAAACCTCTATCGTGTATTATCGATGTGGGACTCGGGCATTGCTGCGGAAGTCTACGATCCCCTGGCAGGGCTGGCGCACCTCGATATTCAACCGCCGGACCGTGAGTTCCTGCTCAATCACATCGGCGAATACGACGTCTATCTGGCAACGCTGCACCTGCCGATCGATCGCCAGATTGTCGAACGCGGCGCCCAAGGCCGTCTGCGTCTGGTGTACACCGCGTCGACCGGTCTCGACCATCTCGATCTGGAGGCCCTGGCCGAATTCGGCATCGAGATGCGGTGCACCAAGACGGAATACGATTTACTGGACAACATCACCGCCACCGCCGAGCTGGCGTGCGCCTTGATGCTGGCGTCGGCGCGCAAGATTCCAGCGGCAAATCAGGCCGCGTGCGGTGGGCACTGGGCCCGCGATGTTTATCGCGGCATGCAGCTCTCCGGCAAGACGCTGGGCGTGCTTGGTGTCGGGCGCCTGGGACGTATGATGGTGCAATACGGTCGCGGCCTGCGCATGAACGTGATCGGCTGCGATCCGCATCCGCTGCGACCGCTTGCGGATCTGGAGTACCTGGACTTTGACGCCTTCGCGGCGGACGCCGACGTGATCAGTATTCATATCCACCTTGGACCGGAGACCGAACACTTCATCAATACGGAACGATTGCAGGCGATGAAAGACGGGGTCATCCTGGTCAACACCAGCCGCGGCCGGATCATCGACGAAACGGCCCTGGTCGATGCCATTCACAGCGGCAAAGTGGGCGGATTCGGGGCCGATGTGATCGACGGCGAATGGCGCAATGATCTGGTTGATCATCCGTTGATCGCCCTGTCGCGGGAACACGACAACGTGGTAATCGTCCCGCACCTCGGCGGCGTCACGGTCGAGTCGCAGACAGTGTCGCACAAGTTCGTGGTGGACCGTCTGGCGGAAATCCTGCGAACGTGGCAAACGTAACTGGCCTTGTCGCTGGCCAGGAATACAGCCGGATTGACGATTTCTTCCGGTTTGCCGACACGCCTCATGG
>DPYP01000205.1:0-2584 GCA_003545375.1 Lentisphaeria bacterium
GTCAGCGACAGCCCGTTCCGGTGCATGATCCAGGGGACCGGTGTGCTGCGGATTCCGTACTTTCTCTCGGGTTCCCATCACCTGGGTCTGGAGGGATTCAAAAAGACCGTGCTGGGCAATTGGGACCAGTATGTCAAGGACTGCACGCTGGCTATCGAATCCTCGCGTCGTGCCTATCTGACGTACGACGAATACTTCGCTTGGGCGCGCGAGGATGCGACCCGCATGACGGAAGACACCGACGAGCCATACCTCACCGGGCAGACCTTTTACGTCCTCTCGCGCAAGCAGATTCTGTTGGTGAACGGCCTGATGAAAGCACACGGCATCGCGCCGGTAGCCTATACCAATGCCATCCCGTTCGGCTGGCCGGGTTTCGAGGTGGTCCGTCGCCGGCCCGAATGGATGAAGAAGGCGATGTTCAACACGGCCGTCATGGAGAAATACTTCAACGACGAGACGGTGAGCGGCCCAGTCTATCCCGCTATCGAGATGCACTTCGACACACCGTCACCCGTCGACGGCAAGACCTATCTGCAGTTCCATACCGAGCAGCTGGTGGCGAGCGCCGGGCAGTACGGATGGGAAGCGTACCGCTACGACGCCGGACCGCTCAGCCCTGAGCACTTCCCGATTATGAAACGGGCACTGGCCGCCATCGATCCGCCGGTGGGCATCGGTAATAACCTGGGCATCAACTGCCTGGGCACGCAGCCCAGTGACGACTGGGAGACATACTGCCGGGACGACTCGCTGATGATGGAGGAGAACCTCGCACAGGCTTTTCACAGCCCGACAAACCCGCACCGCCGCTGGCTGGATTTTATCGTCTACCTTCGACACAGCTCGGACCTGGCGCGCTCGCACGGCGCCCAGCATACCTTTATCAACAACGGCGGCAACTGGTATTCCACCGCCCTGGGCTACGTCGTGGGCGGGCATCCATGGACGTTCCACAAGAGCCCCTTCGGCGATTGCGAACGGTTTATGATCCAGTACGGCTCGTATTTCTGGGACATCCGCACGCAGAAGCTGGCCGACCCCGGCGGTGTTGTGTCGGTTAAAAGCCGGCGGCCGCTGTGGTGGAAGCTGCTGGTCAGTGAACGGGTGCTCGATGACGAGCACCGGCAGGTGATCGTGCCGTTGTTCAACCCCCCGGCGGAAGAAGAAGTCATTGGCGTTACGACTGTTGGACCGGCAGAGGGTGTGAAGGTCATGTTTCGGCCGCGGAAAGAGGAGCAGGTGACCGCGTGGCTGGTCGGGCCGGAACCGGTATCGCATCGCCGGAAATTGGCGACTGTGCCGTTGAGTGACCGCCGCCTGGAGGTGGTCGTGCCGCGTTTCTGGGGCTGGACGAACATTGTCTTTGATTGCCGGAAAAATCCGAGCGGGGACAACGTGTTCGGGACAGACTAATGGGCAAATACAGACGGTTGTATATCGGTTTGTTTGTGATTTGTCTGTTTCCGGGTGCAGACGCACAGGAGCCGGATGGCCCGGCAACGATTTACAACCAGAAACGCGAAGCGGTGCTGGTTGACGGGGGGTCGCCGGAGAAGGACAAGAGCCGGCTGGTCAAGGATGCCGAGGCGCGTACGGGTTGGGCCTTGCTGTCGGACCCCGCCGCCACGACCGGCGAAGGCTACATGTGGTATGAGTATACGTATATGCAGGGGCCCGGCAGGCTGCGCGGAAACTTCCGGTTGAAGGTGGCCGACAATACGAACCCCGCCGTCGTGGCGATGATCCGCGGCACCATCGGCAACAGCGAGTTGAAGACATTCGAGGATCGCTACGAGAAAGTGTCGCTGAAGGGCACCGATTTCGCCAAGCCGAATACCTACCAGGAATTCAGTATCGAGTTTCTCAAGGGCGAGCAGGGTTTCGGTGATTGGGGATTGGAAACGACGGGCGCGACAAAAGTCTGGTTTGACGGAATTACCGTCGAGCAGCTGTCGCGATTCAGCACCCGTCAACTGCTGCCGTTGATCGAGCAGCCGGTCAGGCCCGACGGCCTGAAGCTGGCAACAGACAAGCTTCGCGTCCACGAGACGTATGGGCTGTTCATGCTGCACTGGGGCGTAGACAAAGCAGTTGGCACGTTGGGCGGAGAACGCACGCAGTCCCATCTCAACGTCCATCCGCAGTCAACTCGACTCGACGGTTTCCCGACGACGTGGGAAGCGTTGTACCGGCACCAGGTGATTGTCCTGAACAATGTGCCCGCGAAAGCCGTGACGATTGTCGGCACGACGATGCTCAAGCAATATGTGCAGGATGGCGGCACCGTCATCATCATGGGCGACACCCACGGGATCAGTCACGGCGGGTGGGCGAGTTCGGTACTCGGTGCGCTGTTGCCGGTCACGCCAGGCGCGCGGGTCCGCGCAGGTGAGCCGATTTATCTGACGCCGCGGCAGGGCAAGCCAACCGAATTCGACTGGTCCCAAAAACCGTACACGCTCTATTCTCACCACGCTGAGGTCCGGCCGGGGGCGCGGGTATTGTTGGCGGCGGGAACTGTCCCGTTGATCGTTGAGCGGAGAGTCGGCAAGGGCCGCATCATCGTCCTGCTGATGTCGGT
>DPYP01000545.1:0-2594 GCA_003545375.1 Lentisphaeria bacterium
CAAACCGCAGATTGCCATTTTCACGGGCAAGCGGGTTGTCGGGCTCGATCCGCACTCCGGCAAGGAACTCTGGGAGTTCGTCTGGAAGACCTCCTACGACGTCAATGCTGCCGACCCGATTTTCATGGGCAATCGTTTTTTCATCTCCTCCGGCTACGGCACAGGTGCCGCTGTAGCACAGGTACGCAATGGCAACGTCAAAAGATTGTGGCGCAACAAGGTCATGCGCAGCCATTTCAACAACTGTGTATTCTGGCAGGGCTACCTCTACGGACTCAGCGGCGAATCGGGCACCCGTGCCAAACTGGTGTGTGTCGACCCTGCCACCGGTGACGTAAAATGGCAGCACCGCGGCATCGGTTTCGGCTCGATACTGATTGCCGACGACAAGCTCATAATCCTCAACGAATCGGGAAATCTTTTTATCGCAGATCCTAATCCCGAGGAATATAAAGAACTGCACCAAGACCGACCGGTGAGCGGGAAATGCTGGACGACTCCGACAGTTGCCAACAGCTGCCTGTATATCCGCAACGCAAAAGGCAAGCTCACGTGCTTTGACTTGAATCCGTAAGGATTTTTAATGGGGAATGGCTTGAAACTGAAGGGGGAAGAAAGTGAATTCGAAAAAAGATCGACAATGTTTTAGCGGCATATCCGCAGCGTTCGCAGCAATCGCAATCTGCAGCGCCGAACCGATACAGGAATTGCCACCAGTCCACGTGGTCGCCGAAAAAAGGCAAAGCGTGCTGCAGCATGTGCCGATGAGTATCAGCGTCATCGACCATGAACAACTGCAGGACCATGGCATCCGTTCCCTGCGCGACGTTTCCCTGTACGTCCCCAACCTTTATCTCTCCTCGCTAACCGCCCGGCGCACCGCCTTCCCTTTTATGCGCGGCCTCGGCTCCGGCCAGGGTGAACCGGTGGTCACTACGTACATCGACGGCGTCCCGCAACTGACGCCGAACAGCATCGACATCGAGTTCCTCGATCTGCAGCGCATCGAAGTGCTGCGCGGGCCTCAGGGTACGCTGTATGGACGCAACACGCTGGGCGGCGTCATTCACCTGATTACGCGGCAACCGACTGACAACCGGACCAGCGGCGGTCTGACGATCGGCGAGTTCGGTCTGCAACGCTACGACCTCTCAGTCGCCAGGGTTGTCGATGACCAGACCGCCTTCGGCCTCGGCGGTGTCTACAGCGTCCGCGACGGCTTCACTAAGAACATCGACGGCACCGATATCGACGAGCGCGAAACGACGTTCGGCCGCGCCCAACTGTTGCTGACGCCCAGCGACGACCTGGAAATCACCCTCTCGGTGTACGCCCAGGCCGACCGCGACGGTGACTATGTCCTGGCCGATCTCGACGGACTGCGCCAGGATCCGCACCGTATCGCCCACGACTTCATCGGGTATACCGACCGCGATGTTGTGTCGCCATCAGTCACGATCAACAGTATCGGCACCAACGTCGATTTCACCTCGATCAGCAGTTTCACACGTTGGTCGGCCGAGGAAGCCACCGACATTGATTTCGCTAATAACCCCGTCAACACCATGACACGCCACGTTGAGGAGGATCAATCACAACTCTTCCAGGAGCTACGCTTGAGTTCGTCGCAGGACGTGCCGGTCGACCTCGGCTTTGCAACCATGCACTGGCTTGCCGGGGTGTCCGCGTTCTCGTCCGAACTGAACCACGAATCGGAAACCTTCTCCAACACCGTCTTTACTGGCGGCGTCTCCGCTACCGACCGTGCGGACTTCGAGCTCGACGACTATGGCTTCGGCGTGTTCGGCCATCTGACCTTCACCCTGAGTGAACGGCTTGAGCTCGGCACCGGTCTGCGTTACTCTCACGAAAATAAAAGCACCGACATCAGCCTCAGCTCCGAAGCGACGGCGTTTGTGCCTGCTCTTGCGCAGCTCGATTCGTTCAGCGATTCATTCGAGGACCTGTTGCCGCGTGTGACTCTCTCATACCAGTCCGCTGACAACATCCGTACCTACGTTGCCGCCGCCAAGGGCTTTCGACCGGGTGGCTACAACCGCAGTCTATCACCTCTCGGACCGCTCGAATTCGACGAGGAGGAAAGCTGGACGTATGAGGCCGGCGTTAAATCCACGTGGCTGGATAATCACCTGCGCGTGAATGTCGCCGTCTTTTATGTCGACTGGGACGATATGCAGCTCGACGTACCCAACCCGGACATGCCGGGCCGCTTCATGCTCGACAACATCGGTGAGGCCCGCAGCCAGGGATTCGAATGCGACATCGCGGCACGCCTCAACGAGCATTGGGAGGCCAGTGCCGGTGTCGGCGTGACCGATGCGATCTTTACCGAATACACTGACCTCGACGGCGTCGACGTTTCAGGGAACAACCTGCCGAACGTGCCGGCTTTCACCTGGAACGCTGCGCTGCGCCGCGAACAGGACCACGCGAACGGCCTGCGCAGTTGGCTCGGAACCGAGCTCACCGGTGTCGGCGAGTTGCCGTTCGACTCGCTCAATGCCCGACAGCAGAACGATTATGCCCTGATCAACCTGCGCGCCGGCGTCGGCCGGGATATCTGGCGTCTCGAG
>DPYP01000460.1:0-3872 GCA_003545375.1 Lentisphaeria bacterium
CAGATAAACTGCCAGAAGGACGTTGGCGAAGTGCGCATTGGCGGTGCGCACGCCGCCCGCCAAGGAGGTGCCGATCAGGTTCTTCTTGACGTTCAGATCGGCAATCGCCGCCGGCGACGTCTTCAGAGATTTGCGGCACAGGTCCGTCGAAATGACCGTCTCACAAATGACATGCCGACCGCGGCCCAGGATGCCGTTGACGGCCGAGACTTTCTTATCGGTACAGAAATTGCCGGAGACCGAGACGTACTTGAGTTCGGGCCACTGTTCGAGGATCCAGGACATGACGTGGTCGGCAGCCAGAGTCACCATGTTGTGTCCGGCAGCATCGCCGGTCGTCAGCTCGAGGCGCAGATAGATAAGGTTCGCGGTATGCTGCACATGGTAATCTCGCAGGCGCCCGAAGCGGCTGGTGCCTTCGACGACCTCGGCGAGCTCGTCACGGCGTGCCGCTAATGCGGTAGTAAAAGCGAGCGCGGACTCCGCAGACCCCGCTTCGAACAGGATCGATCGTGACATGCATTCGTCGACGATGACCGTCTGAATGCCACCGGCGCAGCTGGTGACGCGGGCGCCGCGATCAGTGGACGGCCAAAGAGGTGCCTCGTAGGTCGCCAGCGGCACCATCACCTCGTCACTGACCACAGGACCGGTAATCCTGACCGGTCCCACGTCGCGCATCGGGATGGGACACTCGGTCACGTTACTTGGCGACTTTGGCAGTCGCGCCCGATTCGATCTGAACCCAGGCCTTGACGTGCGCCGGAAGCTTGGAGACTTTGCTGATCACGGCGGTCTGGCCCTGCGGCAACTCGATTTCGTCACCACGCTTCCGTGAAATCAGCGCCTTGGCAATGTCGGTGTCGTAGGAGATGATTCCGGTTTCCGGCTCGCTGTCCCAGAGTCCAAGGATGTGGTAAGTGAGCGGTGAACCGTCGACATCCAGAACAACGCTGGTACCGGGCACGACGACATCGTCGACGACGACGTCGGCGAAATCGGTCGGCAGCACTTCGTTGAGTTCACTTTCCAGATAGCCGCGGCGTTCGAGCAACAGGCGCTGGTTCTCTTTGGCCGCCTTGAACTCGGCATTCTCACGCAGGTCGCCATACTCGCGGGCGTGGGCGATGGCAGCGCTGTTCTCCGGAATCTTCTTGTTGATGATCGCGACCAGCTCCTGCCGATACTGCTCCATCGTGCGATAGGATGTAAGCTTCTTCTGTACAGCGGCTTCAATCGGCTTGCGATCTTCGACGAGGTCCTTGGAGTCGGGAAACAGCCGGACAATCTTGACGAGCAGGCTCTGTTTCTCGCCCTTGTTCAGCAGGTGCGCATGCTTGACCATCTGCACCAGGCGACCGATGCCTTCGCGATTGCCGCCGTCCATCAGCGCCGTCTGAAATTCGGCGTCGTTCATCAACCGCTTATGCAGTTCTTTCTTGGCTTTGATGTATTCGCCTTTGGCCGGCGTTGCGAGCGAGCGGAAAATTGGCCGCGGCGTGCGGAAGCTTTCCATGCACTGGTCACGGTGCCGCTTCCACAGCCAGACCAGCGTGTCGGGCAGGGAGTCTGAGCGCTTCACATGCTCATGAGCGCTGCGGAACAGTACATCCGCGTCGTGGTCGCGGTCCTGCAAAACGACGTCGAGGGGATCGTAGAAGCGCAACGGCATAGCCATCGTAGCTTCGATCAGCCATTCGATGCCACGGGCCACATATGTGGCTTGCAGCCAAAACGGAATCAGCTTGGCGGGCAGCTTCTGGGTCACCGGCGAAAACTCTTCGATGGCGCTCCAGATGAGTGTGTCCTCGGGCAAGGCGCGGATCATCTCTTCGAGCCAGTCAACCTCCTGTGACAACGACCACACGGTCGCGAGGTTGTTTGCGAACTCCGCAATAAGGGTGTTGCGGGTAGCGGCGAAGTTGAACAGCTTGGTGAGGTGGGCGGCTTCTTCCTCGTTCGGCTTGATCTTCTTGACATCTTCCAGACAGCCTTTGAGCTCCTGCAGACTGCGGGCCTCGTTCCAAGTGCGCTTTTTCTGCGTGGTGGCGAGACTGCCGCGGGAGCCCTTGCGCCAGTCGTCGTAATCTTTCTTGCTCATGCACCCGGGAACCAGCAACTGCTCGACGGTACTGGCGGCGCTCTTGAGAGGCGGCACGAAGGAGTTGGCTATCTCGATGTCGAACTCATCGGCGGCACGGGCCGGCTTGAAGTTGGCTTTCCGGTTGGCTGCGAGCTGTCCGGCAAGGCTGTCGGGCTGGGCGATGGAAACGGTGCTGAGCGTCTGTTCCAGCGTGAAGTTCTGTTTCCGGTCAAACTGGATGTAGACCAGATCGCTGAACGCATCGATCTCGACGACCTGCCCAAGCCCAAAGGCACCATGCCAGGCGTGCACACCTACGGTGAGACTGCCGAAGGCAGCCCAGCGCGTGCGGACAGTCATGATATCCATGCTTTCGTTGAGGACAGCGATAGCGCGGATCATACCGGCCGGATCGGGATACTCTGAGAAAACCTGGCGACTAAGCGCGGCGAGCGCATCACGCAGGGGCATGCCGTCGACGCCACAGTCCGCGAGGGTCTCGACCAGATCGGCGAAAGGCGTCCCGGCGGTCGTGCTGTTTGCGTCGGTTATCAGCAGTTCGAGATTTTCGCTGAGCAACGACTTCAGGTTGGCGGGCATATCGCCATTGTCGCAGCCGGACAAGATCGCCTGCAGCTTGGTAACCGCCCCCTGATCCTTTTCAGAGATGGCGACGAGAGTTTCTTCGATGGTATTGAGCAGCTGGTCGTTGACTTCCATACAGCCTTCGGTATCGGGTTGGTTTCGGGTTGTGTGCAGATTCAGTTGAACAGTTCATAGTTGCGCTCGGCATGCCGGGCGATCGTATCGGCTTTGTCCGTGTTGAACGGGCCGCTGATGTCGATGATGCCGCTATCGTTGTGAGCGTCAATGCGCAGGAAAGCCATCAATTCGCCGTCCATCATCAGCGCCAGCAGCCGGCCTTTGCCGCCACCTGAAATCTGGGTCCACACGAAACGGCCGTGGTTATCGAGGTAGAGCCGCAGCCCCGAACCACCGTCAACCGCATATGTATCGATGCGTGGAATATTGACGGATGCCAGCACCTGGGACTTGCGGATGTACGCCTGCCGATCGCCGCCGTAGTAGACCTTGTGTTTGATGTCGAGCGACGGCTTCATAGCACAGTAATGGAAGCTGACAACGTGGCTGGCCTCGCGAGATTTCGAAAGCGACTGACAACCGCTCAGCAGTATCCAAGGCGCAACCAAGCCAGCGATGAGTAGGATTCTCACTGCATCCACCAGGAGCGTTCGACGCATTCATTCATTCTTCACAACAACACGAAGATACCGCCTTTGGCGCGGCAAACAGTAAGTATACCACCGTGACGCCGCCTTGACAAGCGTTTTGGGCGAAAAGATCGTGGAAACGCCGGTCGGTTCCACAACAATTATTTCGGGTATCGCTGGCAATTCGGAAACAGACGCCCGTCATATTTAGGCACACTTACAATCCGTGGAAACGCTATGAACAACAGCTTATTCTGTTTGCCATTGCCTCTCTTTTGGCACAGCGCCTGGCGACGACAAACCGCTGCGAAGATCGTATCGATGCCCAACGACTCCCACCTGTTTGGTCACTCCGCGGGGCAACATTAACCCTGTTCAATATCGGCTGACCAGTCATGCAAAATACGTGGTACTGCCACTCCCGATGACCACTTCCCCAGATTTTGAATCTCGGCCATTTGCCCCGTAACAAGTGTCATAATGTCTCTAATTTCGTGACGAAACTAGGCCAACACAAATAAAAAAAAAATTCCTTCTGGTCCTGGATGCTAAAAAAC
>DPYP01000573.1:0-4568 GCA_003545375.1 Lentisphaeria bacterium
CTGGTCATGTCCTGCTTCTGGTCTGTTCCTGCCCCAACAGCATATTCTGCGTCAGTGCCTATTCTTGGGGTTGCGCGAAAAGCGTCACCGAGGCCCTCTTCCGTTTAGGTAGTCCGAACGACCTCGAAGGTTCGCTCACGGACAGCCGGCGCTACAGTGTGGCGGGGGAGATGCAGATACAAGTTGAAGGTCGCCATTTCCTTAATTTGTCGGGCGCGCTTGCATGGGAGCATCCGACGGTGGCGGTGTCGTCCATAGCATCTCCGTGCTGAGCAACCTTTTGGAATGGCTCAATCTCTGAGGCATACCCCTCCCGCCTTGCAACGAATCAGGTCTGCCGGCATACCCCTATCCCTTCAGGCGCTAATGCCGCTCCCGTGCCTGTCGTCCGGTTGCGACGGTGGTCTCTCCTGGACGGGCATCCGCCTTCCGCTTGTCAGGGCGTACATACTCGGCTACTGTGCACAGCGCAGGGACTCCTATTTGTCAACAAGACGATTGAACGCACCGATCAAGACGCTCGACAACTGACGAGGAATTTCGCATCTCGCCAATGGACGTGTCCGACATCTTGAGAAGGAACCTGTGGAAACATGTCAATTGAGGAAAGCCCAGGAACTCAACAAAACCCTCGACCATACCGCTGACAACCGTGCAGATGCAGCTTCCACCAGTTGGTCAGGGCAAACGTTCGACGAGTAGAAGAAACAGGATATAGCATGAGTGATGTCGAGTTTAACTGTCCCCACTGCGAGCAATCACTAAAAATCCCAGAAGATAGGTGGGGCAAATCTCTCATGTGCGGCACGCCCGATTGAAGGTGACCTGAATGCTGATCGACGCCGACGTTCACTGCGCCATCAACTGCATCGATGAATTGATCCCCTATTTGCCCGTCGTCTGGCAGCGGTATGTGAAGGAGTCCGGATTCAAAGGCCCGGGCGGCAGCGCGTATCCGAAGATGAAGCCATACGCGGCGCGGGCGGACGCCCACCCGCCGAGCGGCAAGATCCCCGGCGGGGATCTTGCCTTCATGCAGCAACAGCATTTCGACCATTGGAAGATCGACTACGCGGTAATGAATCCGCTCTATGCCGTCGATATCCAGCCGAATATCGATTTCGCCGCCGCCATGTGCGCCGCCGCCAACGACTTTCTCATCGAGTGTTGGTATGAGCAGGACCCGCGGATGATCGGCTCGATGATTGTGCCGTGGGGCGATGCCGATATGGCGGTGCGCGAGATCGAGCGTGTCGGCGACCACCCGAGCGTGCGACAGATCATCTTTTCCGTTTCCACCGGCGCACTCTACGGTCAACGTCATTTCCACCCGATCTGGGCCGCCGCGGAAAAGCACGGACTGCTGATCGGCATTCACTGGGGCGGCGTCCAACCCGCGATGGCCACAGGTGCCAGACCGTCGTTTTACCTCGAGCACCACGTCAACCTGGCGCAGTCGGCGATGGCTCACGTCGTCAGCCTGGTTTCCGAGGGGGTCTTTCAGAAGTACCCGGCGCTGAAGGTCAGCATCATCGAGTGCGGCATCGCCTGGTTGCCGGCGCTGATGTGGCGCTTCGACAAGGACTGGCGCGGTTGCCGCCTGGAAGTGCCCTGGCTCGACCGCCCGCCCAGCGAGATCATCCGCGAGAGTTTCCGCTTCACCACACAACCGATCGAGGAACCCGAGAACCCCGAACACCTCAAGCAGATGCTGGAGCATATCGGCAGCGACGACATGCTGATGTTCGCCACCGACTATCCACACTGGGACTTTGACGCACCAGACCGCGCCTTGCGCCCGTTCCGCCTGGGCGAAGCGCTCGAACACCGGATCTTCAGTAAAAATGCGGCCACTTGGTATGGGATAGAGTAGGAGACAGGTGTCAGTTCAGGAGACAGGTGTCGGGCGTCTCCTGACACCTCCGCATTATGACCGAAATCTGTAAACTCAATGAGATCCCCGACGGCGGCATGCGGCCGGTCATCGTTGAAAAGCATTGCCTGGTGCTGGTGCGCCGCGGCGATGACGTCTACGCCTTGCTCGACCAATGCCCGCATCAGGGCGCACCGCTGTCATGCGGCGTCGTCACGTGCCGGCGGATGATCGATACAGCAGGCAACTACCATGCCGAAAAGGACGGACTGATTGTCCGGTGCCCGTGGCACAACTGGGAGATCGATGTCACCGATGGCAGCGCATGCCACGCGGACAACGTCCGGGTCAGGACGTTCCCCGTAGTCATCAAGAACGGTGTCGTGAGCGTAGAGGTCTAGCCATACGCTCTCTGTCACATTATCAGTGTTACCAAGATAAAAATAATAAAATCCTATTAGCCATAGCCATTTTACGGCGATTTTATTGGAGCCAATGAGCAGACTCGAACCGCTGACAGTCCTTTACCCCCATTTACCTGCTACTTATTAGTTTAATTTACCGACAATTTTTGACAGTCATTGAAAATTTTCTGCCACGCTGATGCCATCGCCCATGAAGTTTACCGCCATTACCGCCGGAAAAGAAACCTTGAAATTTGGCAGTATTTTTCTTATACACAGTCCTTGGTTGGACAGAGTAATGCCAAACAGCCACAAGAGACTCGATTAGGAGCGAAATCTATCGTCGTCGCTTCATGACGCCATGGACTGGGCAGCTGGGAGCCTATACGTAATCAATCCTTAAGACCGTGTATCCTCCCCCGGATTGGCCAGTGATGATCCTACCCAACCGGCGGGCTTCCGAGCCGAATGGTTCGACTCAGAAATTCCTTAAAAAAGGGTCAGCAGGAAAAAGAAAAGGAAAATGTCTGCACGTTTAATGTCTATCTCAATGCTTTTGCTGCTTACATCGACGTTTGCCGATTACGTTGCCACCTTTGATTTTGACGTAGGTCCTATCGTCAAAATCAAAGTTCCCCCGGTGATCACGCTTGTCGGGGACGCGAACATGACGCTGGAGGCAACCCGGAATGGTCAGTACATAGATTTGGGTGCAACATGTACCAGCAATGTTGACGGCAATCTGAACCACGTCGTGGTGGTTTCCGGCCAGATTGTCAATATGCGGGTCCCGGGCACCTATACAATCCAGTACAACTGTACAGACGCTAGCGGCCAGTCCGCGGAGCCGACGACAAGAAGTGTTGAAGTTCAAGACACCCTGCCGCCGGTGATCACGCTGTCACTTGAAGATATTGTGATCCATGTTGGCGATAATACCCAGACGGGCTTGGGCGGTGAAAACAACGTCAATGAATCGCAACATCAATCGACCAGTGAGAACCTGGTGGGTGAGGCGTTTCGGTTGACCAACCCCATCTATCGGGAACACGATCTTTCGTATACCCAGCCCGACGGCAGTGCGGTCAAGAGCCGGCAGGACTGGACTATAAAGTCGGCGGCGAATTCAGTTGAGCTGCTCCTGCCAACCGCCACGGCCTGGGACCGGGTCGATGACTCGGTTGAGGTCGCTATGAGGATCCAACTAATTGACCTCGATGGTGATGGGCAAACAAGCGTGCAGTCGCAGGTCGACTTGACCCGGCGGAGTACGTACCTGTTCAAATATGACGTTCAGGATGACAGTGGTAATCATGCCGAGCAGGTGGTGTTCGCGTTGATACTCAATGACCTGGAGGAACCGTCGATCAGCCTGGCTGGTGGCCAGTCGCAGGTTATCCAGGCCGGATCGGACTGGGAACTGGGCCAATCCACTGCCCATGACAATATAGATGGTGATCTGACCGACCAGATCCGCTACGCAGTCCACAATACCACGACCCAAACGGAACTTGGATCTGATCTGTCCTATGCCGATGCGGCGGCGCTGGTCGACACGATGACACTGGGTGATTTCCTGGTCACCGTCGTGGTCAGTGATGCTGCGGGCATTTATGGCGCCAACAGTGTCAACAATACCGCCCAAAAACAACAGGCTCTACAGGTGCAGGATACCCTGGCGCCGGTGATCACACTTAACGGTGACGCGAACATGACGCTGGAGGCAACCCGGGAAGGTAATTATGTTGATCCCGGTGCTACGGCACATGACGCTTTTGATGGCGATATTTCTAACGATGTTCATGTTAGCGGTGCTGTGGTGAACCTTGCCAGAATTGGCGTCTATGAAATTCACTACGACGCCACTGACGCCTCGGGCAACTCGGCAGCCACTGTCACCAGAACAGTAACGGTAGTCAACACCAACGACCCACCGATCATGTGCGAATGCCCCCCCGATGTTGCCCAGAGCCTCTGCGAAGAACTCGATGTCGGCGACTTCGGCACCTCCAACACACAGGATCTGAGCGAAGTCATCCGCCTGCACATCGAGGCCGCTGCCCCGGACAGTTGCCTCCAGGATGAGATCGACCAATGCGTCGACGACTTTCTTGCTGCCATCGGCCTATAAGCAAACCATTTGACGGTGACTGGTTGTCGCACGTCCTGGGCTTAGGCTTAACCGACAGCTAACGGCGAAGGCGGCGTCAACGGCGAAAATCATTGCGGTAATGGAAATAGCTTTATGGGTACAGGACACACCTGTGGCCGGGGAAAATGCTTTCTGCGGA
>DPYP01000056.1:0-14516 GCA_003545375.1 Lentisphaeria bacterium
GGCAATGTCGAGGTGACCGACGAGAAATTCACGCTGCGCGCCGATCGCGTCAGTGCCTTTCTCGACGATGACTCGCAAATCACCAACATCGAGGCGGAAGGCAATGTCGTCATCCTGCAGGACAACGACAAGGAAGTAACCGGCGGCCGCGCCATTTACAATGCCATCGAGAATATCGCGACCCTCTACGATGATCCAAAGCTGACTTTCGGCGAAAATTCCGCCGACGGCGCTACGCGGATCGTCTTCGATCGCAACAATAACCTGTTCAAAGCCATTGGCCGCACCACCTGGACTGTCTATCATAGGGAAACCAGAGGCGAAGGCACCGCCGATCCCGTGGCTCCGGTCACGACGACAATTGTTGCCGACGACACCGACTTCGACATGGCGGAGAAAATCTGCACCTTCATCGGTGATGTCCAGGTCAAGGACACACGCTTCGAACTCACCAACGAAACAACCGTGGCCCACATGGACGACGGATTCCAGGTCAAGCGCATCGTTTGTACCGGCAACGTCGTCATCAGCCTCGCCGAAAAGAAGGCCACCAGCGGTCGTGCAATCTACGACGTCGTAGACGACGAAGTCACCTTGACCGAGGAACCAGAAGTCTTTTTCGGCAAGAACCACGGCACCGGCGGCACGCTCGTTGTCTATCATCCGAAGACCGGCAAGTTCCACTCCAGAGACATGACCTGGAGCATCTACCGGTCGGCCGGCGACGATCGGTTTCTGGATCCGTAAACGGGGAGTGTGTGGTGTCTGAATTCCTTTTGGAAACGACCGGCTTGGTCAAGAGCTACCGCGGCAAGACGGTCGTCAGCGACGTCGATGTCAACGTACGCCCGGGTGAGATCGTTGGTTTGCTTGGCCCCAACGGTGCCGGCAAGACCACCTGTTTCTACATGATCATGGGCCTGGTGCCGGCCGACAGCGGCGCCGTCTATTTCGAGGGCGACGATATCTCCAGCCTGCCGATGTACGGCCGCGCCCGGCGCGGTATGGGCTATCTGGCGCAGGATCCATCGATTTTCCGCAAACTGACGGTCGAGGACAACATCATGATGATCCTCGAAACGCTCGACATCAGCCGCGAGGAGCGTCAGCATCGGCTCCAGGAGCTCCTGGAACGGCTCGATCTGCACGCTTTGGCCAAGCAGAAGGCGATCACCCTGAGCGGCGGCGAACGCCGCCGCCTCGAGATCACCAGGTCACTGGTCACCGAGCCCAGTTTCATGATGCTCGATGAACCGTTCAACGCCATCGATCCCATCGCCGTACATGACGTCAAGCAGATGGTTTCCCACCTCAAGGAAATGGGGCTGGGCATTCTGATCACTGACCACAGTGTGCGCGACACGTTGTCAATCGTTGATCGCGCCTATATCATGTGCAATGGTGAAATTATTTGCGAGGGGGACAGCGAATTTCTGACCCACGACGAACAAGCGAAACGGGTTTATCTGGGCCCGGAATTTTCCTCCTGACCGTTTTGTTTGCACTTGCCAATATCGCTTTTTACCTATATAATGCCTAAGAGGCACAGGCACTCAATACTAGGAGATATGTCATGGAGAAGATCATCGCGGGCCGTCACATGAGCATCCAGGAACGTACCAAGGACTACATCAACGAGCAACTCTCCCGCATTGAGACAGACTACGAGAAACTGACATCCGCCCGCGTCGTCATCGACAAGGGGAAAGCTGAGTTTGAAGTCGAAATCATCCTCCACGGCAAGAAAATCAAGTATACAGCGAAGGCTTCCGACAGAGTCGTACATACTGCCTTGAACGCTGCTATCGACAAAATCGATCGCCAGCTGCGCAAGCACTTCGACAAGACGCAGGACCATCATCACACCTCGACTTCCGAGATCGAAATCGCGGCTCGCGAGGGGGTTGTGACAGATGAGGAGATAGAGGAAGAAGCTCTGGGCCTTTTCGAATAATCGACGTCATGCCGAAGCAACTGCTGGCCGCAACGTCGAACCGCCACAAGCTCGTCGAATTGCGAGCCATCCTCAAGCCGTGCAGCATCGAGTGCCTGGGCCCCGATGACGTCGGCGGCATCCCCGATGTCGAAGAAACCGGCACGACCTTCGAGGCCAACGCCATCCGCAAGGCAACGGCTGTTGCAACCGCTACCGGGTATACCGTTTTTGCCGATGACTCCGGGCTCGAAGTCTTTGCACTCGGTGGTGAGCCGGGTGTCTATTCGGCCCGCTACGCCGGTGCCGACGCCAGCGACGCCGAACGCTGCCAGCTGCTGCTCGAACGGCTGGCGATACACACCGATCGCAGCGCCCGCTTCGTCTGTGTCGTCGCTGTCGCGTCGCCCGATGGCCTCATCGGCACCGCCGATGGCGAAGTGCGTGGCACCATTGCGGACGCGCCGCGCGGCACCAGCGGTTTCGGCTACGATCCCGTCTTTGTCCCCGACGGCTTCGACGGCACCTTCGCCGAGCTGTCCGCCAGCGAGAAAGACCGCATCAGTCACCGTGGCAACGCCCTCAAAATCGCCGTCGCTGCCGGCCTTTTCGATATTCAGTAGGACGGATCTTTCTCGTCGTTCTGCGTTGGCCTGCTATCCTTTCAGCATCGCCTTCACATCCGCGGCGGGATCCTCCAAATCAGCATCTTTGCCGCTCAGATCGATCCGCTTCTGAATCAGCTGCTTGATCATGGCAAACTCGCGGACGTCGCCGTTGATCGCGAAGCAGCCCCGCAGCAGACCACCTTCCATGTATAACACACAGAACCCGTCGCTTGACATCTCGCCGCGCACCAGAATCCGGTCGAATGCCGGTTCTCCGGCAAATTTCAGAGCCAGATCGAAAACATCCGACCAGACAAACGCCAGGAAATCATAGGGCGTCGGTTCACCCGTGAGGTTGCCGGCGATCAGACGACCACAGTAGCTGGCGTGCGACCAGTGCTCGACCCGCCGTCGGGTGCCGGCATAGGGATCGGGATAATTGATGACGTCGCCTGCGGCATACACGTCCGAGTGCGAGGTCTGCATGAATTCATCGACGACAATGCCGTTGTCCGTTGCCAGCCCGGCCTCGGCTGCCAGTTCGATGTTCGGGCGAATACCGATGCCGATGCAGACAAAATCGCAGGGAATCGTGCGGCCGTCTTCGGTCGTCACGCCGGTCACCTGGTCGCTGCCGTCGATCGATGTTACCCGGGTGCCGCAGAGAAATGTCACGCCGCGTGCGCTGCAATAGTTCTGAAAAAAGTCTGCCAATCGGCTGTCGAGGAAGCGCGACCAGATATGCGCCTGCTCCTCGATCACAGTGACTGCCACGCCAAGCTGGCTCAACGTGGCTGCCACTTCCATGCCGATGAAGCCGCCGCCGATGACGACTGCGCTGCCGTCGGCCGCTGCCGCGGCGCCGATCGCTTCCGAGTCATCGAGCGTGCGCAGGTAATGCACACCGGCCAGCTCCGCACCAGGCACAGGCAATGCGATCGGTCTGCCGCCTGTGGCCAGGATCGCTTTGTTGAACGGCACGGTTGCGGTGTCCGCAAGTTCAACGACATGCTTGTCCAGGTCGAGTCGGGTCGCGGCGTTGCCCAGTCGCAGCTCGATGTTCTGCTTGGCGTACACGCCGGGTTTCTCGAGAAAAATCTCTTCACGCGTTTTCTTTCCCTGCATGAACTCCTTCGACAGCGGCGGCCGGTCATAGGGCTCGTGGGGTTCGTCGCAAATCACGGTGATCGTGGCTTCGTCGTCTTTGCGTCGCAGTTGTTTGGCGGTCTCGCGGCCAGCCAGGCCACCGCCGATTATAACGTATTGGGTAGACATGATTCAGTGCTTTGGTTACGGGTTGGAATCGTCGATGGCACGGGCCCGCTGCGGGCCCGCTCGCCATAGTAACACGCTGATCGCCACAGCGACGATGACGATCCCCCAGACCATGCTCAGCCCGGAGGCCAGGTCATCGGGCGCCCGCCCAGGAGATGCAGATGGATGTGAAACACTGTCTGGCCAGCATCGGCATTGCAGTTCACCACCAGGCGATATCCCGGATCAGTCAGGTCGTTGTCCGCCGCGATCTGCTTTGCTGTCAGAAAAAGACGCCCCACCGTCGCGGCATTGGCGTCCGACAAGTCATTGACGGTGGCAATATGCGCTTTCGGAATAATCAACACATGCAGCGGCGCCTGCGGATTGATATCTTTGAACGCCAGAATATCATCGTCCTCGTAGACTGTGTCCGGGTTGATTTCGCCAGACACCATTTTGCAGAACAGACAGTCAGCCATAATGCGCTCCTGGAGTCAGTTGTTGCAGCGGGAGTGTGGCGCGCCGCAGCCCTACCGGGTGACAGGTGGAAAGCCCGCGGCAGTGAGGGCCTGTGTCAGGGTTTTGACCTTGTCCGGCTCGATATGGAAGGCGGTGGGCGAGACGCGGTGGGTGAAACAGTCGTTTATCGTTGCGATCATCGCCAACTCGTTCGCCAGCTCGAAAGTTGACGTCGTCAGCATGTGGTTGCCGGTTATGTCCGTAATCATGACGCGCCAGACCTGCTGCGATTTGGTTGGCGGTGTGGCGATCGTGGTGAGTGTTTTAAGCATGGTATTTCTACATCGTGGAACGTTGGTGTTCAATTCAATTGACCATATACTATCTTCGTCCTCGAACCAGGTAAAGCCGGCCGCCGAAAAGTCTCCTTCTCTCGCAGTTCCAGCCTGTTCGTCGATTGACCTCACGCGTGGTTGCGATAAATTGCACCAACATACCCAGATCGCAACTAAAGACACACGTCCATATCTACCGTTGATTAACAGATGCCGGACAGCCCTTCATCCGCTCTCGACCTGAACCAGATACCACGCAATCAGTGGCTGGCCATTTACCGCACCATGTGCCGAGCCCGTCTTACTGAGCAGCGCATGATCCGGCTCTATCACCAGGCCAAAATATTCGGCGGTGTCTACACTGGATTCGGCCATGAGGCAATCGGCGCGGGAACTGCCCATGCCGGCGGCGACAACGATCTTTTCACGCCCTGTATCCGTGATCTCACGGTACATCTGGCCCGAGGCTTGTCGGTACTCGACGTGTTCCGACAGTTCCTCGCACGCGTCACAGGTCCGACGCGAGGACGCGATGGCAACGTCCACTATGGCAGGCTCGACCAGGGGGTCTATGCGATGATTTCACATCTCGGCGCCATGATCGCGGTCGCCGTCGGCGGCGTCATGGTTCGACGACGCCAGGGCCTCGACGCCGTCGCCATGGCCTATGTCGGGGACGGTGCCACCAGCACCGGGGATTTTCATGAAGCTGTTAACTATGCAAGTGTCTTTGACGTTCCTTTGCTGGTCGTCATCGAAAACAATCAGTTCGCCTATTCGACGCCCAACTCGCGGCAGTACCGCTGCAAAGACCTGATCGATCGCGCCCCGGGTTACGGCATCGAGGGTGTCAAAGTAGACGGCAACGACGCTGTTGCCGTCTACTTGAAGGTGCTGGAGATCGTCAAAGAAATGAGACAAACGCCCCGCCCAGTTCTGCTGGAATGCGATACCTTGCGCATCCGCGGCCACGGTGAGCATGACGATGCGGGTTACATTCCTGAAGCGCTCAAGGCGGAGTATGCCGCACGGGATCCGCTCGACAACATGCGTCGCAGCCTGACCGATGGGGAGATCGCGACGGACCAGGACCTCGAAACGATCGACAGTGAGTGCCAGAAAGAAATCGACGACGGTTACCAGCAGGCCCTGGCCGAACCGATGCCCGATCCTTCCACCCTCCTCGACGGAGTCTACGCCGAATGACTCAGAAATTGGCAGAAACTGGTGTCGTCGAACGCACCTACGTCGATTGCATCCGCCAGGCGATGCAGCGGCTCTTGCGCGACGACGACCGGGTCGTTGTATTCGGCGAAGACGTCGGTGCTTTCGGCGGTGCCTTCAAGGCCACGCTCGGATTGCAGGAAGAATTTGGTGAGGATCGCGTCTTCGACACCCCGATTGCGGAGTCCGCAATCATCGGATCCGCGATCGGCATGGCAACCCAGGGGCTGCGGCCGATCATCGAAATGCAATTCCTCGATTTCATGAATACCGCCCTGCACCAGCTGATCAACAACGCCTCGACGATTCATTTTCGTACGGGAAACGCCGTGCCGATGACTGTACGGGCACCGTGCGGGGGCGGCTTCGGGGGCGGCCCGTTTCATTCGGAAGAACTCGAAACGATCTTCTGCCATGTGCCGGGGCTCAAGGTCGTGTACCCCGCGTTCCCGTGCGATGCCCGTGGCCTTCTCGTCAGTGCCGTCGAAGATCCCAATCCTGTTGTCTACCTGGAGAACAAGTACCTCTATCGCCACGTCAAGGAATGCCTACCCGATGATTTCGAGCCTGTCCCAATCGGCGTTGCGCGCGTTTGCCGCCGTGGTTCGGACGCCACGATTATTACCTATGGTGCCATGGTCCATGAGGCTCTCGCTGCTGCCGATGTGCTTGCAGCCGAAGGACGCCAGGTTATGGTCGTCGACCTGCGTACCCTCAAACCCTATGATCATGATACCATTCTCGCGGCCGTCTCGGCGACCAATCGCGTGCTCGTCGTACACGAAGCATGGCGCTGCTGTGGTTTCGGTGCGGAGATCGCTGCCGGTATCGCTGAACGCGGCTTCCACCTGCTCGACGCGCCGATCATGCGGGTGGCCGCGCCGGACGTCCCCATACCGTTCGCGCCAACCCTGGAATCTGTGTACCGGCCGTCAGCCGGAACTATTGCCGAAGCACTCAGAGAACTGATCGAATACTGACATGCGAATCCGAAAACCCACGAAGAGGATGATATGAGCCGGATTGCAATCGTAATGCCGCAGATGGGCCAGAGCGTTGCCGAAGGCACGATCGTGCGTTGGGAGAAAAATCAGGGCGAATCCGTCCAACTCGACGAGGTCGTGCTCGAAGTGGAAACCGACAAGACAACAGTCGAAGTCGAGAGTCCGAGTGACGGTACTCTGGTGTCTTGCCTCAAGGAGGCCGGTGAGATCGCTGCTGCCGGCGAAGTTATTGCTTTTCTCGAAGTCGAAGATGGCGCCGAGGAGGCCGAAGGCGGCCGCCCCCATGCCGCTGCTGTCCACGATCAGGTCACGGTTACCGCTTACAATTTCAATGTCGATCCCAATGCCGATATGCTGCAAGGGCGCTCGTCCCTGTCGCCGTCGGTCTGCCGCCTGGTACTGGAACACGACATCACGCTGTCCGAACTCGAGGCCATCGCTGGCACCGGTTCCAGCGGCCGCGTCACCAAGCATGACTTGCTGAACTATCTCGCACACCGCCGCGAACCCAATGCCTCCGGACGCCAAAATCGACCGATCTACATCGCCGACAAAGACGAAAGCGCACCGATGTCGAGCGTCCGACGCACGATTGCCGATCATATGGTGCAGTCGATCCGTACCAGCGCCCACGTCACCATGGTGCACGAAGTCGATATGCACGAAGTCGTCGCGTTGCGGAAGCAGTACAAAGAGGCCTTCATCGAAGAGTTCGGCTGCAAATTCTCCTACACCGCCGTCATGTGCTACGCGCTCTCACGAGTACTCACGAAATTCCCCGACTTCAACGCTGCGGTATCCGGCACCGATATCGTCTGGCACAAGCACATCAATATCGGATTCGCTGTCGCGGTCAAGAAACAGAGCCTGGTCGTACCTGTCATTCAGGATTGCGACCAGTTCGATTTTCCGCAGATCAGTGTGCGACTCGACACGCTTATGATTCAGGCGCGCCAGGGCAAACTGCGGCACGAGGACTTTGAGCATGGAACGTTCACCATCTCGAACTTCGGCGCCTTCGGCAGCCTCATCGGCACCCCAATCATCAACCAGCCGGAAGTCGCAATCCTCGGCATGGGAGCAATTTTCAAAGACCCCGTCGTGCGCAACAACGAGATTGTCATCCGCGACCGCATGTACCTCAGCCTGTCCTTCGATCACCGGGTCATCGACGGCGCGCTCGGAGGCCAGTTTCTCAAGGCCATTCAGGATACGACCGAATCCTTCGACGCCGCCGACCTCGGCCTCAGCGGTCTGCGGGTATCGACTTGAGCCGCGGCCATGTCATCGCCAGCAATGCCAGCAGCACGATCAGCCCCGCCAGGCTCAAAAATTTGCCATAAGCCCAGCCCGGCGGGTCGTAGAGGAACTCGACCCGATGTTCCCCGGGCGGCACGATGACACAGCGTACGATGCCGTAAGCTTTCAGAATTGGCACCACCTCGCCGTCGATGGTGCATACCCAGTCGGGATCCCAGCGGTCGGAGACCACCAGAATCTGGCGGTCCCTGCCACGAACCGTGACCGTGGCGGCTGATGGGGCGTCCTCGAGCACCTCCAACGTACCTTTCTCCACGGCCAGCTCCGCTTCGTTGCCTGGCAGCAGCACGACGTCGGCGAAATTGATACCCGCAAACCCGGCTTTCGGTGATTCTTCGAGTGCCGCAGTGCGCCGGACCAGTCGGAATCGGGGCACGACGTTTGTCACCTGCCAGGTCGTGCCCTGCATCTTCACCTGTTGTACACCCAGCAGCGCCATCGTGCTGTTGTCCGTGGCGTCATACGTGCGGCTCGGCTCGATTGCCGCGTATGCCGTCATGTTGTACTCACCTCGCAGCACACCATCGTTAAAACGCTTGATCACCCGATACCGGCGGTCGACGCCGGCGCGGTTGGCCACATCCGCGTTGATCGCCGCAATGTCCCGACGTGGCATGGCGTGCAGCATTTGGTAATAACCGTTGACCCCGACGTCGATCAGGCAGCAGGCAGCGAAAGCCGTTGTGCGCCAGGACCTGCCCAGACAGGACCACCAGCCAATCAACACGATCGCGACGCTGATCGCCGCCGATCGCCACAGCGCCCCCCCGGTATGCAGCTCGCCTAACCACGCCGGTCCGCAGGCCGGCGCCGCCAGCGCCATCAGATGCACCAATACCACGACCAACATCAGCGCCAGCCATGCGCCGTTAACGATTTTGCGATTCGGCCGCCGTCGCATCCAGTCGAGGCCGGCGAGGGCCAGTCCCAGCCACAACAACTGCCATATCGCGATGTAGCGCGACGGGCATCGAAAGCTCTGGATCAGAGGCACATGCGCCGTCAGGCTGTTAATCCCGCCGTATCGCCCGCACATGAACAGACCGACGACTACGATTAAAAGCAATGCCAGACGAATCAGCCGTCGCTGCGATGCCGGCAGCTCACCCGTCCGGAGCACACCCAACAGCGCCAGGCCGACGACACCCAGCCCTGGGTAGATCGGGAATTCGATGCGACTCGCACCGCTGATCGCGTCCGGTACCGTACCACCCCTGAAAAGGTAGGGACCCGGAAGCTGCAGGAAATTCGCCGGGTGCAGAGAAAAATCGTTGACGTACGCCGCCGTCAGGTCAGCACGTTCCGTGAACGGCAGGTATAGCAGGGTCGGCAGCCATTGCGCGGCGCTGAGCAGAAACATCAATCCTACTGCAATCGCCAGCATCCCAAGGGCTTGCCGGCACTGCCGGGACCAGGCGAGATACAGTGCCACACTGCCCCAGACCACACCGGAGGCGAACATCGCCGGCGGATGTCCTGTCAGCATCTGCGAAGCGAGAAGTACAGCGATCCACGCGGCCAGGAAGAGACGGGTGCGGTTCGTCCCGGCATCGAATAATTTCAGAATAAGCCATAGCAGCCAGGGCAGATGTGCGAACACCGCAATCATATTGGCGTGTGGGAAATGGGTGATCATGTAAATCGAGAATGCAAACCCGGCAGCTGCAAACCAGGCCGGCACAGCCTCGAATCTCAGGTATCGCAGCAGCAGAAGAGCGCCTGCAAATGCACCTAAATAAGAAATCAACAGCTCGAATTGCAGTCCCAGCCACAGCGGCATGAACCTGTACAAAAAGAAGTGCACCGGGTGCACGGCACCGAACTGCCCTTCCGCCAGTGCCGGAAATCCACAGGCGATCCGGGGTTCCCACAATGGCGCCTCGCCTGCTTTTAGTGCGTCCATGTAGAAGGCACGCAGCGGCAGATGCAGCGCGCCAAGGTCAGAGCCCGTGTAGATCTGCCCGTTTGCCAGCGGCCAGAAAAACAGGCACAGAAGCAGTGCCGTCACCAGTGCCAGCAGCCACGGAGTTGCTTGCCGGAAGTTGTCCGAGGGGTAGGAAGTTGACATCAGCCGTTCATGTGGTATGATAAGAGTGTTAACCTAAATACAACGCCACCATAGTCTTCAAATCCTCCGGCGCCACTTATTTGTGGCAATCCGTGTCAGCCGTATCGGGTTGCGGACCGATGGAAGACCACGGTAATGAGCGCTAGCATGGCGCGGGTGTTAAGCACACTGAACGGCCGCCTTAAGAACAGCCACGAAGGAGGCGATCGATGGGAAAGCTGAGCATAGAAGACGTTCAGGCCATACGCGATGGCATTCGGGATGGTGAGACCTATCAGACTCTCGCCGATCGATTCGATGTCTCGCGTAATGCGATCTGGAACATCAAGCATAATAAGACGCATAAAGGTATCGGACCCGATGTCCAGCGTAAGCGCGTGACCCGGAAGCTGTCGCGGCAGAAGAAGATGGCGATCTGCATCAGCCTCCGAATGGGGGAGTCGCGTGAGAGTATTGCCCGGCGTCTGAACGTGTCGCTCAGTACGATCTCCGCTGTCAAGAAGGAAAGCGGCGATGACACATACGGCGTCGATGTCAGCGATATTACCAATCGCAAGCTCAGCGAACAGGACGCCATCAACATTCGTTACCGCCTGCATAACGGCGAAAAAGCCGTTGACCTCGCGAATGAGTATGACGTGTCGAAGGCTCACATCAGCGACATCAAACACTACAAATGCTGGCCGAACGCCGGCCAACCTGGTGCCGTTGCCGATTTGAATCTACCTGGCTTTGATATCTCTGAAAGCGAACTGAACCAGAACGTCGCCGCAGAAAGATTAGAGTTCTGGGAGCGTCTTCGCACCGGGCCCTGACTGTTGCCAAGGTACAGTCTGCCGCGCCGCGAAATCACCATTGCCGGGATAAAGCGGTGACGGATGGATGTAACTAACTGCGATAACAAATCCGCGCTGCACGTTCGTGCTCGCCTTATAGTCGGGTACCTGGCCTTTGTACTGATCGCGGGCAGCTTGTTAGCCGCGCCGCTTTACTGGCTTCTTCCGTATATCGCTCACGGGCCGTTCGCGTCTCTGCTGGGCGATGTGCCGTTCAGGCGGGTTGCCGATCGCAGCTTCATGTTGTGCGCTCTTGTCGGCTTGTACCCGTTGTGTCGCCGGTTGTCGTTTGACCGACGCGATTGGGGGTGGGGTGTCCGACGATCGCGATTTCTGACGTGCTTTGCAATTGGTCTCGCCTGCGGTCTGGCCAGCCTACTCATACTCGTTGCCATCGAACTGTATCTGGGCGTCCTGGTTTGGGACAACCGGCGCACTGCGGTGCACCTGGTACAGGCGTTCTTTTCCGGGCTCGCCTCGGGTGTCATCATTGCGGTCATTGAGGAGAGTGTATTTCGCGGTGCTTTTTTTGCTGTGCTCCGGACGACTCATGGGAAGGCTGTGGCGATTGTTGCGACCTCACTGGTTTATGCCTCCGTTCATTTCCTTCGGAGCACCGGAGAGTACCACACAATTCATTGGTATAGTGGGTTTGATGTGCTTGGCGGAGCTTTTTCCAACTATACTGACCCGGCGACCGTCGGTCCGTTTTTGGCTTTAGTTGCGGCGGGTGTCTTGTTAGCGACGATCCGCGAACGGGCTGGGCACATTGCTTTGACCGTAGGCGTGCACTGTGGCTGGGTAGCGGTCATCAAGTTCACCCGCAAGGCCACCAACCTCACGCCCGACCCTTCCCTGGCTTGGCTTGCCGACGGATATGACAGCGTAACTGGCTATCTGGCATGCATTTATCTCCTCATCGTACTCCTCGCAATCAAGCCCCTCCTAACACCCCCAAAACCCTAAGCCCATCACCTTGTATCCAACAAAAAGACACGTAGCTTGGCTACCCATCAACTCACCTCAATAAAGGCAAGAAGGAAAAAACATGAGTACTATTCCTGGCGCTGACAAGAAGGTCTTAGTTGGAGTCCTTGGTATCCTCTTGGGGGGCCTTGGCATCCACCGTTTTGTTCTGGGTGATACGGCCGGGGGAATCTGGCGCATCGTCATCACCGTTGGCACCTGCGGTGCTGGCGGCATAATCGGCCTGATCGAGGGGATCATCTACCTCACCAAGACCGACGAAGAGTTCGTCGCGACCTACATCGACGGCGACAAGAACTGGTTCTAAGGCCTCCGGCCCTTGATCCGTGTCCAAGCTGACCGCCCTGACGCGGTGACTCGGCCCCGAACTCGAAGCTTGCGAGTTGACGCACTTCGAGCAGGCGGCTATCGATCTGGGCGAAGTAGACGCAGGGCGAGTAAATATAAAGACAAAGTAATTTTACAGTAAAGAGTTGGGAACGGCGCGATCGCTACTTGGTGGCGAGGCTGGCGATGAGACAGGCGATGTAGGTGAGCAACAGGACAAAACCAAATGGTCGCTTGAGATGGGTGCCTGAGCTCATGATGCCGATGCGGAAAACAATCAGAACCACCAGCATGGCAGGGAAAAGGATCGTGAAAAAGTAGTGGGGTGCCTGCAGACCACCGGCGGTGACGGCTGCGGCAGCACCGGCGACGAACAGGACGTTGAGGATATCGGCGCCGATAATATTGCCGATGGCAAGATCTCCATGCCCCTTGCGGGCGGCACTGACGGCAGTGACAAGCTCGGGCAGGGAGGTGCCGAAGGCGATGAGGGTGGCAGCGATGATGCTCTGGGGAATATGGGCCCGCACAGCGATGACTTTGACCGCTGGGATAAGCAGCCAGGAAGAGCCGACGACGATGGCGATCGCGATGAGAAGTTTGATGAATGCTCCGCCGTTCGAAGCTTTCCCGTCGATGTGTACTTTGGGAAGCGCATCAGAGTCGCCGCGAGACCAGGCAATTGTCTTCCAAATGTACAGGACCAGCAGGCCGAGGAAAATAAACCCGCCAGCCCGTGGCAATCGTCCCCCGTTCGTAAATACAGTGCTGGCTTCGGCAAACGGAAATGCGGCTGCAACGAGCAGCAGTCCGGCGAACAGTTGAAACCATCCTTGTCGATTGACAATCTTGCGATCCAGCTGCAACGGCGAAATCAGGCAGGCGATGCCGAGGATCATCCCGGTATCACAAATGATCGAGCCGACGGCATTGCCGAGGGCGATATCGGGCGAGCCCTGGATTGCAGCGAGTACGGAGACGACGGCTTCGGGCAATGTGGTACCGAGGCTGACGACGGTGGCTCCGATGACGACCTTTGGAATGCCGGATCGTTCCGAGAGTGTCACGGCTTCTTCCACGAGCCGGTTGGCAGCCTTGGCCAGGGCGAAAAGGCAGACGGCGATGACGATCAGCAGGACTAACGTATTCTGGTCCTGCAGGAATGCCTCGAGGCCCACTTCGATGCCGTGGTGCCCGTCACTTACGACGCTGTCGGTTGTCGCTTCGGCGGTCATGGTGTCGGGGAACTCTGTTTTGCAGCGAGAAGCTGCGTGTATTCGGTTTCGATGGCATCGACCATGGCTCGCCAGTCCCATTGCCGGGCGCGTTCCTGTCCGGCAGCACCGAGGCGCTGCCGGAGGTCGGCATCCTTAAGGAGTCGGACGACGCCGTCGGCAACGGCGTCGACGTTTTCTGCCGGGCACAGGAACCCTGTTTTCCCATCCTGAATGATTTCCGGTGTACCGTCAAGATCGAAACCGACAACGGGTTTCCCGGCTGCCTGAGCCTGAACGACCGATCGGGGCAGACCTTCCCGGAGTGACAGGTGCACGAGCAGATCCATGAGTGCAGTATATTGTGGGATCTCGGCGGGCGCCACAAGCCCTGCGAAGACAAAATGTTCAGTCATGCCGAGCCGTCCGACTTCGGCTTCGAGAGCCGGTCTCAGGTCACCATCGCCGACGATCAGAAACTGCATATCAGGTGCGGCCGCGATAATTTTCGGTGCGGCCTGGAGCAGGAAGTCATAGCCCTTCAGTTCGAACAGTCGGGCGATCTTGCCGACAACTATGCTGCCAGGGCGCAGTCCCAGACGCCGGGCCAGTTCCGGGTCGGGCACGGTGTTGGCAAACGGTTCGAGTTCCATGCCGCTATAGATTGTCCGGTACTTTTCGTAACCGTCGACGTTGCTGTCGACGCATTGACTGACCATCGCTGCCGCGACTGCAAAGATTCGGTCGCACCGGCGAGCGGCAAATCGTTCGGCAGCGATATATATCCGGTTCCGCCACCAGGATTCGTAGGGGTGGAAGGCCTGTCCATGAATGGTATGGACGACGACGGGAACACCGGCACTGGTGGCGGCGAGGCGGCCGATGATTCCGGCCTTGGAGCTGTGGGTATGCACGATGTCGTACTGTTCCTTGACAAACAGCCG
>DPYP01000253.1:0-2201 GCA_003545375.1 Lentisphaeria bacterium
GCGCCGGTGATCCCGAGATGGTAGACATAGGCTTTCATCGCAGGATCAACACATCGGCGGTATCAATGTCGAAGGTGTAAGTCCGGCGCCCGTCCTCGACAGTTGTTTTCAGTTCAGCGCCTGAGGCGAGGGTGACATCCGCAATCCGCGTCTCAATGGCAACGGCAACGCGCAGTCCCTTGATCGGATTCGGGGTCCAGTTGATCAGCGGAATCACGATGCCGTGTTTGGACTCGATTACTGTTGTATCCACCAGCGGGTTGCTGCAGACAACCGGTCGGGTGATGGCCGCTGCCGGAAGTCCGATGATGGCCGCTGCGTTGGAGTCGAATTGCGTCGGCAGAAAATGGTTCATCCCGGCATCGTTCGAACTGCGATCGACGGGTCGCAGCGGAATAGCCGGCTTGAAATAGCTCAGGCCTGTCAGGAAAGCGCAGTACAGCGATTGTCCTTTACCGGTCTGCTTGGTCACAATCGCCGGCGAGCCGTCAGCAAACCTGCCGTTGACCATGCCGTTCGAGACTCTTATTCGACTGCGCACACCGATCACGGGCAATTTGTCGTCCCGCTTCTCGCCATCAAGGAATCCTATGTCTATAGTGACTGTGTCGATCGGATCGGCGAAGGGCAGATCCTGTTTGATGTAGGTGACCTGGCTGCCCGGCGCGTCGAGGACAGTTTGGTCGACACCCAGCAGTTGCCGCATCACTTTGTTTGGCCGATTCAGTTCGTCGAACATGCCGGCGCCGGCAGTCGCCATCAGGTAGCCGCCGGCGTCGACCCAGGCAGCAATCTTTGCGGATGCGGGACCCGAGACGTGTGCGTCAGCCAGATAAAGCACCTTGTATTCGGACAGGGTGCCGTCGATCGCATCCCTTTCGGTAACAAAGTCGAGCGGAATCTGCTGGTGCCGGATCGCTATGTAGAAAGCGCGTTTAGCGGCGGCGAACGAGCCGTAGGTATCGCCCCAGATATCACTGGTTTCGCTGAACCAGAGACCGGCTTCGGCCGGCATATTGTGACCGGCCTGGGTGATGTCTTCGTACAGCCCGAGCTCGCGGAAGGTGCGCAGCAGCGTCGCATACATCTCGGGATCGCTGCTGTGGTTTTCCGTGTAGGCCACGTATACCGGCTGGAACTCGAAGAGGTTTACGAGTTTCATTCCGTGCCCCAGCGCGGTGTAGAATTGCCGCCGCCAACTTCGCGGCGTGTTGCCCGGCGAATGGGCCATTACATAGTACATGATCTTGAGGTGGGGCTTGCCACGCAGGCCGGCGCGGAAAAGGTCAAGGTTGATGCCGTTCATCTGCTGGGTGCCGAGTGCTACCTGCCAGATGTAATCTTCGCTCCACGGCATATTCATGCCGCCGTCGCGAAACACATTGACCCATTTATAAACCTCGCCAAGATACATGTGGTGGTTCGGATAATGCGGCGAGAAGTTGGCGCCGACCTTGGCGTTGGGGTTGCCGTCGAGGATGTCCTCGGTGCGCTTCTTGATTCCTTGAATGCCGAAATGATGCCGGTAGCGGTTGGACCAGTAGAACAGGGCGGCCTTGGTATTTTTGAGATGCCCGGCGGGATTGTAGGTGATCTTCGACCAGTCATTACCGGCCGCCGGATCAATGTCCGCGGGTGTCATACCGCGGCTCTCGAGCCAGTCACGGAAGTCGGTGTCTGTGGTTGCGCCGCCCGGACTCGGCAGTGCGATCTCGTCGCCAAGGCTGACCACAGAGCCGTCGGCATGGTCGAAGCCGTACATTTGCCTGAATTCGCTCACGGCGGCGGCGTGCTTCGGGTCCGCGGACGGCTTGAACGTGTCGACGTGGATCGAGGTCAGCGTCGGCGCCTTGCCGTGGACCGGCTGTTTTTTCAGGAACGCCATCATTTCGAAGAGGATCTCGTCCTGGGTGCGCAGCCGTCGGGAGTAGCGGGTGTTGCCGTCAGCCGCCAGCATCAGGTCACCGGTACCGGTAAAGGTGTTGATGATGTCCATTTCCCCCGCCGGATTTTTCAGAGCGAATTCGGCTTTGTATTGGCCGTTGCCGGTCCACGACCATTGCCCGTGAAACAGCGAGTCCATGGTACTGCCGACTTCGACCCATTCACTGGTGGCGTCGGGCTGGATGTCGAACTTGGGCACCTCCCAGTTGCGAAGGTGAACCCAATACGGGGAATGCTGCTGCCAGTTGCCGGCGGCA
>DPYP01000253.1:2535-5997 GCA_003545375.1 Lentisphaeria bacterium
AGTGCCCAATATGCCGGTGAACGTGAGTGGTGCCCCGCCGAGGTTGGTAACGCGCAGCCAGACATCGCCCGACTGCGTCAACATGCCGTCGAGAGGAAGATACATCTCCTTGTCAATGCGCATTTTTACCTGCTCGACGTCTGCGGTCAGCATGACCAGGTCGACATTGCGCTTGGCGGCGGGTTCAGGCTGTTGGTCAGCGATAAGTGTGATGCTGGCAAGGCCCGGTTTAAGATCGACAAACGTGTCATGCCCTTCCCACACCACGTTTTCCACAGCGCCCCATTCCCAGCCGACTTCCTTTTTCAGTTTTTTCGAGAACGGCCAGATCTTCACGTTGTCGCGGGCTCCGTACAGCCGGTTCAGAAGCGTCTTTCCGTCCTGTTTGATGACGACGTGGAACTGCGTTTCGAACCGAAAAGCCGCTTCGTACCGGACCAGCGCCAGGTAACGCCCCATCTCCGGAATCTGCACCTGGATTGTGGCCTTGGACTTCTCGCCTCGCTCCGGCGCGCCGAGGAACGCCTGACGACTCAAAAATGTATTGGCCAGTGTAGCCGCATAGTAGTTCTCACCCCAGGGCCTTGCCTTCCAGCCGGGTGACTGGACCTGAAATTCTTCCGCCTCGCAGATGATCAGTCCGTCCGGTTGGACCGTGACAAAAGGCCGCGCTTTGCCGTAATTCTGTGCCGCCGCCGCCATTTCAGCCGAGCTGGCGGAGTCGGCCGATTCAATCGGCTCTCCGATCGTCTGGCAGGACGTTAAGAGAAACTGCAACTGGATCAGAATCAGTATTGAGATCCGTTTGAACCGTCCATCACTGCAAGGAAAATGACGGCAAGGTCCACTACGCATAATGTTGTCACTCATGAAGGTTTGTCTCAGGTTGGGTTCAATGTCGTTTCGTCGAAGGAACACTACCATCACCGCTGACCGGACGCAACTGTGGATAGTGGTATGTCCCAGTTAAAGTTGTCGGATAGATTGTGGACGATTTCGGATGCACCGGTTCGTTGGCTCGAATAAGGCGATGCCGTAGTCCCTTGATATGGTATAAATGCAGCGTAATTTCCGGGATAATCTCGCGCTACAACTTTCTAATTCTCTACACAGAGCTGAAAACCATGCACCCAATCTCACCAAATCGCGTAGCGACCTCGATCGTCCTTGCCGTCGGCCTCGTATGCTGGGTCTCCTGTGCTACGGCCCAGGAGACGGATGAGCTCCCTGAGATACTGGCCAGGGTCAACGGCAACCCGATCTACGAAAAGGATATCGTGCCCGATGAATCCGGGATAATCCACCCGCTCAAGGTTGCTGTTGACCACGAATTGATCGCGCAGCTGGCCGCGAAAGAAGGCATCACTGTGCCCGATCAAACCAAGTCGATTCGGGCAATGCGGGAAACGAAGTGGCTCAGTACCATTTACCAAGAGAAAATCCGGGCAGAGGCCGAGGACAAGCCCGTGACCGAGGCAGAGATCGACGCGTGTCTGATCGAGCGCCCGGACTATTTCGCCAAATTGAACCCGGATCTCCATCGGCAGCAGGCCAGGAATCTGGTGATCCAGCAGCATAAAGCAGACGCTTACGGTGACTGGCTGCGGACGTTACTGGCAAATGTCCGCGTTACCGTCAACGGTGATGCAATCCCTGCCCAGTTGGTCGAGCAGGCAATAGAAACAGTGACGACCACGATGCGACGCGACAAGGTTGAAGCGGGTCGCGGCACGGTTCTGTACGACACAATCTCGGAGCTCGTCGTGGCGAGGGAAGCGAAAGCGCAGGGCGTCGAGCCCGCCACGCTCGCTGCCGATGCGAAACGGGTCAATCCGCTTATAGCCGCGGCTGAAATGACTGTAGACGGACGAAAACTGCTTTTGGGGAACGTTCCCTCCTGGCACGCTGTTAGCCAGGGCGCGAACAGCGCGACCGCCGTGGATTACCACCTGCTCATAGTTATAAAAGAACAGGTGCTGGCGATCGAGGCGCTACAGAAAAATTTCGACAAGGCCCCGGAGTTCAAGGAACAATTAGCTGCGCAGGGCTACACCTGGACAGGAATCGCGTCACCGTCAACCGGCGCGAACACTGCTGTAATCAACGCCTACTATAGAAAGCACAACTTGACTGCCGCCGATATCGAAGTCACCGACGGCGAGCTGGAGGAATACTCTCTGGCAGTCTTCGAGGCCGTCACGGGCGTGGATGCGGACGCCAAAGACGCCGTACGGCGACATCTGAATTCGGCCAAGCAAAAGATTGCGGCGGCTGATCTGACTGACGATGAATGGAAATCATGGCAACTCCACATTGCCCTGTCATTCCTCAACGAAAACCGCACCACCATGCGGGACCGGATAGCGGCAGCCAAACTCGAGTGGACGCGACAGGCGCACATAAAAGAGCTGCGCGACCACGCCGATATCGAATTTCTCGTCGACCTGGATTGATGGCGGTTTCCCGCGGAATTCCGCGATTTGCCGCTCCCGCTCGCGAGCGGAAGCGCTGTTCGACGCCGCAAAGGAATCCGGCGTGTTTGAAACGCCAAACCCTTGCCAACACGGGCTTTCCGGCATCCGGCGGAAGCCCGCAGCCCAACTCTGAACTTTTTTCCTTGCAATTACAGCCGGAAGGACTTATACCGTAAATAAGTTCTCGAAGGAAATCGTGAACAGCGGCAAAAAAACGTCGGGAAATCTCGAATTTTTTTTATAGACAACACAGAACCAAACCGGCAACTTAACAGTTGCCAAACAATCGGAGAATCCAGAAAATGAAAAAACTACTTGTAGCGATCACAGCAGTGGTGCTCGGCATCGCCGGCACAACTCAACAGGTATTCGCCCACGGCGGCGCACACGACGCCGACGCGATCTGGATCGAGGTCATCATGACTAACCTGGGTTCGAATGAGAATGGTATGTTTCCTATTGCTCATCCCACCAACCCCGCACTCCCGGGCGGCCAGACCATGCAGATGCTGAGCATTATGCTGGAAAACGATACGCACCACCAACATCCACCGCCGGTCGGGCTGTTGACTGCTGCTGGTGGCCATTTCTTCATGCAGAGTAACCGTAATACAGGGGGCAGCTTCGACGCGCCCGTCTGTGCGTTTCTTAAATACCCCTTCGCAGTCGACGGCGATGGAAATGTCACCCCTGCCGTAGGCCTCTGGCACAGCGACCAGGGCGGTGATCCCAGGAACAACGGCTGTGAGGGTGGTCAGTCGAGCCTGTGGCGCATGGAACTGAAAGGACATGGCACCGGATTTGCAATACTCGATGGCGCCACCACCTATGGCGACGATACCGCCATAGGCGGTGCTGGCGGGGCTGCCGGTGCGGACGGTGCGGACGGTGCACAGGGGCCGCAAGGTAAGCAAGGTGATGCCGGTACGGACGGTGCTGCCGGTGCCACTGGCGCGGCCGGTGCCGATGGCGCCGCTGGTAACGATGG
>DPYP01000054.1:0-16822 GCA_003545375.1 Lentisphaeria bacterium
GTACGTAACCTTGGCAGCTCATTATGGCTATGATTGCATCTGGTTCGATCTCGAACACCGAGCCATGGGTCAGCGGGAAACACAGGCGCTGGCAGCATTCTGCCATCTGGCGGACATTGATCTGATGATCCGTTCACCGTCGCACGAACCGACAAAGCTGAACCGCTGCCTGGAAGACGGCGCCTCCGGCATCATGCTGCAAATGATCGACACCCCTGAACAGGCAGAGCGTGCGGTGCAATGCCTCAAATTCCCGCCGCTCGGCAACCGCGGCATAGATGCGGCCGGGCTCGATTGCAACTTCACGTTGAAGGCCGATGAGAACTACACCGACGACGCCAATCGTGAAACGTTCATCTGCGCCCAGATCGAAACACCCCTGGCGGTCGAGAATGCCGATTCCATAGCCGCCGTCGAAGGCATCGACGTCCTTCTCGTGGGAGCCGGCGATCTGGGGTTGCGCATCAGCAAAGCAACCGGGCCGGTATTGTCCATAGACGAATCCATCGAGCGAATCGCTGCCGCAACCTCGACCCATGGCAAGACGCTCGGCGCCATCGCCATCGACCGTGATGGGATGAAAAAACGCTATGACCAGGGCACTCGCTTCCTCGTCGCGGCGTCCGAGTTCATGGCACTGAAATACAGTCTCGAAAACAATATGGAACTCTTCAAAGACGTCTCCGGCCAGTAGACTGATGTCCCGCCTGACGGCGGCGGCTCAGACGCTCCAAGCATTTCATACACGCCGCGCCAGGATCTCGCAGACTTTGTCGAAAACACGATCGACATCGATTCGTTGCAGACACACGTTGTTGTGGCACGGCGACGTCCGGTTGTTGTAGGCATTGACACACGGGCTGCAGGCGATGCCCTCCCAGAAAATGTGGCTGCGAGGGCCGCGCGCGCCGAACAGTTTCGGATGCTCCGGTCCGAACAAAGTGATGACATCGATCTCGGTCAGCGCGGCAAAATGCGCCGGGCCGCTGTCGTTGGTGACCAGCACATCGGCGATCGAGTATAAGGTCATGAGCTGGCGCAACGACGTTTGCCCAGCGACACTGAAACAACGGTCCGCATCGACACTGGCCGCCAATGTATCTGTTGCCGCCTGTTCATCGGGAGCCCCGGTAAAGGCAACGTGCAGATCAGGAAAACGGTCGAGCAATTTTTCGGCCAGCTCGCAATAGCGTTGTTCCGGCCAACGCCGCAGCGGCAATATGTCGCTACAATTGGCGTTCAGCAGGACCAAAGGCCGGCAGTTGCGATCACCGCAATGATCGCGTAGAATCCGGTCGATCGCCTCGACCTCTTCTGCTGCGGGCCGGAATTGCGGCATCTCCACTTTGGTCTCAGTCGGCACATAAGCGAAATGCGGCAGGTCGGTGTGGGGGACCCGGGACGCTTCGACCATCGACAGGAAGGTCTCCGTCGTGTGCAGGTGGGGGTTGAAGATGAGCCGGTGCGTCATCAGATTGCCGCGGTACGGGCCGTCACCGCCGAAGCCGTGAAAACCGACACGCACGCGAGCTCCGCAGAGAAATGTGATGGCGGCAGTGGCGCGGGCAAAGAATTCCAGGTCGATCGCGGCATCGAAGCGGCAGCGGCGCAGGCGCCGGACCACGCCGATCCCGTCGATACAAGCGGTCAGAAGGGAGGTGTGGCGCACCGTGACGATATTCTCGGCAGGAATGAGGTCCATGGTGTCGAGGATAAAGCGGTTTTCCTCGAAGCAAAGAAAATAAACATTTTCGGCACCGACCAGTTCGACGGCACGGCTGATCGCCGCGTGCGCCAGCACCGTCGAGCCCTGCTCAGCCAGTTTGACGAACAGCAGGCGTCGGGGTGTACGCGCAGCAGTGGCGTGCGAATATCGGGTAAACCGGGCAATCAGGCTCAGGGCGGCACACACGGGCACACCGAGCCAGCGGTCGACGGCTCGCATGCTGGTAACGTTCATATTTCCTCGGGCAAACCTTTTCGGGATCGGATCGATTCATCCGTGTTGTGTCGTAAAGTACAACGCAAAACAGCGCCTACCACGTCACGCGAACGTCCGGCAACCGTTGTTCATGCCCAAAGCCGCAGACTCTCGAGACGCTACTGACCAGCGCCTCGATGCCTCGCCTATCGGCTTGTGCCTGTATGCCGCGGCACTTGTCGCGCCCACACTGGCCACCTACATCCCGGCGATGTTGGCGGGCTTCGTGTGGGACGACCGCAGAATCATCGACAATCGGCTGATCAAGGATCCAAACCTTTTTCACCGGATCTTCCCCTGAAACTATCAGCAATGTCGAAGCTTGAAGGGCGGTAGTGGCCGATGTCGTAGGTGAGTTACTGGGTCCAGAATCGCATCTGCGGGCTGGAGGCCTTTCCGTGCAACTTCTTCAATTGAACACCGGTGCCGATTTCAGCGGCCAGTTCCCGTAGCGATCTTCGCCACGCACCAGGACAGGCTGCCAATGCACCCGCTTATTGGAGTCCGGGACCGGCACGACATCAGGAGTTGTGTAGCGAATCGTCAATCCGGCCCGGCGGCGGCCGGAATGATTCGGGCGCGATCCATGCACCAGCAATCCATCGTGCAGTGAGAGTTGCCCGGCCTTCAGGATGATCGGCACGGCTGTGTCGACATCGAGGGCACCATCGTCTATCGCCTGATTGACCGACAGCAGATTCTCATCGTCATCGCTCTTGCCGTGCTCATAGGTTTGCGTGTGGGTGCACGGGATAACCAGCATTGCGCCGTTTTCTTCATCGACATCATCGATCGCCAACCACACCGAAATTGCTTTAGGCGGCCGCAACCCCCAGTATGTAACATCCTGGTGCCAGGCGACATAGGCAGCCTTTCCCACGGCCTCGGCCGAGTATTTGCAGAACACGTGGGTACCGATCATCATCAAATCTTCGCCATAGACGCTCACGACCGCATCAAGGATCTTCGGATGCGTCGCCAACCGCCACAGGAACTCGACCTCATGCTCCTGGCTGATAATGCCGATCTGCGAGACTTCCTTGCCCATCTCCGCCTCGAGCGCATCGAAGTCGATCCGCAGTTGCGCTGTCTCCTCGGCAGTCAACACATCGATACACGGGATGAAGCCATCCCGTTCATATTGTTCGTGTCTTGTCATTCGGCAGCCCCGGTTAATGTGCGGACAAATTTACTGTGCAATCAGCCTACCCCAAATCGAGCAATGATCTTTTTTGGGATTGGGTAGGATCAGGCCGGGGGAAGAGCAGAGTAGGAATAGAAGATGGGATGCGGCGGCAATCAGCCATCTCATTTTTCTGGCCTGCATCCGATCAAGTAGCGATCCTACTCCGTGTCAATGGCTCGGGAAAGCTGCAGTTGCTATGGCTTTCTATGACTTGCGGTGTATCTAAAACAGCCTAAAGTATCTCCTATGAACAACAATTCTCCCATTCTTACAGCTGAGCAAGCCGCTGCATTTGAAGCAGACGGCTACATCATCCTGCGCCAGTTTTTCTCTGGTGAACAGATCGGGATCCTGCATGAGATGGCGATCGTCGATACGGCGATGGGCGAGTCGTCCCAACGCCTGGACGCGGAAGGAGTTGCCAGCAAAGTGATGCTGGACAATGACATCTCGGACAACATCTACAGCGCCTTTGCCGCCAACGAGCGTATGGTCGCCGCTGCTGAACAGCTGATGAGCGACGAGGTCTACCATTTCCACCACAAGATGATGCTCAAAGAACCACGGATCGGCGGTGCCTGGGAATGGCATCAGGACTTCGGGTACTGGTATGAGTACCAGCATGTGATGTTTCCCGACATGATCAGCGTTGCTGTCGCAGTCGATCGTGCCAACCGCGACAACGGCTGCCTGCAGGTGCTGCGGGGATCACACAAATGCGGCCGAATCGAGCACGGCACGGTCGGTGACCAGAGCGGTGCCGACATGGAAAAGGTCCAGGCCCTGATCGACTTCTACAAACTGCAGGTCGTCTACGTGGAGCTCGAGCCTGGAGACGGGCTGTTCTTCCATTGCAACCTGCTGCACCGCTCCGATCGCAACCGCTCCGAAAACGCCCGCTGGACGTTGGTCTGCTGCTACAACACGAAGCACAACGACAAATACCAGACCCTCGGCCCCGAGCACCCCGCCTATTCCCCACTGGCGCGCCTGCCGGATTCGCGTATCCTGGAAATCGGTGCTGCCCGGAAGCCGACAACTTCGTGAGTGCGGCTTCAGAAATCGAATTGCAATTCGCCAATTCCACCGCGGCCGGCGTCGCCGATCTCGCGGGTACGGAAATGCATGCGCCGGACTTGTACGACCATGACCAAGTGGTGACGCCTTTGGCGGATCTTGCAAGCATCGACGAAGCGCAGATCAAAGCCTTTCACAGGCGCGGTTTCATAGCCGTAAAATCCGTCTTCAGCCCAGCCCGAATCGCCGCCGCCATCGACGGATGGGAACGGCTTGCTGCCGGCAATGTGCCCGACTACAAGGGCTGCCAGTTTGAAGCCGCCGTTGCCGACCGCATCGAAGAACTCACCGTTGCCGAGCGCCGCCTCGCCCTGCGTAAACTGGCGTTTTTCGTCGATTCCGAGCCGCGTCTGCACGATATCGCTTTCGATCCTGACGTCCTCGGTGTCGTCTCGCGATTGATCGGCGGCAAGCCGCACATGTTCCAGGACATGGCCCTGAGCAAACCGCCACTGAAAGGTCGTGAGAAGCCGTGGCATCAGGATTGCGCCTACTTCAACATCCCGACCGATACCCCCGTGGTCGCTATCTGGATCGCCCTCGACGAGGCCACTATAGAAAATGGCTGCATGCGTGTGTTATCCGGCGGGCACCGGCTCGGGCCGGTCCTTCACTTTCAGCGGCGCGACTGGCAGATCTGTGACAAGGATGCCTATCGAATTCACGACTCGGAACATGCGGTAGCTGCTGTGCCGCTACCTGTCGGCGGCTGCCTGTTCTTCTCCGGCCTGCTGCCGCACGGCACACCACACAATCATACAGACATGCACCGGCGGGCGCTGCAGTTTCATTACTACCCGGAAACCACCAAGGGCACAACAGCCGAAGAGCGTCTGGCTATTTTCGGCACTGAAGGAAAGGATGTAACTTGTTGAAGCGCTGTTCCAGCCCCCTTGTCGTTCTCCTGTGCTGCAGCAATGTCGTCCTCCTGAGCGGCTGTCTGACGATCGGCTGGGAACGCGACAAACCCGAGCTCAGGCCGAAATTCACGCCACAGGACATCGTCCGGATCCGCATGCACTACATGCGCAACAACACAGCCGAGTTCGACATGAGCCGACCGCCGGCGCCGGTGAAACGAATCAGTCGACCGGGCTATCTGTCGCCGGACATCCGGGGCATGCTCCTGCCACTGTCACTCGAGGAGCAGTTATCGGAATTGCCGCGTGGCTACGTGCGGAAGCGGATCGATACGACCATTGTCATCATCCACAAACGAACCCGCGAGATCACGGATGTCATCTACGAGGTAGGCATTTGAGGGGCGCAGGTAAAGCTGCCGCACTGTTCCTGGTGATCAGCATGCTGACCCCCGGCTGCGCCGTGCTGCAGCCGATCAAGCGCAATCCGACGCCGGCCGAGCTTGCCGGCATCGAGATTCGCGACGTCCATGTGCGGTTCACGCCCGAAGATGCCGAAACGATTCGGCTGTTCTACATTCGCGACCGCGCCACATCCCTGCCGATCACGTTGGCGTGGGAACCGCTGCCTCTGGAAATCGAGCGCCAAGTCAAGAGGGGCTACGTCGTGCCGAAAAAAGCCAGAACCCGATCGCTGCCGGGTAAACTCGAACGCCAGTTGTCCCACTTGCCAAAAGGCTACAAACGGCTGAAAGCCGGTACCGATATAATTATTATAAATACCAAGACGCAGATCATCGTCGACCACATACGTGAACCCTGGCGCTGAGAAGAGAACAGAAGAAAGGCGGGAGGTGCGCGGCATCAATTATTGGCAACAAGATATTAGATGAACAAAATCAAAAACCAACAGTCAATCCCCTTTCTCGACCCTGCCGTATTCGGCCACGAGTTGTCAGGGCGCATCCAGCAACCCGCGCACGGTGCACATCAACTTCTGCGGTGAAAACGGTTTCTTGAGCAGCGGCGAACCTTCGGGCTTCAGATTGCTGAGGGCCAAACCGTTCTCGTCGGTGCAGCCGGACATGTACAGAATCTTCAAGTCCGGCTGATCTTCGACAGCATGCCCGACGAGCTCGTCGCCGTTCATTCGCGGCATGGTGTAATCGGTGAGAATCATCTCAATTGCTTCCTTACCGTCCTGCACAATGCCCAATGCTTCGACACCGTCCGCCGCCTCGACGACGGTATAGCCGTGGCGCATCAGGATGCGTGCGACATAGTGGCGGACGTCGCTTTCGTCCTCGACAAGCAGAATCGTTTCGTTGCCGGTCGTGATTGTCCCCTGGTCGGTCGGATTGGGGCTGATTTCATCGACGTTCCGAGCCCGGGGAAAATCAATCCTGAAGGTCGTGCCAAAGTCAAGCTCACTTTCCACTTCGATCGTGCCGCTGAACTGCTCGATGATTTGCTTCGCCGTATACAGTCCGAGCCCGGTTCCCTTCCCGCGATCCTTCGTCGTGAAAGACGGGTCGAAGATTTGCAGAAGCGTTACATCGTTCATGCCGGTACCGGTATCGCTCACCGACAAACGCACGAAAGGCTCGTTGTCTCCGGCGTCCGTCGGCCGGTCAACGTTCTCCGTCGTCAACGTGATCTGGCCGCCTTCGGCTATGGCATCATAGGCATTGACGACGAGGTTGACGATCACCTGCTCGAGCTGGCCACGGTCACAGGCCAGTGATCCAGTCTTGCAGTCAGTAATCACATCGAGCGACACGTTTTCGCCGATCAGGCGGCGCAGCATGCCGTCGAGATCGGTGACGATCTGGTTGAGATTGTAAACGGCAAGTTCCGAGTCATCAAGATTGCTGAACACTTTGAGTTGATCAGTAAATTCGACGGCACGATTGGCGGAGTGGGTGATTTCCCCGGCAAAGGATTGCAGTTGGGCATCGGTTTTGAGATCTGCTTCCAGGAGCTGTGAAAATCCAAGGATGGCCGTCAGGGCATTATTCAAATCGTGTTCGACACAACCGGCGAATCGCCCGAGAGACTCCATCTTCTGGGCGTGGCGAGACTGCTCCTGCAGCCGCTTAGCGGCATCGATGTCCTGGATCTGCAGCAGCAGCGCGTAGGGCTGGTTGTCGGCACCAGGCACCAGCAACACCTCCACCAGGGCGCGCAGAACGGTGCCCGCTTTGTGAATGAGCCGCTTCTCTACCTGGTACGAACGAATGTCACGCGTCTTGAGATTTGCCAGTTTCTCATCGTCCTTGCCTTGATCTTCCGGACAGGTGATGTCACCCAAAGTCGTGGCCAGGAGTTCGAGTTCAGTAAAGCCGAGCATCGCACACAAGGTTTCGTTGGCCCTGATGAACTGCCCGTCGAGGAAAATCAGTGCAACGCCGAGCGGATTCGAATTCTCCAAATTCAGCAAGCTGGCGTCGCGCTCCTGAAGAACGGTATCGATCTTTTCCAGCACCTCGATATGGCTCTTGAGCCCAACCTGGTTCTGTTGGTCGCTTGTCATCGGATTATACCTTGTGCAATTAGAGGCGAAGTGACGCGCCCGCATATATAAGGCGGGCAGGAAAAGCGACGAACAGACACCAGCACCGCTGTTAGAGCTTTAAGATGTGGATTCCGTATGATGTGCATGTGCGAGCTTCGGCTCGACTGGTCGGCACGAAATACGGCGACTCCAGTGGCTGATTCAACCGCATGAAGCATTCCACTCCAGATTGCTGGATACCGGATGCTGGATGCGCGGATGCAGAAATCAGGGATCCCGGGGAATCATGCTTTTTTCGGCTATTCCCCTCTTGATCTTTTTTTGTCCCCACAAGCGGGTGTGCCGCTGCCGGTTGACGCGCTTATTCGCCGATCCGCGAATCGGCGGCACGGATGCCGATACCACGCAGCGTCGGCTTCATGTACGGCAGATCGAAGCTGTTCTCCAGCACGAGTACACCGACACCGCGATCGGAGTAAACTTCTAGGTCGGGCAACGCCCGATTGATGATGCCGGCTTCGTCACGATCGCAGCGAGGCGCGCAATGCCTCGGTCACGACCTTCCTCTCCTCCGGCAACACCACCGTGATACGCACACAGCGGTCAAGCGGGGCCAGAGACGGCTTGCGCACGAAGATATCGCACGCCAGCAGAGCGCCCATCAGCACCTCGGCACGCCCGCTGGAGCCGGCATCCAAAGCCACGAAATTCGTCGCCGAAGGGATGGCTCGCAGCCCGACGTCCGCCGCTGCTGCGGCATACTCATCCCGGCCGACAGCAACCTGGCGCACCACATCCTGTACAAACTCAATATCCTGCAACGCCGCCAACGCCCCAGCCTGGGCGATACGGTTGACGCCAAAGTGATTGCGGATCTTGTCGAGCATGGCCACAATGTCGCGATGAGCGATGGCGTAACCGATTCGTGAGCCAGCCATGCCGTAAACTTTCGAGAACGTTCGCAATCGCACTACGCGTGGATTCGACGGATCGACTGGCGGGATGTCGGCCGGGGGCGCCAGGTCGACGTATGCCTCGTCCAGCAGCAAAACACAGTGCGCCGGTATCGACGCCATCAGCACAGTCAGCGTTTCCTGCTGCTGCCAGGTGCCCATCGGATTGTCCGGATTCGCCAGATACAACAGCGATGCGCCAGCAGATGATACCGCATCCAGCAGCGCCGGCGCGTCCTCGTGGTCGTCACGGTACGGAACCGTCTTCAACTCACTGCCGTATCCGGCGACATGATAGTTAAATGTCGGATAAGCGCCGAGAGAGGTCACAGCGCAATCACCCGGACCTGCAAACGCCCGCACAAAGAGCCCCAGCAGATCGTCGATACCGCTGCCAAGTGCAATCTCCGCAACGTCGACTCCATGCTTCGCAGCCAGCGCACAACGCAGCTCGTAGCCTTCTGGATCGTTATAGCAGTGGACATTGTCGAGCGCCGCCGTCATCGCCTCACGGACCGCCGGTGAAATGCCGAAACTGCTTTCGTTGGCGCCGGCACGAACACGAAACGCCCTGCCCCGCTGGCGCTCCAGCGCCTCCGGTCCGACAAACGGCACGTTGGACGGCAATCGTCTGACCAGGTCGATCAACGGCAGATCTGCGGGATACTCAGGCATGGTGGTTGAAGTGTGGCAGCAACGGATGTAAGTAAGACATGAGGTGAACTGTACAGTATAAACGTGGATACCGCGACGGGAATCTGAGCCGTAGTGTCGCATCAACGGCCGAGTTGGCCATTCCACAGCAAGACATGAACACCGCAGAACGTGCCCTCGGCAAGGCAAAATATCAGATGCTCAACCAGACTGTCATCAGGGCTATCCGCGATGCCGTCAACGGCAGTGGACGCATCGTGATTCTGACCGGAGCAGGGATCTCCGCCGAGAGCGGGATCCCGACTTTTCGCGGGCCGGAAGGCTACTGGACAATCGGCTCAGAGGTATACCAGCCACAGGAAATGGCAACGCTGCAGATGTTCCAGCGCCACCCAGAGGCAATATGGAGCTGGTACCTTTACCGCGCCACGGTCTGTCACAACGCCGTCCAGAACCAGGGGCACAAAGCACTTGTCGATCTGGAAAAACTGCTTGGCGATCGCTTTGCGCTGATCACACAGAACGTTGACAATCTGCACATCCGGGCCGGCAGCAGCGACGCGCGCACTTTGCAAATCCACGGGAATCTGTTCCGCATGCGATGCATGGGCGGATGCGTCGAAGCTGTGTATCCGCTGCCGCAGCAGTTGCTCGGCAAGAAGCGGAACGAAGCGCTGTCGCCGGCCGAACGAAATCTGCTCAAGTGCCGGGACTGCAGCGGCGCGGTAAGACCACATGTGCTGTGGTTCGACGAGTATTACAACGAGGAATGGTATCGGTGCGATTCCGCCATGAAGGCAGCAGACGAAGCACAGCTGCTGATCGTCGCGGGCACGTCCGGTGCGACTTCGCTGCCAATGCAGGTGGCGCAGCGGGTATTGGGGAATGACAACGCAATCATCGACGTCAACATTGCGCCGAATCCGTTTTCGGACCTGGCACAACGAAGCAAGGGTGGCGCCTTCATACAATCAGCAAGCGCCACAGTTTTGCCGGCACTCGTGGAGAGTGTCAGCGCGGCCGTGAGTTGATTGAACAGTTGTTCAGCTGCAAAGCGCTGCAAAGGCAACAGCGGGCAGTGAATCGAAGTAAGCGTCTTCGAGCAAGTCCACGTCGCTGCGGCGCGTGAGTTCGTGATCGACTTCGACATTCAATTGAGGAGCACTGTAAACATCCAGCAACAGGAGCTGCTCGCCCGACAAGTTTCGCAAATCTGTGGTCTGATTCATCATCTGAACCTCCGTCATACAAGGGTTGGTTTTGGGTGGGTGAAATAGACGACTGGATGCCTCTATCGCATAATTCGTTCCACTTTTTAAAATTTCCGAAAAAAAATGGATTTTTCGCCGAAAATCACAAAAACGGATACACCACCGCCGCACCAGGGCGCGACAATACGCGGCTTCGTGCTGCATGTGTTCCACCGCACCAGTGCCGGCTATACCACCGTGCACGTGATCGGTAAACTCGAATCCGGTGAGACATTCGAGATCACCGACAACAGTATGCGTCCGCATTTCTTCGTCCGCTCAACAGACGCTGAACGCTGCCGGGACAAGGCGCTGGCACACAACGGTTCGATCTCCGATGCCGGACTTACGACGATGGACCAGGCAGCAGTGTCTCGCATCGACCTGCCCCGTACATCCGAACAGAGGCAACTCGCCGAGAGTCTGGCGGCAACCGGCGTGCGAACCTATGAAGCCGATTTCAATTTCAGCCTGCGTTATCTGATGCAGCACAACATCAACGGCAGCCTCGCGATTCAGGGCAACTGGGAGCCGTCGACCACGGTCAACAGGCGGTATGTGAACCCGACAATCACGCCGGCAGAGTGGGAACCCGTGCTGCAGGTGCTGTCGCTCGACATCGAGACCGACGCCGACGCCTCCACGGTTTACGGCGTATCACTGGTGACGGCCGATGCGACGCCGGTCGAAGAGATGCACCTGGTCGGCGAACCAACCACTGATGACCCGGCGTTCGCCATCTGTTACCCGACGGAAAGGGAAATGCTGACCGGTGTGATTGCCCGCATCCGATCCCTGGACCCGGACATATTGACCGGCTGGAATCTCATCGATTTCGACCTGCCAACGCTGCTGCGCAGATGCAAGGCGCTGGGGCTGAAGTTCGCGATCGGCCGGTCGCATCTCGAAGTGTGGTATCGCGAAGGCTCGTCCTGGGGCGGCAGTCGTGTGTTCGTGCCGGGCCGCCAGGTTCTCGACGGCATGCACCTGATGCGCACCACCATGCAGAGGTTCGAGGACTACAGCCTGGAGACCGTTGCCGAGGCGGTGCTTGGCCGCGGCAAAGTCCTGGGCAGCAACGGTGGTTCCCGGGTCGAGGCAATTACCGACAGTTTCCACAACGATCGACGCACATTCTGCGAATACTGCGTTGAGGACTCCCGCCTGGTGCGCGACATTCTCAATGACCGGGGACTGATCACCCTGTCCATCCGCCGCACGCTGTTGACCGGATTGCCGCTGGAACGAGTCTGGGGCAGCGTCGCGCCATTCGAGTTTCTGTATATTCGCGAATTGCATCGACTCGGAATGGTGGCGCCGACCCTGGGCATCGACCAGGAACCGCCCGGCGGCGCTCCCGGAGGACTGGTCATGACCCCGGAGCCAGGCCTGTACCAGCATGTCTTTGTAATGGATTTCAAAAGTCTGTACCCGACGATCATTCGCACGTTCAATCTCGATCCGCTGACACATGTACAGGGCCGGACAGCGACTGATCCGATTATCGCGCCGAACGGTGCGAAATTCGACCGGCGCCCCGGCATACTGCCGATGCTGCTCGAGCGCTTTTTCGAGAGCCGAGCCGAGGCCAGGGCCGAGGGCAACGCCATCGCAGCCCATGCTTACAAGATCATCATGAACTCATTCTACGGCGTGCTGGGAACCAGCGCTTGCCGGTTCGCTGCAACCGAGCTCGCCGGCGCTATCACCGGGTTCGGCCACCACCTGCTGCGCTGGACGCGCCGCTGGCTCGAGGACCAGGGCTACAACGTACTCTACGGCGATACCGATTCACTATTCGTCGAGCCGCGGTTCGCCGGCAATGCGGACATCGCAGCATCGCTGGCGTTCGGGCAGGAACTGTCGGCAACAGTCAACGAACGGTTGGCACGTTATGTCGAATCGACCTATGGCGTGGCATCACATCTCGACTTCGAGTTCGAGAAATATTATCGCAACTTTTTCCTGCCGAAGCGCCGTGGCGAATCGACGCAAGGCCGGGCCAAGGGCTATGCCGGAATCCGCGTCGACAACGACGGCGAGGAGCTGGAAATAGTCGGCATGGAAGCCGTGCGTAGCGACTGGACCGACATTGCCCACGCGGTTCAGCGGCAACTTCTGGAGATGGTTTTCGACAATGCTTCGGCCGATGAACTCGACAAGTACCTGATGACACTCGTCGCCAGCGTCAAGACAGGCAAACGCGACGAGGACCTGGTATATCGCAAACGACTGCGCAAGCCCATCGACCAGTACACCCGAACAACACCACCGCACGTCAAGGCCGCCCGGCTGCTCCCGGATCCGCACGGCATGATACGATACCTCGTCACGACGGACGGACCGCAGCCGCTGGGCTATGTCACGGCACCCCTGGACTACAAGCATTACATCGAAAAACAGATCCGCCCCGTGGCAACGGCGATCGGAGAACTTGCCGGCGTCGACTTCCTGCCGACACTCACTGGCGAGCAGTGGTTGTTTGAGATGTGAAGAAGTTTCAGGTGGGAACAGATTAAAGAGTCAACAGGGGGCTTGAGTTGGCGTTCATATTTTCGTGCCCGTGCCCGGATTTGGCTTCTCCGGCACAGCCTTCTCTTCACTGACACCTGACCCCCTCCTCAATCCCGTCACACCCCTCTCAATCGTATTGTCTCGATGACCGACGAGACGATCGCTCTGATTATGTTGAGCTTGCGGATCGATACTGTGCCGGTCTTGCGGGTCCGGTACTTTACCGGGATCTCCAGACGGCGCAGGTCGGACACCACCGCGTAGCCGGCAACAACGAGGTTCGGCGAAAAGGTGTCGTCGGGAATCGCCCGATACAGGTCGCGAAAAATTTCTGCGCGCATGAGCCGGTACGGGCAATTGACGTCGTGTACACCCTTGCCGAAAATTACGCGTACAACCATCGCAGCACTAATGCTCATGATCCGGCGAATCAGCGGGCGCTGCTCGCCGATCCTTCGGCCGATAATGAAGTCGTAGCCCTGCCGTTGCTCCCAGAACTGCGGGAACATCGCGGCCCGCACTTCATTGTCCGAGTCAACTTGAAACAGCCACGGCGCCGCGTCACAGAATTCCTTGTACCCCTTGAGCACTGTGGGGCCGTGCCCGGCATTGGACTTGTCGTGAACCTGTACGCGTGTACAGCGTCCGGCATAGTCCTGCAGGATACTCAGCGAGTCGTCCGTAGAACCGTCGTTGAAGGCATGCACGACATAATCGCAGCCGAGTTTGTCGAGGACAGCGATCCAGTCGTCAAGAACCGTCTCAATGATTTCGGCTTCATTATAAACCGGCATCACGACGACGAGTTCGGGATTTTCTCCTGCCGCAGTGCTGTCCAATGAATCTCTCGGGGTCGGTATCCGGTGCAGAATCCTCGTGGGCGGATAATGTAACGCATACTACACGATGACAAGGTTACCCGGAACATAGCCGGGTATCAATTTTACAACTCACTGAACGAGGTTACCGGTGCCAGAGCCGAATTCGGAACTTTCTGAAGCGCCCGCCTCACGGACGGTGCGATGGCGCCACGCGGTCACGGTGGTGGCGATCCTCTGCATTACGGTCGCCGTCTACAAAGACACGCTGACGTATCCGTTCGTGTTCGATGATCTGACGTGCATCGTCGATAATGACGCGGTCAGAGTGCAGGCCCTGACCGGTCCCGAGCTTTGGAAGGCGGCGCGAAACCCGGCAGCACCGAATCGGCCGATCGCCAATCTGTCCCTCGGCCTGAACTACTTTTTCGGCGACTATGACACGCGTGGCTATCATGCCGTGAACATTCTCGTTCACGGGATCAACGGCTGCCTTGTCTACTGGCTCGTGCTTCTGACCCTCCGCGCCCACGCGCAGGCGTCTTCGGCAGGACCAGGCAGCTCGTCCGCTGCCACATCTGGCCATCGGCAGTTGGCAGCAGCAGCAACCGCAGCCCTATGGACGGTGCACCCTGTACAAACGCAGGCGGTGACTTACATCGTGCAGCGCATGACCAGTCTCGCGACGATGTTTTTCCTGCTCGCGCTCTGTCTGTACATCGCGTTTCGGCACGCTGATCGGTGCCGGCAACGGCGTGCCTGGTGGATTGCGGCCTTTTGCGGGCTGCTGGCGATCGGCAGCAAGGAGATCACCGTAACGCTGCCGATCGTGATCCTTGTCTACGAATGGTATTTTTTTCAAAATCTCGACGGTGCCTGGTTGCGTCGACAAGTTCGTGGAATCATGCTGGTAATCCTTATCGTCCTGGTACTGGCGCTGCTATTTTTTCAAGGCAACCCGATCACCATGACGCTGATGGCATATGACACGGATCTGGAGCCTTTGCAGCGGATGCTTACAGAAACACGTGTCATCGTCATATATCTGGTGCTGTTGTTCTTTCCACATCATGAGAGGTTTAATCTCGACTACGACATCGCGATGTCGCAGAGCCTGCTGGCACCGGGGTCCACACTGATATCGACGATCCTGCTTGCCGGCCTGTTAACGGCTGCCGTGCTGCTGTCGAAAAAACACCGGTTGGCAGCCTTCGGGTTATTGTGGTGGTTCATCAACATCGCACTCGAAGCCTCGTTTCTGCATATCGAACTGGCGTTCGAACACCGAATTTATCTGCCGTCCATCGGCATCTGCCTGCTGGTCGCCGGGGCACTGGCGCAACTGTTTCGTTTCAAGACGTGGTTTTGCGGATTGCTCGCCGCAGCTTTGGTTCTGGTGCTTGGCTACAACGCACGGCAGCGGAATGCTGTCTGGCAGACACCGGAAACGCTTTGGTCGGACTGTATCCGAAAGTCTCCGGGCAAGGCGCGCCCGTACAACAATCTCGGCTTGTACTATGCAAACAAGGGCGATTATGAAACAGCAAAGCAGTATATGAGCAAGGCGCTGGCGATCGATCCGGACTACGCCCACGCCCTGTTGAATTTTGGTACGTTGTTGCGCAAGACCGAGGGTGACAAAGAAGCGCGGGTATTCTACGCGAAAATTGCGATCAGCCATTTCGAACGCGCACTGGCATTGACACCGGAAGACATCGAAATCCGTTTCGCGCTGGGGCAGGCCTACGAAGTCGCCGGGCGACCAGAACAAGCTGCTGCTGCGTATGTCGACGCCATCAAGCTGGCGCCGACTTCGCCGGTACTGCATATTGCCGCAGCCGTTGCATTCGAGGCAGCCGGCAAACCAGCCACCGCGCTGCACCACGCTCACCGGGCAGTTGAACTGAACCCGTCTGACACGAATGCCGCAGAACTGCTGGAACAACTGCAAAACCTCGTCTATACGGACGATACAGAACCATGAGCTATATTGTCCCGTCATACGACGTCATTCCAACCAACTAACCTCTACCTCTCAATGCAGTCACACACGATTGATCTGGAAGTCGGCCCGACCGGCAGCCTCGAGATGCTGTCGCAGTTCGAAGTGAGCCAACTGCATGAAGCAGATCGCGGCGCCGACCATGAACTGTTTCGCCGCTGCGCTCTGGCGGTGCTCAATTCCAGCAACCTGAGTGACGATGCGGAAACGATTTTCCAGAGTTATGAGGATTTCGAGATCCACATCCTGCAGCGTGCCCGCGGCATCCGCCTGGCGATCGCCAACGCACCGTCGGGCGCCTTCGTCGGCGGGCAAATGATCACCGGTATCAAGGACCACCTGTTCGCAGTTCTGCGTGACATTGTCTTCATCAAGACGGAAATCGAGCGCAGCCACAAATTCGACCTCAGCAAGTCCGCCAGCATTACCGACGCAGTCTTCCACATCGTCCGCAATGCCCGCGTTCTCCAGGCCGGGCGCCCACCGGATCTCGTCGTGTGCTGGGGCGGTCACTCGATCGAACGACTGGAGTACGACTACACGAAGGACGTCGGCTATGAGCTCGGACTGCGCAGCCTGCACATCTGTACCGGCTGCGGTCCCGGCGCGATGAAAGGGCCAATGAAAGGCGCCGCCATTGCCCACGCGAAGCAGCGAATTCCGGACGGCCGGTACATCGGCATGACCGAGCCGGGCATCATCGCAGCAGAACCGCCTAATCCGATTGTCAATCATCTGGTAATCATGCCGGACATCGAGAAGCGGCTCGAAGCATTTGTCCGTATCGGCCACGGCATCATTGTGTTTCCAGGCGGCGTCGGCACGACGGAGGAGATTCTTTTCCTAACCGGGCTGCTGCTGCATCCGAAAAACCAGAATCACCGTATCCCGCTGATCTTCACCGGCCCTCGCCAGAGCAAAGCGTATTTCGAGCAGATCGATCGTCTGATCGGCGCAACCCTGGGCGATGAGGCGAAGGGCTTGTACAAAGTCATCATCGATGACCCGGCCG
>DPYP01000054.1:17211-19891 GCA_003545375.1 Lentisphaeria bacterium
GAGGACGCCTACTACTTCAACTGGCTCCTTCACGTGCCGGAAGAAATGCAGCAACCGTTCGAACCTACGCATGAAAATATGGCGGCGCTGCAGTTGAATCGCGACCAGCCGCCTTACCTGCTGGCAGCACAGTTGCGTCGGGCGTTCTCGGGAATCGTCGCCGGCAATGTCAAAGAGAACGGCGTCCGCGTGATCAAGGAGAACGGGCCGTTCAAAATCAACGGTGACCCCGCGATCATGAAGCCCGTCGACGAGCTTTTGCAGGCTTTCGTGGACCAGCACCGCATGAAGCTGCCGGGCCCGGCATACCGGCCATGTTATGAAGTGGTGATGTAGCGGTCGGCTTCATCTCCTGATATTTGCCGCGCCTCGAAGAACTCTTGCATCAAGCAACTCCCAAGGCCCGGTGACCGGGGCTGCTCAGCAAGTCAGAAGCCGAAAAGCCACCGCCGTATCTTCGGCGGTCAATACAGCACGCCGGAATTCATCGTTTTTCAGGCGGGCCGTGACCGACGCCAGCAGGCGAAGATATTCGGCATGCTGATTCGGGCTCGCCGCAATCATCAGGATCAATTCAACCGGGCCGCCGTCAAGACCGACATAGTCGAGCAACGGCTGCCGGCACCATCCCACGGCAACAACCATAGCAGTGATCGATTCAAGGCGCGTATGTGGAACGCCGATGCCCAGGCCTAAACCGGTGCTCATAAGCAATTCTCGACTAAGAATTGCTTCGCGAAAGGCCGCGGCGTCGGTAACCTGCGGTGTGCGGGCCAGGCAATCAATCAAGGCGTCCAGGGCCGCGGCTTTCGAGTCGCATTCCAGAAACAGCACACGTTCAGACGTCAAGAAAGCCGCCAGCTGCTGTGGTTTATCGGGTTCTCGGCTCATGAAGGATTCCACCATGTAAGGATGATCGGGGGATCTGATCGACATCGACGGTTTTTCTATCGGGGATAGCCGCAGCGTGACAATCTCATTCGCTGCCGGCTGTCAACTCACACCTGAACATAAGACATCCGCTTATTGTGATTACAAGCTGGCGTGTAGCCGCAGGAGGTTATGAGTCACTTCTCCAGAGTTGAATATTCTGTATTATTCAACCCAGGGCATCCTCCAGGACTGAGTATGAAGAAGACTTCAGACTCGGAGGCAACAAGCTGGACCGAACTGCAAGGTGGCGTAATGCCACACGAAAGGTAGAGTATGAGGCGCCCGTTTCACGCGCATTAGCCACAAATTCATACCATGATCACAGCGTAGTCACGAACGCGGATATTTCAACTGAGCTGGGCACACGATGAAAATAGTAATCATGGGTGCGGGGCGCGTCGGCAGAGAGCTTGCCCGCGTGCTGTCCTTTCGCACTAACGACGTCGTCGTGATCGATATGGACGAGCTGCGCCTTCGCGAACTCCGCGAGGAGCTCGACATCATGACCTTTGTCGGCAACGGCGCATCGCCCCACGTGCTGAAACAGATCGGCATCGAGAAGGCCGAGATGCTGTTGGCCGTCAGCAATAACTGCGAAGCCAACATCATCTCCTGCTCCCTGGCCAAGCAGTTTGACGTGCCCCTGAAGATCGCGCGCCTGCGCCGGCGCGATCACTTTCTCGATGTGCCGGGAATGGATGCGGCAACGTTTGGTGTCGATCACACCATCATTCCCGAATACGAATGCGCCTCAGACATCACTAACGCGATCATGAACCCGGCAGTTCTTGAGCGTGTGACGTTCAGCCGTTCCGGCGCTCAGATATCGAACTTCCAACTTCGGCCGGGATCCCCATTGGTGGGCAGCCGCATGTCGAAATTCCCGCGACCGGAATTGTTGGAGAAACTGCGAATCTGCGCCATCATGCGACACGGACATCTGCATATCCCTCGTGGGAACACCAGTTTTATTGCATTCGATGAAGTCTACGTCGCCGGATCGCAAGACGACGTTGCGGATCTGATCGACTGGGCCTCTCCACATGATCGATCTATTTCAGGTGTGATAATTGGTGGTGCCACACCGCTGGGGTGCATGCTGGCGCAGATGCTCAGTGTCGTGGACTATCCCGTACGGATTATTGAATCCGATCCGCACGCGGCCGAATCCGCCGCAGATGCGCTCGGATCGCAGGTTGTCATCATCAAGGGCGAAAGTACAGATCGTGCCATTCTGGAGGAAGCCGGGATCGACCATCACCATGCCTACGTTGCGGCCCACGGGGATAATGAGAAAAACATCCTCAGTTGTATCCTTGCCAAGCGATGTGACGCGGTCAAAGTCATCGCGGTGACCAAGATTCCGGAGTATATCCGTATCATCGCGAGCATGAGCATGATTGATTGTTGTTTCAGCCCGCTCGTCGCTTCGATAAATATGTTGCTCAAGTTCGTCAGCAGTGAAACTAGTAGAAATATCGCGATCTTCAATCGTATACCCGCAGAAGTGATTGAAATGAGCGTGGAGGGAAAGTCACGCGTTGCAGGCCAACGGATCTCGGAAACCAAGTGTCCGCCGGACGCCGTGTATGCTGCCATCATCCGCGACGACCAATTGGTGCCAGCCGTCGGATCTGAAAAACTGTTGCCCGGGGATCGTGTGATCATGTTGTCGAAAACCGAGGCAGTTGCCCAGGCAGAAACCTTGTTTCGCGTACATGCATAGATGAATACCAAGGTCGTTTTA
>DPYP01000071.1:0-359 GCA_003545375.1 Lentisphaeria bacterium
CCGATGACGCAATGGGATGACGGTTATGACGACGTGGCAAAACCGTTCGACCTCGAGGGCCGCACGGCCGGCATCGTCGGGCTCGGCACCATGGGTACGGCCGTGGCGCAGCGGGCGCGGGCACTGGGCATGCGTGTCCTCGGTCTGACGCGGACACAGAGGACCGCCGAAGCTGCCGATGCTGTGTACACCGCCGACCAGCGGGCGGCGTTTCTGGGCCAGTGCGACTTTGTCGTCATCGCGGTGCCGGTGACGCCGGCGACGGAGGGCATGATCGATGCCGCCTTTCTCGGGGAGATGAAATCGAGCGCCTACCTGATCGACTGCAGCGGCCGCTCGGTACTGTTCGATTATCCGGC
>DPYP01000071.1:736-3127 GCA_003545375.1 Lentisphaeria bacterium
GGGGCCAGTGCCGAGCTTCGCTGTCCGCCGGCCGGTGATCCGTTCTGGGAGCGGCCGAACGTCATCGTCACACCGTGCCGGGGCACCTCGGTGCAAACCAACGACAAGGCACGCAATCTGATATTTGACAACTTTCGGCGCCTCGACAGCGGCGAACCGTTGCTCGGGCTGGTCGACAAAGCCGCCGGGTACTGAGCCGGACACGGATTGGTTGCGGTTCGTCGTCTTAAAAGACGGAATAGATGAGAGGTACATATGTCTACAGGACGCCCGAACATTCTGCTCATTCTGACCGATCAGCAGCGCCAGGATTCGCTGGGTTGCTACGGCAACGAGCAGATCAACACGCCGCGTCTCGACGCACTGGCCCGCGACGGTGTCTGCCTCGACAACCATTTTGTCAACAACGTCGTTTGCATGCCATCCCGAGCGAGCCTGTTCACCGGCCGATATCCGAATCGACATCGTGTCAATTCCAACGGCTGCCCGTTGCCGTTGTCGGAGGTGACGATGGCCGAAGCCCTGCGCCGCAGCGGTTACCGCACTGCCGCTGCCGGCAAACTCCATTTTAGTTCGCTGCAGGCGGAACTGGACAAGGCCAATCCCGAGAGCCGCGCCTGGTGGGAGGCTGGCAAACGATTACCACAACCCTATTACGGTTTCGAAAACGTTAAACTGACGAACGCCGACGGCCCCGGGTGCTACACCGATTATTACCTGGATCTCTGTCGTCTGGATCCGGACTTGCCTGCACTGCTCACGCCGGAAAAAGCGCTGGCCAACAGCGGCGCCCCGAGTTCCTGGAAGTCCGCTATTCCGGAGGAACACCACAGTACGACATGGATCGCCGATCGGGCCCTCGAGTTTCTCGATTCATTCGCCGATGATGACGATCCGTTCTTTCTCTGCGCCAGTTTCCCCGATCCGCATTTTCCGTTCAATCCGCCGGCACCGTATTGCGATATGTACGATCCTGCCATGTTGCCGATGCCGAACCGATCGCCGCGGGAAACGGAGACTGCCTCCACCGAGCTGCAGTATCGTTGGCAACAGTTCGAGGAATGGCACGGGTATCACGCGCTGGACATGTCCGATGCGCACATTCGTGAAATCATCGCTCACACCTACGGAATGATTTCCCTGATCGACAAGAATGTCGGGCGTTTGCTGGACCGCCTCGACACTGCCGGGTTGGCAGAGAACACGGTTGTGGTTTTCATGTCCGATCACGGCGAACACCTCGGGGATCATTATCTGATCTACAAGTGCCTGGTGCTCGACGAATTGATTCGTGTGCCGTCGATCTGGCGGTTGCCAGATCGCATCGCCGCCGGCCATCGGGTCAGTGGCTTTTCCAGCATGATCGATGTCATGCCGACCCTGCTCGAATTCGCCGGTGTCGATGTGCCGCCAGGGGTGCAGGGCGAATCGTTGCAGGCGCCATTGTCCGGAACAGATTGGGCAGGCCGAGGCTGGGCTTTGGTTGAGAATGACGACATCGGACAGTCGCCGGTCCTGGCCGATCACAATTTCGGCCGCACGCTGCGCACGGAGCACTACAGTATCAACGTATACAGTTCCCGTGACGACGGCGAGATGTACGACATGATCAAAGACCCGGGGCAATTGTGTAATATCTGGTCCGATCCCGCTTATGCCGAAGCGAAGATGCACTTACTGCTCCAGCTTATAGAGTGTTCCGCCAGCGCTGCATATGACGGCACCAACCCGAGGACCGGTGCGACGTGAACCCGAGCCATAATCCCCACATCATAATCTCACTCGTAGTTTTTCCATCGTTATCTCCATGGATTACTGTTGATATCACGATGGCTGGCATGTTTCGCCTATACCAACGACCCGGATCTTCTCACCAAGACCCGCAACTTCTCAAGCCACGGTTAACATGAAAAAACGACTTCTCCTTGCACTGTCCGTCATTCTCGTTGTCAATGCCGACGCCCAATGGAGCGAAGCCGAGCGTGCCGCTGGTTACGTCGTTTTCGAACGCGACGATCTGCTGGCGCTCAAGCGCACCGACGTGCCCGGACGCGACGCCGTCGTGTCGAAGGTCACCAGCACGCTGGCCCGGGACGAATACGAATCCGTGCAGCTTGGCGTGTTCGCGATTGGCGGTGGCCTCGAACAGGTCAAAGTAACCGTTGAATCCGATCTCGCGGTACAGATCTATCATCGCATCGACCTCGCCTTGAAGAGTCGGCTCGGCGATGTCGCTGCCTTCGGCGACCAGGGCGTCATCTACAACTGGGTTCCGGAAAATGTCCACTTGCAGCGCGGCGACCTCGTTCGCACGATTAGCGCCGGCGATAATGTCAGTCTGTGGTTGACGATTCATGCACCGGCCGATGCGGAACCGGGACTGCATCCCGG
>DPYP01000455.1:0-3487 GCA_003545375.1 Lentisphaeria bacterium
GCCGCCGCCGCCGCCGCCGGTCAAATGGTGGCGCTCGAGAACCAACTTCACGAGATCTACCCGTTCTTCATCGAGAACGGCCCCATGCAGGAGAGATTCTACTTTCCCGCAGGGCGCCAGAAGATCTTTGCCACGCACGCCGCCAAGATTAACGGGGAAAAGGGCGAGCTGGTCGCGCCGCTGCCGCTGGAGATGACATTCCGCCGGGACCTGCACAACGAGGGCATCGTCGACGGCTGGCACAAGCCGGGGTTCGATGACCGCGGCTGGGGCACGAAGAACACCTACTACACCTGGGACCAGCAGGACCCGCCCGAGGACGAGGCCGGACACGACTACGACGGCATCGGCTGGTACCGGGCCACGCTGGAGGTGGACCAGAAGTTCAAGGGCCGCCCGATCAAGTTCTGGTGCGGCGGCACCATCGACGAGGGATGGGTCTGGATCAACGGCAAGTACGCCCACCACAAGCCCAGCAGCGTCTGGTGGTACCACAACCATGCCTTCGAGCTGGACGTGACCGACCTGATCGAGCCGGGCCGGAAGAACACGATCGCCATCCGGGTCCTCAACCCCGCCGACATCGGCGGCCTGTTCCGGCGCGGCTTCTTCTGGTCGCCGAAGCAGTGAGGGGCTGAAGGGGTGTATTAACGCGCTCGTCGGCATACCCCGGTCGTCGAGACAGGAAAAGAGATTCATCATGTACAGGTCTGTGACGTTGTCGGTGTCGATCGTCGTCTCGCTGATGGCTGCCGTGGTGGCGCAGTCGCTTCACGCTGCGCCGCTCACCATCGTGGAGGATGGCAGGGCCCGGGCGGCGATCGTCGTCGAGGCCGGGGAGCCCAAGGCGATGAAGGCGGGTCAGGCGCTGCAGACGTACGTCGAGAAGATGAGCGGCGCCAGGCTTGCCCTGATCGAGGAGGGCCAGGCTGTACCGGGCGACGTGCCCGTTCGCCTGCTGGTGGGGCACACCCAGGCCGCGCGCAAGCTTGGCGTCGAGATCCCGTCGGGCTACGACACGACGATTCGCCCGGACATCTTCGAGGAGGAGGGCTACGCGCTCAAGACCGTCGGCCGTGACCTGGTCATCGGCGGCAACAACGACGGCTACTACAAGGGCACTCTCTACGCGGCGTACGCGCTGCTCGAGCGCCTGGGCTGCCGCTGGTATTTCCCGGACGAATGGGGCGAGGTCGTGCCGAAGGCCAAGACGATCACCGTGCCCGAGCTCGACGTCGTGTCCCGCCCTGATTTTCCGGTGCGCAACGTCAATCCGTCGGGCTGGGTGCCGATGCCAGGCAACGAGCGGGAGCTTTATACCGAGTGGGGCGAGAAAAACGGCTTCAATTTCCATCGGTTCTATCCGCAAACGGGCGACGGACTCATCGGCTATCTGGCCCCTCCCCTTGAGTACTTCGAGACGAACCCCGAATTCTTCGCGATGAACGAGCAGGGCGAGCGCTACCATTCGGAGCAGCCACGCGTCACGATGCTCTGCCTGTCCAGCCCCGGCCTTTACGCGGAGAGCGTGAAGAACCTGCGAGCCGCCTTCGCGGGCGAGAAGAAGATGCTCAATGTCGACGAGCTCGGGTTCGGCATCAGCCCGCCCGACGGCCAGCCGTTCTGCTACTGTGAGGAATGCCGGAAGGCGAGTCTGAACTTCAGGTACCCGCGCTACTTCAAACGCCCTTTCCAGAGCGAGGAGTTTTTCGGGTTCGCGGCGCGGCTGGCGCGGGAGTTCCCCGACAAGTTCGTCGCGACCATGGCCTACGTAATACGGGAGATGGTGCCGCAGGGCGTCGACATTCCCGAGAATATCAAGGTCATGTACACCTCCGCCGCCTGCGACGTGCTGCACGCCAACGACTCGCAGCTCTGGCGCCGCCGGGACTCGCTGCGCAACCTCAAGACCTGGTGCGAGCGGTCGCCGCACGTCACGATCTATGACTACAACCCGGGCTTCGTCATCGGCAGCTGGGTGCCCGAACGCGATACCGCCAACTTCGCCATCAACGCACCGATCCTCAGGGAAATGGGCCTCAAGGGCTACGAGGCCGAGGGGCGCAAGGCGTTCATGACGACCTGGACGAGCTACTATGCCAGGGCGAAGTTTCTCTGGGACGCCGACACCGACGTGGAGGCGCTGATGGCAGACTTCTACAACACCTTCTTCGGCGCCGCGGCCGGACCGCACGTCCAGGCGTGGTGGGAGGCCTGTGAGGACGTCCTGGTGAACTCGCCGATGCAGGCGCACGAGGATTTCTTCATCAACCACATCTACACCGTTGACTTCGTCCGGAGCATTCGAAAACACGTGAAGGCTGCCCGCAAGGCACCGGCGACTGACGTACAGCGCGAGCGGGTGGAGGCCTTCGCCCTGATCGCCGATCACCTGATGGCCTACGCCAAGATGAATGACGCGGAGATGCGGCTGGACTACGCCGCCGCCGCCGCCGCCGCCGGGCGAATGGTGGCGCTCGAGAACCAACTCCACGAGATCTACCCGTTCTTCATCGAGAACGGTCCCACGCAGGATCTAAAGTACTTCCCCGCGGGGCGCAAGAAGATCTTTGAGGCGCACGCCGCCAAGATCAACGGGGAAGGGGGCGACCTGGTCGCGCCGCTGCCGCTGGAGATGACCTTCCGCCGCGACCTGTACAACGAGGGCATCGTCGCCGGCTGGCACGAGCCGGAGTTCGATGACCGCGGCTGGGGCACGAAGAACACCTACTACACCTGGGACCAGCAGGACCCGCCCGAGGACGAGGCCGGACACGACTACGACGGCATCGGCTGGTACCGGGCCACGCTGAAGGTGGACCCGAAGTTCAAGGACCGCCCGATCAAGTTCTGGTGCGGCGGCGCCATCGACGAAGGGTGGGTCTGGATCAACGGCAAGTACGCCGGCCACAAGATCAGCAGCATCTGGTGGTACCACAATCATGCCTTCGAGCTGGACGTGACCGACCTGATCGAGCCGGGCCGGAAGAACACGATCGCCATCCGGGTGCTCAACCCCGCCGACATCGGCGGCCTGTTCCGGCGCGGCTTCTTCTGGTCGCCGAAGCAGTGAAAAGACCGCCAGCCTTGCTTCAAAGGGTATGTTTGGTTCTGCACTCCCGAAAAACGCAGGCTGGAGCCGGAGCACCGTGGAGACGGCAGGCAACGCTATGCTGCGCGGACAAAGAAAAGCGCGGAGACCGAAATCTCCGCGCTTTTTTCAAGAGTAACCTGTCAATCGGTTTTACGGATTGAGTTTGGCGTCGAGGGCAGCTTGAATCCCGGCGTTGATATCGCAGGGGTCCTCGCAGATATTGGCGCTGATCAGGAGATTATTGACAATGACCCCGGCGGTGGCCGTCAACTCCGAAACACTGGCTGGCGGGCTATTGCCCAAAATTTCGCAAGCCAGGGCGACGGCGGCATCGGTGACGTCGGCGCATGGCGTGCACGGTGCATCGGCGCCAGCGGCACCAGCGGCACCAGC
>DPYP01000455.1:3824-5627 GCA_003545375.1 Lentisphaeria bacterium
CGGCACCTACCTTACCCTGCGGACCCTGGTCGCCAGACGCGCCATCCGAACCGGCGTCACCTTGCGGACCCTGGGCACCGTCGGCCCCATCGTCGCCGGCAGGTCCGCCGCCCACGGGGCGCCACCCGGATTCTGTACCATTCTGGTCGGTGTAAGCTTTTCCAAGGCCGCGGATTCCTACATATAACTGCGAATGACCTGGATCATATTCAGGGTTGGGATGACCAAAGTGCATATCCCAGAGCCCATCGGTCGGGGAGACAGTCCCATCCATGAAAACTGTGAAGGGGTACTTGTGACCGTCCCGCCCCCCCTGGATGTGGTTGTTTGTCCCGGGCTCGCACAGTATGACCACCTCGTCAACCGAGACTTGATGTTCCTGTCCATGCCAGTTTTCCATTTGCCACATCTTGGGGACGTGGTGCAGATGACCGAGCTGATTTTGGAAGTACATGTTGCTGATGCTGTACGCGTCCTCATGGTAGTAGCCGGAGTTCGGCATGGGAACCTTAAACAGTCGGCCATTGGGATCTCCTTCGTCAACTGTGTCCAAGTTCGCAAACTTGAACGCCACCCAAACCGCGTCTTCGCTATGTGAGCCGTGGGCGAATACCTGGCCGGTGATGGCGAGCATCATCAGCGCTGTGATTGCTGCTATTAACTTTTTCATCGTTCGGTTCTCCTTTGGAGGCAGTGTGATTGTCGGTTGTGTGGGCTTTGATTTTGTCGGTTTTCCCGCCAAAAATGTGGGATCTGTCGACAGCTTCCCACCAACTTATAAAGTGATATAGGAAATTCGCCGACCAATTGCAAGTTTTTTTTGTCCCCGCTCACGAGGGGCCGCCGCCGAAATGCCACAACCCTATGCCTGGTGCGGGATCATCGCGCTTCCGGCGGCGCCGTTTTTTGGGACCGAGCCCGACAGTGCCGTCACTCGGGACTGTGTCGGCAGCCGCCTGTACACGCCGGAGCCGGCGCGACGCCCGGGTGATCATTTGACAACAACCCAAACCGGGAGTACTCCTCGTCAAAGCAACCGGAATCCAAAACCCCCTTCCAAACCTTCATGAGCCACATGACCCGACCAAGACGATTTGTCCCGACGCTGTGCGCCTTTCTGCTAATCCTCACGTCCTGCCGCACGATACCCGTCGAAGTCACGATGGTGCCGGGCGTCAAAGGCGGGTACGCCTGGGGCAAGGCCTACCATATCCCGCCCGAGACGACCACCGACGAGTCCGGCTACTTCGGCCTGTGCGAAGGCAAGAACGGGAGGATCTACGTCGGTACAGCAGCGTACGGACGCAATGCGTACCTGGTCGAATTCGATCCGGACACGGAGAAAATGCGGATTGTGATCGACGCCCATGAGGTCGTGGGACTGCCCCTGACACCGACCGGCTACGCCGCCCAGTCCAAGATCCACACCCGCAATTTCGTCGGGCCCTCCGGCACGATCTATGTCGGCACCAAGCAGGGCTATGCGACAGCGGCGGAAAAGGAGTCGGGCAACATCCCGACATACCGGGGCGGTTACGTGTTGACCTACGATCCGAAGACCGAGACCGCCCGGAACCTTGGCATGCCGATGCCGTGGGGCGATCCCCGGCTGCCGGACGGTTCGACAGAAGGCGAAGGCGTGATCGATGTCGTCGCCGACGAGGCGCGTGGGCTGATCTATGTCATCACCTGCGAGCACGAGTACTGGATGGTCTACGACATGAAGCAGCCGGAACAAGGCTATCGCGTGCTCGGCCCGATCCTGCGCGATCAGCCGAATACGCTGATCGACAAAAGAGGTCG
>DPYP01000453.1:0-2738 GCA_003545375.1 Lentisphaeria bacterium
ATGACTGACAAACTGCGATGGGGCATCCTGTCGACGGCAGGGATCAACGGCGGGCTGATGGGGCCGATGCGGGTGGCACCGCGTAGCGAGTTGGCCGCGGTCGCCAGCCGCACGACCGAGAAAGCGGAGGCCTACGCGGCCGAGCACGACATTCCGAAAGCGTACGGCAGCTACGACGCCCTGCTGGCGGATCCGGACATCGACGCGGTCTACGTGTCCTTGCCGAACTGGATGCATAGCGAATGGAGCGTCAAGGCGGCCGACGCGGGCAAACATGTGCTCTGCGAGAAGGCCATGGTGCTCACTCTCGCCGAGCTGGACGCGATCGAGGCCGCAGCAAGCCGCAACAACGTCACCATCTTCGAGGCCTACGCCTATCTGCATCATCCCCAGTGGCACAGGATCATGGCGATGATCGAGGCCGGCGAACTGGGCAAGCTGCGCTCGCTGGACGGCGCCTGTTGCTTCTACATGAGCGAAGAGCACGACAACGTGCGTCTCCATACCGGCGGCGGCGGCGGCGCCATGTGGGATGTCGGCGTCTATCCGATGACACAGGCGATCGTCGTGAACGGCGGCCCGCCTGTGGAGGTCTGGGCACATCAGGTCAAGGGCAAGCGCGGCGTCGACGTGTCGTTCAGCGGCCAGATGCTGTTCGACAACGACGTCGTCGCGCATATCACCGCCGGCCTGCAGTCGCCAAGCCGTCAGTCCCTTCTGGTCGTCGGTGTCGACGGCACGATCGAGTCCGATACATCGGCACGATTCACCACGCCGCTGACGCTCACTGAGCGGGTCTTCACGCCGCCTGAGACCGGCGTCGAGTCCGTTACAGTGCCGGGACCGGATGTGTTCCAGTGCGAAGTTGAAGCCATGGAAGCATGCGTCTTCGACGGCGCCGATCCGGTCGTATCCATGGCCCTCAGTCGCAGCTTTGTGAAGACGATCCTGGCGCTGTACGAATCGGCGGAGACTGGCAAGATCGTCAAGCTCTAGCGTAGCGCTGCGGCTTAGGGCCGCCACTACCCGGCCGAGTCCGGCGATGTACGGAGTCTATGGGGAGGGGATCGCCGGACGGAGCCGCAGCGCTACGAACGCTCCCTCATCCACCCGAGGCTGCCGGGAAGCGCTTCATCGTGTTGCCATCGAGTCGGGTCAGGCGTTGAAAGGGGGGTATCGGCACATCCTCCTCCGCCCACTCTGCGAGCCGCTCCTTATCACCGAGCCGCAGCCATCGGTCGGCGTTGAACACGGCATCCAGCCCGACCTGATCCCACGAGGTCAATCCATCTGCGCCGGCAGCATAGTCGCGAATCGCCTTGGTAAAGTACTCGTTCGTGCGAACGTGCTCCCGCACCCAGCTGATGCGATGCCGGTTGGACAGCCACATCGGCACCAGCTTGCACGGCGTATCCTTTACCAGCGACGCGAAGTACGCGACATCCGTCTCGATATGTCCCTGGGCCAGCCACCACTCGGCGCAGTCCGCGAACGGGTAGGGGCAGAGGATGTCGACGAGACCTTCCTGCACCCAGCGTGGTACGTCCAGGCAGGCATACCGGTTTGCAGCTTCGTTGCCGAGCACGACGTGAATCATCTTGATCCGGGCGAACCCATTCTCCTCGGCTACGCTATCCAGTGTTTCCCTGACGCGCCGCAGGAACCGTGTAATAATGTCCATCCGCCACTCGATCAAGCGCTCGTCCCGATCGCTCAGCGTCAGCGGGTCGACGCCATGCTTCTCCTCGAATCCAGCGATCGCCGCCGGCTCGAATCGCACCAGTCCGTGCGGATCGCGATTGAAGAAATACCCGAACCCGTCTGGACCTGGCGAGACTGAGGCACGCACCCGGTCGAGCATGAAATCGACCACCTCCGGCACGGCGTAGCTGCAGCAGTAGTTGTCCGTCCCGTCCTTCTCCTTACAGTGAAAGTCCGGATGCTCCGTGTACCACTTAGCGCGCGCGTCGTCCCAGGGATCGGACTCAAAACCGCTCCACAACGTTGGCCGATCGCAGACGTAGCACTCCGCCTCGATCTCCTGGCAGGCCCGCTTGAAGGCCGCAATCCGGCGCGACCCCCCGGGATGGAAAAGGTCCGGGCTGTTCTCATTGCCGATGATCCAACCGCCGACACCTCGGTCACGGAGCAGCTCCACGGTGCGCTCACACTCCTGCTCGGTGTACGAATCGCCCTTGATAATCAGGCGCTTGCGCGAAGGGTCGTTTCGATCCCGCACGACCGCTTCGACTTCGGCGGGGGCTAGCGGCACTGCCTGGATTGCCGCCAGATACACCGTGCCGTCCTGGTGCCGAATAGTCAGCGATTGATCGGTCATGTCGGCGTACCGCCAGAAACCGCCCTCGAGCCCCGGCGCCTTCATGTAGACTTGCGTCAACGTGCGGAACATGTGATGGAATCGCCGGTCGCTCGTCAGCTTCAGCGCCGGCCCTGGGGATTGCGAATACACGCAGTTGTAGTCCGGCGTGTCCTTGGGTAGCCCCCCGTCGGCACCCATCATCCAGAGGTAGACGGCGTACCAGCCCGACAGGTTCAGCTCGAGCGTCACGTCCGGGGCAGGGTTGGTGTTTTCCGCGTACAGCAGATTACCTTCGAACGCGTCTGTGGCGAAGTCGATCACTTGCCAGAGCCCGGGCTCGGGGGCATCGCTCCAGTGCTCTTGCGGTGTGCAAGCGGAGAAGTCAGTGATCCAGACCACTGGCCGGCCGTCATCGGTC
>DPYP01000502.1:0-11251 GCA_003545375.1 Lentisphaeria bacterium
ATTGCCACCGAGTACCTGAGGCCGTCCCTGGTGAAACTCTATCGCCATGCCGGATTCGACTTCATTTACATCGAGAAAGAACATTGCTATCTCGAAGATCAACTGGGCGACTTTGTCCTGTCGGCGCGTGACAACGGGATGCCTGCGATCTCGAAGATCGCCGAGCTCGGCCGGGCCGAAACCGGTCGGCTGCTAGATGCCGGTGTTGTCGGCATTCAATTGCCCAGGTCGGAATCACGCGAGCAACTGCTGACGCTGATTGACTACGTCAAATTCATGCCGCAGGGCACGCGTGCCGCCGCCCCGTGTTACGGCAATGTCGACTATGTCTGGCCCGAGGACACGACAGCATGGCTGAAGAAAGCCAACGACAGTACAGTCATCGTTGCGCACATCGAAACCGCCGCGGGCTATGAGAACGCCGAGGAGATTGTCAGTACACCGCATCTCGACATGGTCTATGTCGGCCCCTGTGATTTCGCCATTTCGATGGGGTACCCCGGCGACTACGATCATCCGGTCGTCAAGAAAGCGATTGGCAGGATTCTCGGTCTGTGCCGAAAGCACAAGGTCGCATTCGGGACAACCGCCTCCGGTCCGGCGGCTGCCCGCAAGTGGATCGGCCGCGGCTGCCAGTTCTTCGAGGCGGCCGACGAACTGGGGCTGATCGGGGAGGCGGCAGGCAACCTGGTGAAGTCCTACCGGTAGCCTGGCGCGATGATTGCGAACCGTCCAATTCTTTACGTCAGCAGTTCAGCGACTCGTCTCTGTCCGAGTCTCGGGACGAACCGGAACGCCTCGGCATAGCCGACGGCGGCCTCGATGCCGCGGTAGCGGGCACGGACCATTTCCATGGCGACCATGTCGTCGTCGCCGCGTTCCGGCAACTGCGATTGATGGTATTCGAGCGCCTGCTTTTTGAGTTGGAGTTGATCGCCGACGGGCACGTACACATCCGGTTCGAACGGGACAAACCAGGCATCGGAATAGTAGAGGCGTGGGGGTGCGCACGGCTCACCACCGCAATCGTAGGTGCGGCCGCCGCAGCGTTTCGTGGCCAGCAGGACGCAGCGGCTGACGGCCATGTGATCGTTATGGTAATCTGCCGGCGGATGGGTAATCACCATGTCGGGGCTGTATTCGCGTATCGTCCGCACCATCGTCTGGCACGCCGGTTCGTCGTCGTTGAAACCGTCGTCGGGATAACGCAGGAACACGCATTCGATCTGCAGCAACTTTGCGGCGGCCAGGGATTCGGCTTCGCGTACCGGGCTGTCGTCGCTGCCCTGCGCACCGGTGGCAACCACGGAGATTACCCGCCAACCGTCCGCCACCTGCCGGGCGATAGTCCCCGCCATCAACTCATTGTCGTCGTGGTGCGCTCCGACCATCATCAATGTTTTTTTCACGTGCGTACGTTCCCGTTGCTTCTGGGGTTGGGGTCATTCCGACCGGCAGGCGTTAATATGGGGTGCGGACGCTATTTGGGCAATCGTCGGGGCAGGAAGCAGGAGCAAGCGGTCTTTGATTCCCCGAGACCCGAAATTGTATTTGGCCGCTGCCAGCGCCGAGCGGTGTCGAGACCGATCCGGTTTTGTTCCGAGTAGAACGGATCTATGCGTCCGTTCAAGTCTGCCGTGCCTATATCGTGTCTTGTGATGGAACAGTACCCAGATGGATTGCCGGCCGGCTGATCGACGATAGAGTACCCCGACAGTTCGGTTCGCATAGTCGGGAACTTGCCGCACCGCGGTTTCGGCATGTTGACGGCAAAATATTTACCCAAAAACCCAATCCAGGATAATCATGGCCGAGGTTCTTAAACTTGCCTATATCGGTTGCGGTTCCATTGCCAGTTCCCATCTGTACGGTCTCAAGGCCGGCGCCCCGCGTACGACGATTACTGCGGCAGTCGATACGGATCCGCTGCGTGCAACGGCTATCGCAGACGAAACCGGAGCCCAGGTCTTTTTGTCGCTCGACGAAGCGCTGGAGAACGGCGATTTCGATGCGGTCGACATCATGACGCCTCACCATCTGCACGAACCGATGGCGATAGCCTGTCTCGAAGCGGGCAAGCATGTCCTGCTCGAAAAACCGATGGCGCCTACGGTGGATGCCTGCGACCGAATTCTCGCGGCTGCGGCGGCTTCAGACAAGGTGTTCATGGTTGGGGAGAATTCCCAGTACTGGCCCGAAGTTCTTGCCACGGACGAGCTTCTCAAGGACGGCGCGATCGGGGATGTCATTTCCGTAATAACCAACTTTTATGTGCTTCCCGACGATGAATCCTTCACCGGAGAGCATCCTTGGCGCTTCGACAACGCGTTGGCGGGTGGCGGTCTCGTGATCGACGGCGGCGCGCACTTAATACGCCCGCTGCGCATGTGGTTCGGAGAAATCGAAACGGTCATTGGCGCCATCGGCCATCCGTGGAAAAAGATGGAAGACGAATCCCTGGGGCACGCCCTGCTGCAGTTCGAGTCCGGAAAAATCGGCACCTTCAGCTGCCTGATGTTTGACACCGTCCTCGGCCCCAGCCCGTTTTGGCGGATCACCGGAACCACTGGGGAAATTCACGTTGCCGGCTTATACCAGAACGGCGTCCTGCTGTTCGACGAGCAACACCCCGAAGGCAGAATGCTCGACGGCGAATGGGACGACTCCGCAGCGTCCTTTATTGGCGAGATGGCCGACTTCGAGCAGGCGGTGCTCGACGGCAAACCGTTGGCGGCCGGACCAGAGGTATCGCTCGGTGAGCTGCGGACAGCGCTGGCCATCTATCGATCTGCAAAAACACGGCAATGGGAGAAGGTATGGGAGTGAGTGGAATTGGTGACGAGATGATCGGGTGAATCTGAAGAAACCGCATGAATTTCATGGAGCCCTGCTTGAAATGGCGTTCAGCCTCCCGGTAGACGAAAAATCGAGGTGGTTCTTGAAAAGCCGTTGTTTTTGATTATAGTCCGCCTCATCATTTTGTTGCGGGGTAGAGCAGTCCGGTAGCTTGTCAGGCTCATAACCTGAAGGTCGTTGGTTCAAATCCAACCCCCGCTACCATTCAAGGGTTTGGAACGAAAGTTCCAAACCCTTTTTTTTTAGTGGTTTACAGCACTTCGTTGATATTTCTCTCCTTCCGTCCAATTCATGATAAAGTGTGCTACGGATTGATAAAACTTGACCAAGTTGCAAACATCTTGCAAACATTTCCCGTGGCAATAGGCCGGCGATTTCCGTGCGTTTTCGGAGATGCGGAAGCCATAACCCCCGCGGCGAACTCCTCGTCTCGATGAATATCCTGCGTTTCCGCGAAATTTCCGACCACCGGGCAGCGGCCCTCGACGTCCCCGGGTCCGTCGATCTGACCGTGAGATAAGGTCGAATTGACGCACGCAGTCCAGTGGCACGGGCCGGCTCGGCCGTGAAGGCGAACCGTCAAGCGGATTGATTACAGCCCATTCCGATCGAATCACCAGAGTATGCGAAAACATCCCCGCAATGTATCAACGAATTAAGTTGCCACGACACTAGCGCTCGACAATCATCACCAGTGATCGCAGCAGGGGCATCGGTCGCTGGATGCGCCAGAGCATCTGCGCGTCTGTCGATACGTCTTCGATGTATTCGGTCAGCGATTGAGAAGCACCATCGTCGTCTATGTACCGCACTGCTGCCGGCGTCAGTCCTGCAACATTGATTTCTACGGTGATCTCGTCGGTGTTGTCGTAGGAAAGGTTGGTGATGCAGGCGAGCAGACGATTACCGTCGTCCCAGCATTGTACCGCGAAATCTTTCGGTGACTCAACAAAGACCGGCATAGATTCGGGTGCCATCCACGCGAGAATCTGCCGCATCACCCACTGCCGCTGATAGCAGACCAGGTGTCGGGTATCCGGATCCGAACTGCCGATGCGGCAGGCGAAGACTGCGATCTTGCCGCCAAGCGCGTTCTCGAAAAGTATCATACCCGGTGCGACACGCTTGCGATCATGGTCGATGATGTGTGACAGGACTTTTGCGGAGTCCGCAATGTTGAGCTGACGAATGGCCTGCAAGGGTGTGGCCTTGTGCGAAAAAAAATCGCCAACGTACGGACCGAAGAAATCTACGTCCGTGCATTCTTCGCCGCCGAACGGCGCAATTGCCTCGCCCGGGCTGCAGCCGACCTGGCCGGCGTAGCCCCGGTCCACCAGGGCTTTCGCAGCGCTGGCATCCAGAATTAGATTGCCTGACAGCAACTCCTGCAGTTGCGTATCCGGCAGCGCGTACACCGTGTCGCCGGCCAGGAAACGCACGGGCGAGTCGTCGAAGGTGTACGCGAATCCCATATTGCCGAGCACGTCGCACAGCATGAATGCCGGCCAGTTTTGGTCGTTGACATCATCGATTGGGTTCGGATTAGCCTTGGTCGAGTCGAAGTCGAAGATTAGCTGTACGCCGCAGCGCGTACCCCGCTGCGGAGCGATGCTGCGAATGCCTTCGAACCAGGCACGCTCGTTTCTCAGAAACAGGACCCACTCCGGCTCGAGGAACATTGAGTTGCCCATGTACCCGGAGGTCGACAGGGCCGGGTTGTTCATGCCGTTCAGCAATGCCTGAGTGATGTGAAAGCGGACCGTCGTCATGCTCATCGAAAAGCGTGTGTGCGGCGTCGTCTCGATCTCCGGTGTGTAGTCCACATCGTCGCCCAGCACATGGCCGATGAATTCGAGATAGAACATGCCCGGGATGATGTGGCGGCGAATCGTGTCGCCGTACGGTCCGATGCAAGGTCGCACGACTGGCCGCGTCACGGGCGCCATGGCGTCCATAACGTTGGTGATGCTGTGTCCCATCGCCGGCAGGGGGTGGACGCACGGCACCATCTGACCGACTTCGACATCCGGATCGACGGCATGCACGGTGTCGCTGACGATTCTCGCGATCTCGACCAGACGTTCGCCCAGCATCTCGATCCATTGCCGGCGTACAGCAGCGTCGTTCAGCAGCGCGTCATTCAGCGCTTCGCGCGTCCGTTCGCTTCCAGTGCGTTCAGTAAATGTCTTCAGATGCAGGTCGCAGTGGCATCCGAACGTGTTGTTGTCGCCGTGAAAGAGATAGCGGTGGTCATCATCGAGATAGATGTAGTCGGCATGCACGTCCGCCAGGATCGTGTAGAACGCTTTCAGGTACGTATCGAGCTTCGGGTCGAGAGGGCAGGGGATGCGATGATCGCAACTGCCGTCGGCGCGTGTCACCCAGTAGTCGTAGTCGCACTGACCGCGGTGGTCGAAGCGCGACTGCGGCATCGTGTAGCTCGAGTTGATCCCGACGCGAATGCCGTCCTGCGCCAGCCGCGCTTTCGCTTTTGCGATGTTCGCAGCTTCGAGCTTCGCTTCGTCGAGGGTCAGTTGATTCCAGCAGATGTGCTGCGCATCGGTGAACAGCATGACATGATGCGTGTCCGTTTCCTTGCAGAACCGGACGATCTCCTCGACCCGTGCTTCGTAATTCCAGGTTGGGAGGTACGTGCGCAGGATGTAGTTGACCCGATCGGGTGCGAAGAAGTTGTCTCTCATGATAGGCTTGTGGTAGGTTCGGTACGAACAGCTTAAACGCCGTTACTTTCCGATCAAGACCAGATTGCTCTCGAGGCGCTCTGGTTTACTCGTACTTGTGACCGGAATGATGCCGTCATCGACCATTGTTTTCAACACCAGGGCGGATGTGGAAACGCTCTGATTGGCAGCTTCGGTTTGCAGCTCCACCACTTTCGCGCGGTTTTCAGGCGAATCGTACTCTGCCGGCCAATCGCCGTCCGCGGGCTTTTCGTAGAGTCCGTTCAGCAAGGGCGAGTAGGCGTAGATCTCCGTATCCGGGCTCATATTTTGCAGAATTTTCCGGCTTTCCTCGTCAAATGGCGGATACATCGCGGGTTCATTCGGCTGGATCGGCGCGATGAGCGAGTATTTAACCTGTACGGCGGCGACGGGCGCGAGCGAGTGCCGCAGGGTCAACCTGAAAAGCTCAGCGAGCCGCGGAGCCGAATAGTTGGAGACGCCGACGCTTTTTACCTTGCCCGTCGAGACCAGGTCGCTGAACATGATCCACGTTTCCAGCAGCGGTGTGGCGGGATGATCGTGATGCGCCATCAGCAAGTCGATACAATCGGTCCGCAGCCGTGCGGCGGATTCACTGGCAGCGCGTCGGATGACTTCCGGCGCCAGCCCTTCATAATTCGTCAGGTCGCCGTTGAGGTCGACCGGCATCGACCCGATCTTGGTCATGATTGCGAAGTCCGCAAAATCGCGTTGCTCGAGCCACTCGCCGAGCACCTCCTCGCTGTCGCCGCCGCTTCCGTCTGGATGCCAGTGTGCATAGTTGTTGGCGGTATCGGCTATCCTGCCGCCGAGCGCTGCGTATCTGTCGAGGATGGCGAACGCTTCGTCCCGTGGGACGGAAGTACCGAAGGAGGCAGCGCCGAGCACTGCGGGAATACCTGTCATGTTGCCGTCTCCTCGGCGATACGAACCGGATTCGGCCACACTTGGGCGTCGTCGGGCACATCGGCGTTTCGGTAAGTTGGAATCAGCGACCATCGATCGGCGCCGGCAGGGTTCGGGTGCGAGCCGTGGACCGTCAGATCGCTGAAAAACAACACATCGCCCGGATCCAGCTCTGCGGCTGTTACCGGCATGCCCGCGAGATCATCATCGCTGAGGCGATTGCCGAATCCGTTCGTTTCTATTCTTTGGTGCGTGAAGCTCATCTGATGCGACCCGGCGACGACCTTGAGGCAGCCGTTGTCGATGGTGGCACGATCCAAAGCCATCCACACCGAAACTTTCTCCGATCCGAGCCAGTACGGCCGATCCTGATGCCAGGGCGAGGCTTCCCGCACAGTGTCTGACTTGGACACCGGCTTGACGCTCAGGAAATCGACGTTGGGTCCGATCAACTTGTGCAGCACGTTCGACAGTGGTGGGCCCAGCAGAATCTCGAGGATTGATTCGGGGACGCGATCGGGCATCCAGACTTCGACGCCGATCGGATTTTCCTTGTCGGCGGTACTTTCGTAAACTGTTTCTTTCAAATCTGCCGCCTCGGCTTCCGTGAACATCGACGATACGATGAGAAAACCGTCGCGGCGGTAAGCGGTCACATCGACGTCAGTTTCCATTATTCAATAACCTCGAGAGTCGTCATTGGCAGCCAGCCATCGTCATGAGCGCCTTCGTTGGCGAATCGGACTTTGGGCACCAGTGTGTCGGCATCGACGATTCCGACGTCGACATCAACTGTGCCTTTTGCGAGCGATGCCGGCAGCGGCAGTTTTTCCTCGAGCCAGGCGTCACCGGGCAGCCAGGTCTCGGGCTGCGCGGCCGACACTATAATCTCACTCTTGTCATCTTGCCGCAAGCGAAAAGCCAGACGATAGCGCAGGTAAATCCGTGCTACGCCAATGTTCTCGATCCACATCGTGTACCAGAACTCATCGCCGGGCTTCAGCGTTTGCGTAACCATCATCTGGCGCAGCACGAAGCGGTAGCCCATGCGTTTCAGGAACGACTCTATCTTGTCCTGCCATTCCTCCGGGATCGGCGCGGACTTGAGCATCACCGTCGAAACGTGGTACTTCAATGCCTGCTGGATGATCCAGTCGATTGGGAAGCCGGCGTCGCGCCAGTAATTCGGTACCCAGCCGGCCTCCATGACCACCGGCGCCTGTCGCCACGCCTCCGCAGCATCAGCCTGAGCAACCTGCATCGGATAGTAGTTGTACATATGATTCCAGCACATGGGCCGGCTCGGATCATTGTCCTCATGCATCGTCACGTCACCCAATGAATCGCCGCGGAAACCGCAGCCCTTGCGTGTGCCGGCGTGCATCTGATAGCCGTTGATCAGCGAGATCAGGTGGGTGTCCGGGAAGCTGTCGACGTAGCGGTCGATGAGCCGGTCCGTCTCCGCCTGAAACGCCTCGCCGCCGCAAACCCCACCGCCTTCACCCCACCAGTCGAGGATGCTGACATCGACCGCGAACAGATTCGGATGGCCGTTGTAGCGCGCGCCCAATGCCCGGATGCATCCGCCGTAGTGCTCGAGGTATTCCGGACTGTCCCAGATCGGCAGGAGATTCCCGGAGCAATGCGCATCCGGAACCGTTTCGGCTACTTCGGCATACCAGTCCGGAACACCGGGACCCTGTTCCAAATTGCGGTAAACCGCCCACGTCCCTTTCGGTCCGCCGAGCGGCATTATGCCGATGTGAACCATCTGACCGCGCTTCTCCCCTTCCGCAAGCACATGGTCAATAACATCCCACCGGTATTTGCCTTGCTCCGGCTCGATGTCGGCCCAGTACCAACGGAAGTAGGCGATCGAGCAATACGGATAGTCGCCATTGTCGAAACTGTCGGGGGGTGAAGGCTCGCCAATAGCCGACTGTGCAGAGCCGAAGGTCAGCGGACCACGGTCGTGCCAGGTGCCGTCAGTCGTCAGCGGATCACCATTGAAGCGCTGATAGCTCGACATGCCTTTGCCGGGATTCGGCAGCAACGCGTCGCTTTCCGGCGGACGCAGGATCAGATGTGGAACGTCATAGATGAGCATTTTATGGCTTGGATTCGATCATCAGTTCATCGGTCAGTTGTGGAGAATCGACCAGTGGTACGCGGCCGCTCAAATTTAACCATCGATGAGTTTCTCTGAGTTCTTTGAGACTGACCCGCAACTTGTGCACAAAGTCCTTAGGCGATTCCGCGGCTTGTGCCTCGCCGTGGTTCGGATACGGTGAGCTGCCGGAACGCAGAAGCTGTCCGGCGACATGATTCCCTGTCCTCGTGTTTGGCAGTTCTTCGGTCAGACGAATTATTCCGACTGCGAATTGCAGGAGTCTCTCCTCCAAGTTGTATTCACGATTCGCCATTATACAGCTATGTTCGATGTTGAATGTTCGATGTTCGACTCAGCGACCTGACGCTTAATGTGATCGTCCAACACCGAAGATCCAATGTCAGAGGCCCGTGCTATGTTACATCCATGAAAATCGTTTACGCTATCGCGATGACGATCGGCACTGCTGCACTTAGCGGACTGCCGGTCTACCCGATTCTGCATTCGTCCGACGGCACGGCCGAGATCGATCCCGAGAGCCACTGGGTCACCCGCATTCCCGACACATCGAATGCAGGCAATGACTTGTGGGCACAGGGTAAGCCGGGAGCGCTGGACTTTTTCTGCAGCCACGCCCGGCAGACGGATGGTGTTGACGGCGACTACACGCGGACCCATAGCGGCGGCACCGGTACGATGGCGGCGAAGATCGACCTGCAGCGCTACCAGTTTTGCTGGCAGGCGGACATTAAGTTCGATACAGGTGACGACGGCAACGGCGGCATCGCGCCTGGTGAACAGTATATCTTCAGCACACGCTCCGATCAGGCTGGCGAAGGCATCAGCCTGCATGTCAATCCCGATGGCTCGCTGAGCGCCATGAACTACGGAGCGACCAAGGTTACGACGCCGGTCGGCTTGGTTGCAGACAACAAATGGGTGCACGTGGCCGTGTCTTTTGAGGGCGCGATCGACGCGGGGAAGACGCCGCCGCCGGCAACCCCGGACCGGGTCGATGCCGGCCGGCAAATTGTCGAAGGCAACCTCAGGATCTATGTCAATGGCGTGCTCAAGGCGGATAGCGTCGCGATGCATGTCGTCAACAACGAATCGTTCGGGCCGGTCCTCGGCCAGTGGCGCTATGACGTCGGTATTGCGCCGCTTTTGTGTTTCGACAATATCCAGATCAGCGGTGACAATGCGATGGGGGCGCGACGACAGCAGGCGTTTACCGACCGGACCGCCAAGTTGATGCCGACACTGGCGAACAACATGTCGTCCTGGGGCGACATCAACGGCGACGGTTTCCCGGACTTGTTCGATATCGCAACGACCTGGATCAATGACGGCGGCAAGGCGTTCACCGCGACAACGACCGCACTGGGCGGCGCCAATATCCTGGGCGACTGGAACAACGACGGCCGGCTCGACGCGTTCAACTACTCGGTGTTCCGGGCGTTGAGCCAGAACGAAGACGGCAGCCTGTCGCAACTCCCGTTGGACGGCGCGGTGTTGCAATCTGCATCACTCGGAGCCTGTTGGGGCGATTTCAACGGCGACAGTTTTCTGGACGTCTATGTTGGCGGCACGATGGCGAATCATCAAGTGCACCCGGATCGGATCTTTATGAATCAAGGCGGGGAACGGTTCACGATTGCGTGGGAGCAGAAGGACGGGATCCGCAACACCCGGGGTGCCACGGCCTGCGATTTCGATATGGACAACGACCTCGATGTCTATGCTTCTAATTACTGGCTCGCTCCGAATTTTCTGTGGCTCAATGACGGCAACGCGAGCTTCACCGACGTCGCACAGGCCCGCGGCGTCCAGGGCGACAATCCGGCGCGGCCGCCGGCCATTCAGACCTATGGCCATACGATCAGTTCGGCCTGGGGTGATTTCGATAACGACGGATACTTCGATCTGTTTCAGTGCAACTTCAATCACCACGACGGCCGGCGCGGGCAGGACGCGACCTTCTATCGCAATCGCGGTCCGGAGCACGGCTATTCGTTCGAGATGAAAAAGATTCTCGACGGCACCGACTGGCAGGAGGCTTTTGCCTCGGCGGTCCTCGGTGACTATGACAACGACGGTCGCCTCGATGTTTATATCTGCACCGCACCGGGATACCCGGGCAGCGCGAACCGCTTGTTCCGTAACGAAGGCAACTGGCAGTTCCGCGACATGACATCGCGTGAGGGACTGTCTGGCCGACAGCAGACCTACCAGACCGGATGGGCCGATTTCGATCTCGACGGCGATCTCGATCTGGTGACGGCCGGAAAGTTCTTCGTCAACACCGGCAATGCCAACCACTGGCTCGAGGTACGCCTGGAAGGGAACGGCACAACTGTCAATCGTGGCGCCATCGGCGCCAAGGTGCGGATTGATATGGGTGACGGGACGACGCAGATTCGTCAGGTCGAGGCTGGCACCGGGCAGGCGAGTCAGAACGACATGACCCTGCACTTCGGAATGGGCGCGCGGACCGAGTCGGTATCGGTGCAGATTCTTTGGCCGGACGGCACCGGCCAAACGATGCCAGGCGTGAGCTTGGATCAGGTCCTGACGATCGCGCAAGGCGCCCGGTGAGCGAATCACCTGGAGGCGCGGCGGGCCGCCAGTAGCCACTGGTGCTGTCCTCAGCCGCATA
>DPYP01000502.1:11596-15090 GCA_003545375.1 Lentisphaeria bacterium
CGGTACAGCAACGTCGCGAGGTGGCTAGGGATCGACGTCCGCGTTTTCGAAAAACGCTAAGAATCAATACATCGTGATTCCCAGCAACCCGATGACGATCTCATTGACCAGGCATTCGAACTCCACACTGGCGATCGGCTTGTACGGAACCGTCATGTCCAGCAGGTTCGCCCAGGTATTGCGCCCGATCAACACACGCTGCGGCGGCACTGCCGGCAAACAGAATGCATCGGCCTGTATATCGAAGTCGCCCCAGATCGGCCAGTAGTTCTTCGGATTATTGATCGGCAGCAACTTTTCCGAACCGTCAACAAACCGAACACGCAGCAATGCATTATCCATTTGCGACGACAGCGGTTGACACGACCCTGCAACCAGGAAGTACATCCTACGATATTTTCGCTTCCCGACCGGGATACGAACCGACGTCGGGAAGTTGTCGTACTGACTGATCATCACGGAGTTGTCGCTCTTCCAGTTCGGGCTGTGGAACGGGACGCCCTGCTTCGTCACGAATCGCTTCTTCTCATCGACCCGGCGCGCGAAGTACAAAGAGTTCAGCCGCGGCGGTTCCGGCGAACCCGTCCACGCACTGAATCCGTTCGTGCCGATCATGTACGAACAGGACGCCGGCCGAGGGCTGTGATATTCCTGATCGAACAGAAACTCGATATCGAGATTGACATGCGCCGACAGATCCGCGGTACGGAAGAGATCGAGTGCCGGCGGCTCCGGCAGATCCCAGACCCCGACCTCCGCGTGCGCTGTCTTGGTCGTGATTGTGTACGTCCCAGGGACGGTCGCATCAAATTCCGGTTGCAGTGAATGACTGCGTGTCGTGCCGCTCACGTTGTTGCGAAGTTCGCAATACACCTTGCCGGTGTGTTTGCAGAAGGTCGGATTCAGAATCTCCGTAGCCGGTTGAATTTCGATCTCGAACGCCTGCCACCACACCGAATCGTTCTGCTGCAGCTTGACGAAGAAGCAATAGTGACCGAGACGCTTGCCGATGACGGCTTGTTTCTTCGTGTGTCGGGACAGGCACCCCTGCGAATCTTCGATCTCCAGGACATTAGTGCCATCGCGAACCAGAGCGATCTTCTGCCCGGGCACAACGCGCGTCGGACATGGCACGGACCGTAGCTGCTTTCCAACCGTCGTAACGACACACTCGAACGCATCTGTCGCGGGAATGCGCACCTGCACAGTCGGCGCCGCCACACCGCATATCAGTTCCGGAGTGACTTTGTGTTCGTTGACAGTAACCGAGGGCAGGGCGTCGTGAGTGTACGGGAGCTGCACGATCACCGTGGCTGCCTTATGCAAGGTGCCACGCAGGGTCCGGCGCTTCTTGTCCTTCGCGTATTCGAGCGTCGCGTATGGTGTGGTGATCGACGCGTGATCCCAATCGTCCGGGAAGCCCGGAGCGATTACGGCCTCACCGTCGACATGGTTGAGACGCAGTCCGAACAACCCTTCGATGAGCGCGCGCGCTGCAGCGCCGATACCGCAGCCGAAATCGGTGCCCAGCATCGGGTTGTGGAGGTCGCGCGGCGACGTGGCGATGACGTGTCCGGGCGTCTTCGATTCCTTCATCGAATCGATCAGCGGTCCAATGAAGTACCGGTACCCTTGCTGATAGCACCCGGCCTGCCACGCCGACAGTGCCAGGTGGCACGTCTCGTTCGGCATCAACTGCCGGATGCTCCAGGACCACGGCACCCAGTTGCAGCTCCAGACCAGCTCCCCCTGGTCGTCGCCGCACGTCACATGCTCGTAAGTGTGTCGCACATAATGCAGCATCTGCCACGCCTGCAAATCGTCTGCTACTTCTGAGTCGATGATGTGATAGATCGACGGCAACTCCGGATTGTCATGCAGCAGTTTGTTGCCGATGGTGTCGAGGCATTCGCCGTAGGCGCCGTCTGTCGGAATCCACAGTTTTCGGTTCAGGGCATTGCGGATTTTGCGGGCCTCGGCCAGGAATGGTTTGGGGGACTTGCCGAGTTTTTTCGCTGCCCTTGCCATAAACATGTTCGCAAAGTGCGTGTATGCGGATGCCTGTGCGCAGCCGGCACCATAGTACCCATGGGCGTCGCTGATGTGCGTGTTCGCGAAGTTCTCGTAGAGCCCGTCGTTGTCTGTGTCGAAACAGCGTTTTTCCCACTCCAGATGCCGCTTGATAACGGGGAACATTTTTTTCAGGAATTTGTCGTCGCCGGTATACAGACAATGCCGGATCACCTGATCGATGAAGCCTTCCTGCATGTTGTAGTTCTGATTCTCCATGCGCCCTTTGGAGAACAGGATCGAGTCGCGGCGCACGCGGCTGTACTCGACGTCCACGCTCATCTGCATGCCGCCGCGGGTCGTGCCTTTCGAATCTTTCTTCTGCGTTTTTGCGAATGTATTGAAGTGCGATTCCGCCCGTTCCCAAGGTCCGAGCGCGGTCGGCGCATACGGACTGCGCCACCCCATGTAGCAGCCGTGGCAGTGGATGCCGCCGTGCATGATGTACGGTGCATGCCATAGCGCATCGGCGGATGCGTTCAGCGCCGGGACGATGGCGTTCAGATCCGCGTCCGGCGTCGACACGGTGACGCGATTGCGAACGGCTTCATGGTTGGCGAGGGCGTAGGCAAATCGTTTCTTCAGTTCACCGCGGGTAAGTCGGTCACTGCCATTCCGCATCATCCGGACACCGATCAGTGCCGGTTGGTCATCGGGTTCATAGCTCTCCACGGCGACGGGATGAACAACGCGTTTGCTATGCAAGTTTGCGATCTTCGCAAACGCTGATGAGTCGGCAACGAAGCTGTGTTCGCCGGTAGTGGACGCGCCGCTGATGCCATAGTGCGGCTTGCGGTTGTGCACATCGTCGGGCTGCGGGTGTGCGGAGTTGTCGCGGCAGTCGATCGCGAAGTCTGCGGTCATGCGGAAACCGCGGCTGTCGATCGTCACATGGTTACCGCGGCTGTCTTCCGGGTTCGGAAAGAAGTGGGACTCGTGGTCGTAGCCGTTGACGTCGTATTCAGGAGTGCAGTACGGATCGCTCAGATCGTTGATACCGCCGAAAGCCCAAACGACTTGCAGCCCTTTGACCGGGCCGGTCAGCGATATGTCGAGCACCAGCCCGTCAGCATCACGCATGGCGACGGACCGGATGACCAGTTTCTGTTTGCCCAGAAGCCGGTCCGAAATCTCGTGCGTGTAGACGCCGGGGCAATAGCTCGCGACAACTGTGTCGGCATCGATCAGCCACTTGCCTTTCTTTCCCTTGGTGATGCCGACCAGCAGATTGCCGGTCTTACCGGGACGGCTGAGCGCCCACTCCGGACGGTCACCGGCGTAGGTGATGAAGGTGCCGTACTGCCCGTACAACGGGCGGTTGTAGCGGCCGTTACCGTTGCGGCAGACGAAGCAATTGTTTTCGATGGTGTACACGAAATGTCCTTGCGGGGGTTGAACTCCAACGGAACTGCAAAGTTAACGTG
>DPYP01000502.1:15429-17938 GCA_003545375.1 Lentisphaeria bacterium
TGCCCGCGGCCACGTAATTGATCGACCGGATTGGCTACAGATCCAGATCAAGTTCTACAACCCTTCCGGTTTCGATCGATTCCTCGGCGGCGATACACATCTTTGCGCTGATGTAACCTTCTCGGATCGTGTTCTCGACGTCCGTCGGGCGCGAGTGCAGCAGGTCGAGCTTGGCTCTCATACCCGGCTTCGTGCCGCCAAAATGAGATTCACCTGTCCAGTCGTATACCTCCCGGATGCTGCTCTCGGGCTTGGCGAGACGCTGCATGATGTCAATCCGGCTGTTGCCCACAAGTGCTTCACCTTCGGGTGTCTCAACAAATTCACCGTAATACTGCAGTTCCATGGTCCCTGCCGTACCGATGAAAAAACCGCCGCGCCGTCCGCCCCGCTGCGGTGCGCAGAAGCTTTGACTGTAAGATGCCGTGACCCCGCCTTCGTAATTGATGATCACCGTGTGATTGTCATCGATATCGATTTCACTGGCGTAAACGCATTTTTGCCCCTTACCCGACGACATCGGTCTGGCGCCTTCCTGCTGCAGTCTGTACACACTCATCGGGCAGGTATCCTTGCGATCGCAGACATCGCACGTCAGGTCATTCGGCATGTCGCCGCCGTAGACCAGGCGTGATCCGAACGCTGCCACACTGACCGGTGTCCGGCCGATGATCGTATTGATCACATCGAAGTCGTGGGTCGCTTTCTGCAGCAGCAGGCTGCCGATCTTTTCGCGGGTTCGCATCCAGCTGCGAAAGTAGCCGTCGCCGTAGTGCACGTTGTTCACATACTGCACGGAAACGACGTCGCCGATCGTTCCGGCGCGTATATGCCCGGCAGCGGCCAGCGTTGCCGGAGCGCCGCGCATCGTGAAGTTGACGGTCGCGACTTTCGGGTAGTCCTTGAGCAACGCCCAGCACTTGTCGACGTCTGTCCCAGTGATAGCGATCGGTTTCTCCAGGAGGATGTTGAGGTTGCGGCGGGCGCACTTTTCGACCATCTCATAGTGCGTGCTGCACCAGCTCGCGATGATCACGGTATCGATGTCTGCTTTGTCGAGCATTTCGTCGGGGTCGGTGTAGAACGGAATGTCTGCCAGATCCGCTCGGAGGGTCACACCGTCCGTCCTGAAATCACCGGACTCGGCGGCGGCGCTGCCCGCGAGGTAGCCGCCGATGATCTTGTCAAAGCGCGTGCGGTCGATATCACAGAACGCTACGACGCAACCCGGCTCGTACTGTTCGAGCAGCACAATGTGTCCGGCTCCCGAACTGCCTGCGCCGATACAGGCGATTTTCAATTCGTCTGCCATGCCCGATCCTATTCCGCCAGAATGACGGGTACGTGATTCCAGATGTTGTGTCCCCAGCTCAGCAGCGGCTCGAAGGCGTACGGTGTGTGCTTGTCACCGTCGCGATCGAGGCGCACCAGCATCAGATGCAGTCTCTGGCCGGCGGCCGGTTTGCGGCCGGCATAACCCGGGAGTTGGTCAAACGGCACGGCGACCTCGACAGTGTACCCCTGATCCGTATCATCGCGCTGGTTGATCGTACCGCCAATGTGCCGACCGACCAGCATGCCGTCGACAGTTGCAGATGTATCTGCCTCTGTTCCCCACTGATCCCATGTCTTGGTGTTGAGCGCATCGTAGATACTGCCGTTCGGGCTGACGACGATTTCCCAGTAAAGGCCGGTTTCGAATTCCGGCAGGATGAACATCTCGACAGCATCGTCGCTGAAGACGGCTTCGTCTCGCTCGTACACCGGTGCTACGAGGTCTGTATCGGAACAGGTGAAGGCGAAATAGATATACGTATCATCCCACATGATGTCCCAGTCTGTGAAATCGTGACCAACCGCCTCTTGCTTGTTGAATGGGTAGGTGTCTTTCGCCATGTATGCGTCGTGCCAGGCACGATCATTTAACTTGCCGTCGATCTCAGGTGGGGAGCTCGCCCGGGGCAACCTGATTTCAGCTGGTCGCGGCCAGTCGGGACCGCGCGCTGAAGCGCTGCGCGTGTCCTCAGTCATCAGCCGGGCAATCCGCATCTCCTCGTCGGTTGCCGGAATTTCACGGCGCAGCATTTGCCCGTACTCGATGCGGGCCGGGTCGTTCGCGAGGTTCGAGGCTTCTTCGCCAGGCGTGCCTTTGGCGTCGGCTGCCGCGCGATACATCGCCTTGACCAGGGCCCGATCGGATTTGATCTGATCGTCGGTGATCGTCGCACAGCCGGCACCAAGCAGGATCAGCAACAGGGTGGCGAATTTCATAGTTTCTCCAGTGACTATTCAATTAAACAAGGGGAAACGTAGAGCCTGATCGCCAAGAATCTACATCTGCACGTGTGGATCTTCGCCGGTTGTTGATTTTCTCGTGCCCGTGCCCGTGCCCGGGTTGATCGCTGCGTGATCACCCGGAATTGAATCGCGAACAGCAGCAGCGAGTTCAAGTCCCGGGTCCGGAATAGGCTGTCACCTCACAAGAAAAATTTTCGGGCACGGGCACGGG
>DPYP01000502.1:18288-24564 GCA_003545375.1 Lentisphaeria bacterium
TTACTCACGCGTCATGCTTGCGATCAACATGCAGTCGTCTACCTTAGCTGCATGAAAATCACTGCAATCGAGACCGTTATCCCGACCGACGTCATGAGCCACCTGCTGATGGTACGGGTCCACACGGACGCCGGCATCATCGGTTGCGGCGAGACTTATCATATTCCACAGGCCTGCGCTGCGGTGATTCACGACTGGATGGCCAGGCGCCTGGTTGGCAGCGACCCGCTCACCATCGAGCGGCACTGGCGGTTCCTCTACGAACGGGCGGCGAATATAGGGGTGCGCGGTGCCGAGATCCGGGCCCTTTCCGCCATCGACGTTGCGCTCTGGGACATTCTCGGCCAGGTTTGCGGACAGCCGGTGTATCAACTGCTCGGCGGCGCCACGCGCGAGCGCATCCGCGTATACAACAGCCTCGGCAATCCGACCTACGGCATGGCTACGCCGGGTGCTGATGAGGGCTGGCCAGGCTACGGTGGCATGGGCGAGCCCGGGCCGTTGTCGGACTCATACAATTTCTTTCATGAGCCCGAAGCCCTGGCACGCGAGTTGGTTGCCGAAGGGCATACGGCGATGAAGGTCTGGTGTTTCGACGAAGCAGCCCATCGTGGGGCCGGCGCGACGATCAGCCGACAGGAAATCGAGGAAGCGACGAAACCTTTGCATGCTGTCCGCGAAGCGGTCGGCGATCAGCTCGAAATCATGGTCGATGGCCACGGGTTTTTCCTGCTGCCGGCGGCGCTGCGCATCGCCGATGCATTGCGAGAGATCCAGCCGCTATGGCTCGAAGACATCCTGAAGATGGACAACATCGGCACGCTCGCCGAATTCCGCCAACGCTGCGGTCTGCCGATCAGCGTCAGTGAGATGCTGTTGACGGCACCGGATTTCGCCGAGGTGCTCGAGAAGCGTGCGGCTGATTTCGTCATGCTCGATCCGACCTGGGCGGGCGGCATCAGCGAGTCGATCCGGATTGCGAATATCGCAGCGGCGCATAACATCCCGGTCACTTGTCATGATTGCACCGGCCCGCTGACATTGTTTGCCGGTCTGCATATCAATGCGGTTGCCGCCAGTGCCTGTTACCAGGAAACAGTGAGGGCCCACATCAAGTCGTTCTACGACCGCCTGATCACAGTCCAGCCGGTGATCCGCGACGGGCATGCCGAGCTGCCGCAAGGGGCGGGCATCGGCACGCAATGGCAGGAGTCGTGGTTCGACGGCAAACAGCCGACCTATCGAATGAGCGGGTAGCGGCCGAATTCTACGTCCCGCGCTCGGCGCGCTGAGATCCCAAAGCGGGAGGTGCCGGTATTTGAAGCCAACGATGCACTACATTCCCGGACGATCAGTCATTGGAAGATACAATGCCGAAATCCGTACACGAACCCATGAAGTTTGCTGGTGCTGTGGTTGTCTGCAACGGTTCGGCCGACCGTGTCCATCAATTCGCGGCGGCCGAACTCTCGCGATTTCTGTATCTCCTGACCGGTGTCGAAAGCTCGCTGGCTGAATCCTTGCCTGGGAAAGCTGCCGCTGTTGTGCTGCAGAACGCCGGCGCATCATCGGGAGGCCAGGGCTATACGATTCGTGCCTCGAGTTGCGACCAACGCGACGTGCTGGTCATTGACGCAGACACGTCTCGCGGCCTGCTCCACGGCGTCTACCGCCTCCTCGAAGAACTGGGAATGGGCTTCTATCTCGGCGGCGAAACGCTTCCTGACGAGTCTGTCGACGTGTCGTTGCCGGCAGACTTCGAACTTACCGAACGTCCGGCTTTCGCGGTGCGCGGCAATCTGCTGCACGACAACACACTGGTCGGCATCACAACCTGGGGCCTGGACGACTGGAATGTCTACCTCACCGACTTGGCGCGCATGCGATGCAACACGGTGTTGACCTGCTGGTACAACAACGACTGCGAGCCGCTCGGGCCGTTGCAAACATTGAAGCCGATCATGTCGACGTTGACCCGAAAGTGGGGCTCCACGGCATCGCGGACTTCGCAATTTGCTTTCGGGTCCGGCGACTGTTTTCATGGAGAGATCTTCTCCAGTCCCGCCGGCGAAACGCTGACGGATCCGACCGAGCAGCGCTGGGAAACAGTGAACGTTTTCAGCGAAGCAATGCGTCTGGCGAAATTACGCGGGATCGACGTGGCCTGTGGCCTGACCGCGCCAGTCGGCGACGTGAAGAGTCCGGTCGACGCGGAGGATCCCACGGTGCGCGCCCTGTTCGAGGCGCGTATCCAACGATTCCTCGAGCATTATCCGCACCTGTCTTACTTCGTGCTGTACAACCACGAATCGGGCGGCTGCGCGGCGACCACGCCGCCGCCTGTCGGGACGCCGGGACACAAGCTGTACGAGCAACGCCGCGATGCGTACGCGTACCTCGGCAATCCACGGCGGGTCTGGGAAGCAATCCGGTTCGGCAGGTTTGCGGAGATCGCATATGAGGTCGTGCAGGATGCCGCTCCGCATGTCAGGCTCGTTGTGTCCGGCTGGGGCGGGGATCGGTGGATGTGCTTTGCCGACTACTGCCTGGCCTACGATAAACTGCTGCCGCCGAATGTGATCTTCACCTGTCATGACAACATCGACGCATCCGTGTCGCGCACCGTCAGCGCGGCCTGGGGAGACTTGCAGCCGCAGCGTGAACGCTGGGCCGTCCCATGGGTGGAGGAAGACGGTTCCGACTTCTGGTCGCCGCAGCCCAATGTCGAGTCGCTTCAACATCTCGCGCCCGACGCGTTGCGTAAAGGGTGTCAGGGGCTGCTGACCATGCAATGGCGCACGCGCGACCTGGAGGAGGAGGCCGGGTACTCGGCACGCTTCGCGTGGGAACCGGAGCTGACGCCTGAATCTTTCTATCGGCGCCTGGCAAGCGATGCTTTTGGGCCGGACCGGGAACCACTAATGGCTAAGCATCTCTGGACCCTGCAGAAGCTTGGCCGGCGTTGGACGGGTGTACCGGGCACGCCTGAGATCGGCGAGATGATCTTTGCCGGCTGGAAACCGCACCTGCCGTTCGAACTCGGCGCGGAGGCCGGGCAGTTTCTGGTGCCGTTTGCGCATCGAGCCAGACAGGCTCTGGCGGAATCGTTTGCTGCGGACGCTGCGTTCCGGGGCGCTGACGACGTCGCCCTGTTCCAGCAGGTTCATGAGGACGTCGGCGTGGACGCGCAGCTCACCGATCCGACGCAGCTGGGCGTCAGCGAATTCACGCAAGTCATCGAAACACTCGAAGGGCTGCTGGATGAATCGGACACGGCACGGATTCGCGCCGAGCTGCAAACACTGGAAGAGATGGTCTATGGGCTGCGCGCGAAACTGATCCATCGTTGGATGCCGGCCAATCAGTTCAGCGCCGTAGACCTGTTCCTGATCGCCACGCGCCATCTGATTCGCAATGCCGGGGTCGAACGGCGGATGGCGGTGCTGACGCAAGTTCGAGACGACCTCGCCGGCCTGCGTGACAACTTCGTCAGAGAAGGGCGCTTGGGCAGGCTCGAACGCCTCGACTATCTGGCGGCGAATATCGATTTCGTCACGCACTACGATCAGGTCGCGATGCTGTTGGCCGACGGCGAAGCCGTGCCCCGAGCTATTGAAGAGGCAGAGCGGCTGCACCGGGACGGTGAGGCCGAGAAGGCCGCGGCGGTCGCGACCGAGGCATACGGAAAGCTCATATCAGCAGGTATGCGCGAGGCGGTCCTGGCGCTGACCCGAAAACTGAGCACACGCTGTGAATTTGCCATTCTCGCTACGGTCAATATCAAGCCCGTACCGGTCTACCTGGAGTTTGTCCGCCGCCTCGAGGCGCTGATGCCGGCGGCCCCGCCGGGTGAAGTCGATGCGGATGAGGACGGATTGCGGCTGGTTGCGCCGCGGCCACCGAGTGTCTGTGAAGCAGGACAAACGCTGACGATCCGCGTCGTGGTGCTGGGGCCGCTCGACATCGCGTCGGTCGATCTGCATTGTCGTGCAGGCGTGACCGGGTCTTGGCAAACGACTCCGATGACCCACAGGTGCCGGCGATCGTACCAAGCCGTTGTACCGATCGGACTGGACGCGGGTATCGTGACGTTCTTTGTCGAAGCGAGTGACGATGCCGGCGCCCAAGTATTCTGGCCAGCTACGGCGGGGCAGGGCCGGCCGTGGACAGTGATGGTGGTGGAGAGATAGAGCCGGCTCCCTGCCATGCCGGCGGAGTAGACGGTCTGTCCCGCGTATCGCAAGCGATTGAACAGGCCCGTCTGTCGGCTGACGGATAGCCGGCCGATCCGTGCTCGTGTGATCAATGCTCGCCGGTAGCCGCCCGGTTTTTACGGCGTGTAAGCTCCCGTAAACGCCGTCAATCACGAGCGCGGAGGCTCGTAGTACGCGGATAGGATAGCCCCATCACATGCTTCCAATCCGTCGGTGACCGATGAACAGAAATCGCCTCCGTTTGCTCGAAAAAAAATCTTGGAATTCCCGACTGAATATCCTATAACAAAGAAGGTTGGTGGTGACTCCGCCGCCGCACGTCTGAAAAATACTGATTCAACTGTCCAGAAAAGGAGGACAAAATGCGCAACTTCAAAACTACAATCCTGATGGCGGCTGTGATTGCCATGGCCGCAACCACCACTTGGGGAGCTACGATCCTTCTGACCCAGGCGGACGTCGGCGGCCCGACGCTCACTGGCAATGACTATCTTCTGACTCAGAACGTCACGTGGACGTCGGGCAATGCATTTGTCTTCGGTAACAACGCGACGTTTGATGGCCAGGGCTTCAGTGTGAGCTACACGGGGCCCTCGGGTAGTTCCGGTAAGGGCTTCGACACCTTCGGCAGCAACTACACCCTGAAAAATGTGACCATCAACGACGCGCCCGACCAGGGCGTCTGGGGTGTCAATGTCAGTAACATCCTGATCGAGAACGTCACGGCCAACAATTGCGGCGAGAATGGTATCGCTCTGCTTGGTGGCGATAATCAGGAAGTCAGCAACTGCTCCATTATCGGCTGTGGTTTCGATGCGACCAACAGTTTCTTCCAGGTCGGCGTGCTGTTCGGCGGCGGCGGACCGCAAAGCAACATCGACATTCACGACTGCACGATCACAGCCAATTTCCAGATGGGCCTCCAGGTGAACACTGTCAGCGGTAGCAATTTCATCACTGACAACGAAATCAGCCTGATCCACAACATCGGGATGCGACTTGAAGGTACCTTGGACAACTTGTTGGTCGATGGCAACAATATCCATGACAACAACAGCGAGGGTATTCGGGTCCGTGGGAGCATTGCGAACATGTCAATCTCGAACAACACGATCTTCAATAACACCAACGAGGGAATCGATGTCAACTGCCCAGAAACCGTGCCAAGTGATGTCACGGGCAACGTCGTGGCGAACAATGCCGATCCCGAGATTTTCGCCAAGAACGTCGATGTCATCGGCAATGCTGTAAAAGGCCGTGTCTTCATACAGGCGGATTCCGGGCAGACTGTCAACGTCAAGCGCAATTGCATCGACGGCGAAGGCGTCTCTCAGGTGATGGATATCGGGCCGGCGGGCGGGGCGACGTTTATTGTTGAGAACAACACCATCAACAATTATTCCAATGACGCGATTCGCATTCACACGGCTGGAACCGCGCAGTTCAACTACAACCTGATCACAGGGATCACGTTGCAATTCAATCGGGGCACCTTTGCCTTTCCGGCTGCGACCTCGTCGCTTTTCGCCAATGTCTTCTGGAATCCGACCGGTACCGGCGGTGGCTGCGCCGGCGGGGCCAACGCGGTGAGCCCCTCAGGCGGAGCCCCCATCTGCCCCAACGCCAGTGACGATCCGCAGTACCAGTCGCTCGACGTGTTCAACCCCCTGTTTCTCGCGCCGGGTTGCGGTGCAGCAAATCCGCTCATTCGCAACGGCTCCAGAGGCGCCCACGGCGATTCCGACGGCGACGGCACGGCCGACTGCGACGATACCGAAGTCTGTGACGGACTCGACAACGACGGCGACGGCCAGATCGACGAAGGCTTTGATGCCGACAATGACGGCGTTGCTGACTGTTACGACAACTGCCCGGGCACCTTCAACCCGGATCAGACGGATACGGACAACGACGGTGCCGGCGATGCCTGCGACGGCTGCCCCAACGATCCGCTGAAGACCTCGCCCGGCATCTGCGGCTGTGGTGTTGTCGAAACCGGGGACACAGATCTTGATGGTACACCGGACTGCCTGGATGGCTGTCCGAACGATCCGAACAAGGT
>DPYP01000535.1:0-7651 GCA_003545375.1 Lentisphaeria bacterium
TTGTGGTTTTTACCCCTGCCGCCCACAACCAGTTCAAAAACTCATCGCTGCAGCTGAACTTTCCTTTCATTTCCAGCGGGTGATCGTCTGCAACCGCTTTCAGGTTGTGGACTACCAGGGGTGTCGAATGGTTTCGAAAAGTAAGCTGCACATATCGGAAATGACGCCAGCCGAACGTCGTCCATTGTTGTCGACCTTCCCTGGTGACATACCTGTCAGCCGACGATATCCGGGAGCTGTAGATTTCCGGCTTACCGTTCTCCAGCAACCTTTGACCGTATGCCATGTCGATGATGGCTCCGGCCGGGACTTCCACGTCGAGGTGGACGCGGCCGTTCATCAACTCTCCCATGTCCAGGATCATGGTTGCGGACCGGATCCCGCGAAAATCGTCGTACGAGGTATTTTTGTCGAACGGTGTGATTTCCGTTTTCCTGTCAGAAATGAACGTCTCCGGTTTGCGAATAGCTGTAAACTCCGAGTCTTCCATGTGTTCAAGCGCCATCCTCAAGGCCACATTTTCATTGCCGCACACTTCTGTCTCGATTATCTCGCCCAATGAGACAATGCTCTTGGCATAGACATCTCTCTTCTGCACATGCGGCACCTGTCTCGGCTCCAGAATGCACCAGGGAAACACGTGGGCGTGGGTACGGTCCAATCCGGTGTACATACCGCCAAGAAAGCCTGTCCTCACAGTGCTGCCCGGCCATGACGAGTCATCGAAATCGGCCTCTTTCCAGTTGACTGTTTCCTTTTCTGCGAAGTAGATCTCCGAATAGGTGCTGTCATCTATCTTGGCGGTGTCGGTGCACCAGCATTTCGACAAAAGGCTTTTCCAACTCTCGTCACTGACTACGCAGGTCTGCGCATCCCCGGTGGTCATTTCCAATTGACATAACAGCCCGGGCATGCTGTCGTGCACATTTCGCTTCATCCTGCCCGCTGGTCCGGGACGATTTTCCGTCTGGGTATCCTCATTTACACCCTGACCGTAGCAATAGCATAAAACCGCAATGACGTTCGCGCCTGCCTGCAGAAAACTGCCGACGTCATGACTGTCGTATGGCTGCCATCGCGGATCACTGAAGGCCGGGCCCCTGCCGACCTCTTGCCCGTTGATCCAGAGCATATATTGCGTATCCGCAGTGATGTGGAGCGTTGCCTTTTCGGGGAGGCTCTGGACCGTGAAGGTTTTCCTGAAGTTCAGGTACATATTGGTCTGGCGCGGGTCGTCCTCATGACAAATCCAGACGGCCTGCCAGTCAACATGTTCAGTCGCGAATAATTGTCGTGCGGTCACAGGCTCTCCAAGCTTTTGTCTTCTGGCTTGACCAACGCGTTGCGAAATTCTCTGCATTACAGATGCGGTCTTCGCAGTCGTCTTGATCTTTCGTCCTAATCTATCCCTTTTATCTTCCGAGTTGGGATCGGGTAGAAAGATTAAGACAAAGATCAGGATTCATGCGCAAGCTGTATATTGCGGTAAGTTTTTTTGGGGACGACAGCGGTTCTATCGCCCTGCAGTTGTCCGGAGGATGCGGCATTTCGCCAGTCAGGTTGCTGTTATAAAGGAGATGCGGATGAAAAGGCTCATGCTTGCTTTGGGGTATCTGTTGCTGGCCCCGGCGGCCCCGGCGGAACGGCCGGCGGTGCCCCGACCGTTTCTGTTCATGTACGGTCACAGCGACAACGACTGGGTCCACGAGGGAATCCAGAGGATCACTCCGCCGTTTACCGGTCTTGAGGGAACCAGCACCAACGCCGATGTCATCAAGGAATTTCGCGCCAAGGGCGTGGTATATGCCGCCCATGTCGTCAACCCCGTGACGGCGACAAAGGATGAACTTGTGGCGACGTGGCGGGCCCCATTCGACAATGATTTGGGCGGCGACCTGCCGGGCGGATACGAGGCGATCGCCATCGACGAGTTCCGGGACAACCGGGACTCGACCCTGCAGTGCGACAGAGTGTGCCGGGCACTGAAGGAACTGAGGGAGCTGTACCCCGACAAGCTCATATTCGTGGCTGCGACCTGGCAACTGGGCCAACATGCCGACCAGCACACCGAGCAGCTCACCGCCATCAACGACTACGCCGATGTGCTCATGCTCGAGACTTACCTGCGCGAGGGCAACTTCGCGTACCGGCACGTCGGCGCGTACGCCGACAACATCAAGGCGGTTGTGCCGGCGTTGTTGAACAAGACCGTGCTGGGCCTGGGCATTTCACAGGATGATCGTGTTGCCGGCGGCGGCCACATGTTCGACGACTCGCCGCACCGCGGTTTCATGGGCTGCCTGGATCACCAACTGCACTGCATCAGAAACGATCCGGACTTGTCCAGCCTGCCCGGTGCCATGTTCTGGGCGTATTATCGCACCCATCTGGACACCACCCCGGAGGTCCTGGCCAGGCTTTGCGACCATTACTTCGTCCAGGGCAACACGGGCTATCTTGGCGATGGCAAGTGGGATCAGTTCATTGGCAACCCGATATTCGATGACGGTGCTGCGGGGTGGACACTGACGCCGGGAGAGGGGGGCGTCGTGGAGCTCTTCAACTACGCGGCGGCTGGCGTTTCCCCGACACGCAACCGTTCGTCACAATTCACCAAGCATGGTTCGCATGGCCTGAAGATGGTGCGGGGAGTCACCGGCAACCGGGTTTCCTACCGGTGCACAGGTATTGACACGGGCATGGTCCACGTCGTTTCCGCGTTCGTGATGGCCAAGTCGGGCGATGACAACCGCGCCAGCGTGTCCGTGGCGGGATCAGACGGTGCAGAGGCCGCGATCCGGGAATTGCAGGACGTGCGGCCGGGACACTGGTCGAGGATCGCCTTCACATTCGTGCCTGCAACGAGCACAATAGATGTGGTTCTCAGCGACAAAAGCGCTGCGCCTGGAACGACGTTGTACTGGGACTTCATCGAGCTCGAGGACGCATACCCGGCACCTGTGCAACGTTGAAGTGTCGGTGCGTTTGGGGGATCGGGTCAGGGTTCAGCGATGTACCCAATCCCCGTGCAAGCGCTTGCTGACCTTCGAAGATCGTGGCCAGCGAAAGTAGCCCAGATTGATCTCGGGCTTAGCGCCCATCATCATCTGGGCAAGCGACCGGCCGACTGCAGGGGCGGAAGCGAAGCCGTTACCGCTCCAGCCGCAATCGAACCACAACCCGTCCACGCCTTTGATCGTGCCGACGATCGGATGGCCATCGGGTGTCATGTCGTAGAGGGCCATGAAACCACCCAGGTACGGGGAGCGACGCATGTCGTCGTAGCGATCGTAGAGCCCCTTTCGCAGTGTGTCCACCAGGTGCGCCGGAACGGCTTCGTCAAAGTCGTCTGGGTCAACTTTTTGTTCCGAATGCCCAAAGTGAGCGGCACGATACACCGAGTCGCCCAATCCTCGCATGTAAACTTTGTTGACGCCGTCCGACAAGATCGGGCCGATGGTGGCCATCGAATCAGGCTTGCGAAACAGGCAGGTCGGTGCGGGCTGAATTTCGATCGGCAGTTCAATTCCGGCCATGGCGGCCACCCGGTCAGACCACGAACCGGCACAGTTGACGACTACCCGGGTCGCAATGGAGCCTGCGTCCGTATCGACCGCCGAAACCTGACCGTGATCAATCTGAATGCCGGTGACTCCGATGCCTTCATGGATGTGCGCGCCGCGTCGTCGCGCGGCGTCGGCCAGTTCGACAGTTGTCTTATACGGATCGGCGTAGCCGCCGGTGGGGAAGAGAATGCCGAATTCGCCGTTGGCGAACTGGCCGGTTGGGACGAGTTGTGCCAGTTGCTCGGGGGTCAGTATCTCGAAGGGTTCGCCTGCCTGTCGAGTCAGTTCCAGGTCGCCGCCGATCGCCTCTGGATCGAGCGAATCGGTGATGCGCAGAAATCCTTGCTGGACGAAACCGGCATCGCCACCAACGATTTCGTTCCATTGCTCGAACATCCGCGTCGAGGCGATAACCAGATCGACATAAACCTTCGTATTGAAGAGCGCCCGGATCATTGCACCGGACTGCGCCGTTGGGCCGCCGGCGATATGCTTTTTCTCCAGAAGAACCACGCGGCCCACGCTGGCTGCAGCTAGCTGAAAGGCCAGGCTACAACCGTGAACGCCACCGCCGATGATGACTATGTCGGCAGTAGGGGGCATGGCTGGGACTCCGTGAGTTTCCAAGTTGGCTTTCTTATCGTTGTTTCACACAAAAGTTTCGTCCGCTCATTCTTACTGTAGTCGATATGGGTGTTCATGAAACCACCCCTCGGCATAAAGCCGGTAGTGAACGACAATTCTCCGTCCTGCGGTATCAGGACGCTGGCCAGCATACAACGTCCGGTCGATTCTGTGTGTGCCATCACGATTGTGCGACTTTATACGCGGTGATACTGTAAGGGACGAACACCCGAGCTTGGCGCCTGAAGAACTGGATACAGCGATCTTGAAAACCACGATCCCACTGACTGGCCGCGATGTATGGGTTGCTGAACGGACACCGACGGAACTCGGTGAGCTCAGCGGCCTGGAAATCGCCAAGCACATCTTTGACGCCCGGCATTTTTCGAAGATCACTGCCTTTGAGTACCACCGGAAGCGGGGTACCCGCAACACCATGGACCCGGTACCGCCTGCCTTCGGTACACCTCGGGGGGCCACATCTGCCACTGCACAGTGGTTGCACGAAACGCTGATCGTCACTGTCGACTGCGAAGGACAGGACGCCGGCGATGACCGGGTGATCGTGGCGTTGCTGCCGGAGGGCAGGGTGTCCTGGGAGTTCGATTGCTCGAAGGCCGGCGACTTGCGGCTGGTAAAGGATCGCGACGCCGGATCGGCCGAGCCGGCGAGCGCCGTGGTGACTGAACGGGATGACGGGTGGTCAGTCGTTTTTACGGTGCCCTGGGCCATGCTCGGCCTGCACCCGCGTCCCGGGCTCGAGCTGCCGTTCAATGTGGTTCGGAAGAAAGACTGGGCCGACGTCGAGCCGCCCGAGATGCTTCCCGGCGGCTACCTGGTGAACGGTCAGGAGCCTCTGAGCGCTGGTCTGGAAGTCTGCACGCTCAGCCGCAAGATCCGCTATCCGGACATGACCGAACCGACAACGGAAGAGGGGCTCGGCCGTCTGGTGCTGAGTCCGGCGCTGGAGATTCGGAAGGTTCAACTCCACGACTGCGGCCTGATCGCCAAGGAACTGCAGCTCGAGCTGCAGCCTGTCTGCAAGGTTCCGGAGCGGATCGACGCATTGATCACCGTAACCGATCCGTATGGTTGCGAAGTCCGTATTGCCGAGCAAGTGTCGAGCATCGGGCAGTCGACTGTCGAGTTTCAATATCTCTTCGGTGCCGATCGCGGTTTGCTGTATCCGTACCGGATCGAGGTGATCTTATCCGATCCGGATTCCGGCACCCATCTTGCCGCCCGCGCTTTTTCGTTTCAGCCGCAGTCCGTGCGACTTGATCCGCTGCAGCGCGGCCATGAGCAGCGCGGTTCCGGGCGGTTCCGTCTTGCCGGTCCGGAGGTGGCCGGCTCGGAATGGCGGATTGAGCTGGTGGCTGATACCGACAAGGGTGCTGACCGCGGCCGGTTGAAGGCGGACTCGGACGAGACGTTTTTCGAAGTGAACATCGGCGAGGTGCCGCGCGGCCGGTACCGTCTGCGCCTGACAATTGCCGGGCTTAATCCGGTGTGTTGCGTGCAGTGTCCGTGCAACGTCATGGGGCGGCGGCCCTGTCCGTCCATTCTGCTGAGTCCCGCCGATGTCGAGCGCTTGCGCAAGGATGTTCGTCGGCCGGGTGGCCTGCGCCCACACTACGAACGGATGAAGCAGGATGTCGACGCGCTGGCCGCGCGCGGGACGATCTCGGAGCGCAGCTGGGTGCCGACCGGGACGGAGTGGCACGACTTCGCGATCGACGAGATTCTGTCAGGCGACACGTTGTTGCTGCAGGGCTTCGGCGCGGACACGATACCGCAGCGGAACCCGCACCTGATGATGGCGGCGGCGCTGGTTTATCTGATCGAGGGCGATGCGAAGTACGGGGCGCTCGCCAAGCAGTTGGTGCGGGTGCTTGTCGACCACACATTGTGGGGTGACCCGCGGGTGCACGGGGCCGATCTGGATTGCAGTTGGAAGGCGGTATTCTGCGCCATTGTAATGGACTGGCTGGATGACCTGTTCGAGCCGGACGAACGGCGGGTGCTGCGCGACCAGATCGTGCGCAACGGCATGCTTGTATACCTTTGGCCGTTCGAGTACGAGCCGCATATTTGGAAGGGACTGATCGACAACGGCGTGCCGGTGTGCAGTGGAATTGGCGCGGCACTGGCGCTGATGCTGCGCGACGAAGTACTGGATGCCGAGCAGATTCTGGTGACGGCCCGCGACGTTGTGCAACCCGCGATGCGTGCCTTTCCTCCCGAGGGCTCATGGCCGGAGTCGGTCAATTACTGGGGCGTGTTCGTGAGTGGCTTGGTCTTCTATGGGGCTGTCCTGGAATCCGGCCTGGGCACGGATGACGGGATGTTTTCGATGCCGGGCATGCGGCGTGCGGGGTATTTTCCGATGTACTTCACGCCGCGCGGCGTTCCGGCCGGGTTCAACGACGGCATGGTCGCGGCGGCGGCGCCGCTGCTGCACCTGCTGGCGAAGAAGTACGACGAGCCGTTGTTCTCATTCTATGCCGATGCCTATGCCGGCACGGTGAGCGACGAGTCTAATCCGCAGTCGGAATGGTACACGGTGATGTGGCGTTCGGCCGAGTTCGAATACGTGCTGCCGGCTGAGCAGACGGAGATCGGAGACCTGCCGGCGCCGCCGGTACTGGCGGCTGCGATGAATTTGAACACGCTGCAGGTTTACGAGGAAATCCGCTGGGCGGCGCTTGCGGACAGCTGGCCGCATCCCGAGTTGTACGTATCGTTCAAGAGCGGCTACGCGATTCACGGCATTGGTCATGTCAGCCTGGATCTGAATGCCATACAGGTGGTGGCGGGCGGCGAGCCGCTGATCCGTCGCAGCCACAGTTACCAGCCGCCGCCGCAAGGTTACAGCACGATCCTGATCGATGGCGAGCCGCAGCAGCACGAGACCGGAACATTCATCTATTGGCGTGAGGCCGAACGGTTCCGCTGTATCGCGGCGGAAGCGGACCGATCATTTGGGTCGAAGGTCGAGAAGGTGCGGCGTCATCTGGTGATGGTCGATGGATGCTATCTGGTTGTCGTCGATGAAGTGACCGCGGAGCAGCCTGTGTCCGTGACGTTCATGGCGCACACTGCCGGCGAGCTGGAGCTGAGCGAAGGCAGCAGCCGGATCAAAGGGTTGCAGACGAATTTGTCGGTTTCGTTTGTGTCGCCTGCGGTCGAACAGAGTTGCGTTGATCCGCCGATCTGCGTACGCGAGCAGCTCACGCAGCGGGTGCTGCACGCGACGACTGCACCGGCATCGCAGATCGAGCTGGTGACGGTTGTATGGCCCGAACGAGGCGAGGGCGGGCAGCCGATTTACGAGTGGACCGATACAACGCTGACCGTGAAACGTCCGGACGCGGCTTGCGATTGCCTGATATTCGAGCGTACGCCCGAGGGCCTGAAATTCACGGATTTGAATTAACGGCATTATTTGTATGTTTTGCTGG
>DPYP01000329.1:0-195 GCA_003545375.1 Lentisphaeria bacterium
GACCCCATTGTCGAACAGGAACTCTTATATCAGGAAGCGATGGAGCGAGACATTAAGAATACCGAGGAGTACCGGCGCAGGGCAGGGAACGAGGAAAACAACACAGTAAACCGTCGCGTCAACGGTATCATCTGGTTGTTCGAGAAGGAAAACGAAAGACTCAAACGCGTCCGCGACCCGATGATCGTGCCTGAC
>DPYP01000329.1:571-6316 GCA_003545375.1 Lentisphaeria bacterium
CCGGTCGCCGACATCATCAAACGCGTCCGACACGAACTGCTGGCGCAGCGCTACGAGAAGGAACGATTGAAATGGCTGATAGACACGATCACAAGGTTCCCTGTCTCGGTCAACGACGTTGTGATCGACGAGGAAATCCTGCGCACGGCAGCCGCCTTGTGGGGAGATAAGAAAAAAACGGAAAAACTCAAGGAGGGTGAGATGGCGCCGCTCTGGGAGTTGTTCCTCAAAGCCGCGGATATTGATCCGGCAGGTGTGCTCGAACTGGAGGGCGAAGCGCTCGCCGAGTTCCGTACAAAACTGGCAAAATCCACCATGCGTGTCGGCGAGAGGACCTATCCGCTGTCTGATCTGACGCAATTCGCTGTGCTGATCAACAGACAGTCAACCAGATTCATCTTCAAGTACCCGATCATTCCCTTTCAAGCCATCAAGCGCAGTGTTTTTTACAATGCCGCGATGGAAGACGGAATTGGCGAATCGCCGGAACAACAGGCCATGCTCGAGCACTACTTGACGTACGGGCCGAAGCCACGCACCTCGCGCGGGTTATCTCCTGACCGGCGGTTGGCCATCGGCACCCTGATGCATCAAAACGCCAACATAAAACAATATCAGATCACGCTGCAGGAGATTACGGAATTCTATGAAAAGAACAAAGCAAAGTTCAATCCGGACTTGGACGATGATGAACTGCGCCAAAAAATCGTCAGGCATTTGCAGCGGCAGAGAGCGCGGGGCTCCAGGGCTAAGTTGCTCAAAGAACTGACCAAAAAATCAACCATAGAAATATTCCACAATTGACCACCGGCCAACTCCAAGCCGAGACTCGCGTTCTGGTTGCCGGCGCCACCGGCTTTATCGGGCGCAACCTCGCAGCCGCACTTGTTGCCCGTGGCTGCCACGTCACCGTGCTCGTCCGCGACCCGGCACGACTCGATACGGACGGTGCCCGGGTCGTGACCGGCGACCTGGCTGACCCCGATTCTTTTGGACGTTTCGATGCCCCCTTCGATGTCGTGTTCAACTGCGCCGGATTGCTCGGTACCTGGGACACCACCGCCGCCGAAATGCAGGCAGTCAACGCCAACGGTCCCGTGACCCTCGCCCACAAACTGTCGCAACCGCCGCGTTGCTTCGTCCATGTCAGCACCGTCGGCGTCTCCGGTCCGCTCACCGACCTGGCCGACGAAGATACGCCGTGCCATCCCGTTGGATCCTATCAGGCAACCAAGCTGGCAGGTGAACAGCAACTGCTGGAAGAAGCCACCGGCAGCGGCCTGCCTGTGGTCATCGCCCGCCCGTCGTTCACCTACGGTCCGGGAGACACACACAAGCTGGCCCTGTTTCGGGCGGTGAAGAAAAAGCGATTCGCTTTTGTTGGCGGCGGCAGGGGAATCCTACATCCGCTCTTCATCGACGACCTGGTCGCTGGCATACAGCTCTGCGCTGCCGTCGGGCAAGCCGGACAGGTATACATCCTCGGGGGCGAACGCCCGGTGACTGTGCGGGAACTGGTCAACGAGATTGCCGACGCCGTCGATGTGCCGCGACCGCGACTCTCGTTGCCCGTGCCCCTGGCTCGACTGGCTGCCACCGTTCTTGAACTGGCGGGGCGTCTGACCAATCGCCCGCCGCCACTCACCCAGTCGCGGGTCACTTTGATGTCAAGCAATTACGGCTATTCCATCGCCAAGGCCCGATCACAGCTCGGTTATGCACCGTCCGTCGATCTCGCCACCGGCATCCGCCGGACTGCCGCTGCATACCAGGCAGCTGGCTTGATGCAATGAGCGGACAAAACGCGATTCGGCCAGTGGTCAAGGCGAAATCTGCATCACCTGCTTCGAAGGCACAGTGTTGACTGTTGAAAGTTCAGATTGCCAGGTGGCTGTACTTTTCATTCATACGCCGGGACGTCGGTATCATGAACGAAAAGCAATTCCCGGCGTACACGGGTGAACTTGCCAATCCCGTGCCTGACCAATTTTTCGACTTCCTGCGCCAGATGCCTGCCGGTTAAATATCGTTCCCTGCGTCCCCGCCTGGCCAGGGCCGGTCGTTGCGGATGTAACGATCGACCTCGTCGCGATCGAAAAAGAAAGGAACAAGCGGATGCAGCACTTCCCCCGGCGTACCGTTCGTCAAGCTGCTTTGCGCCGCGTAGGTGACGGTATCGGCGCCATGCACAAGAACGTGGTACCAGGGCTGGTCACGATCCGGTTGGGTACGGTTGCACAGGTACCAGTCGGTGTCGGCCTGGCATGTCGGATCAACAGCGACGACCACACCGCGATAGCCGTAACGCACGTGTTCCACAAGGTCACCGGCCACGAACATTGAGCCGCCGCCGGCTGCCCTGGACCAGTTGCTGACGGCATCCACGACCGCCCGGCGCTGTTCACCGGAAAGTTGTGGACAGACCCTGCACAATTCCGCTTCCAGCGTCGTACCAAACGCCGCTAGTTCGGTGAACACCGGATCACGGATCTCGGGTGATTCATCGTCCATGAGCGCAATGAGATGCACCAGTTGTTGCGCGTCCAGCATAATGCCCCCCTCTAAGCTCGGCCGTTGTCAGTCCCTTCCGTCAATGTGAGGTCTTTCACCACTGTGTCAAGCTTGTAAAGGTTGACAACGCCCACAACATTAGAACCATGAATGAAGCAAACCACCAGCGTCGGTCTGTGGTCGGCATCCTTATCGCGCTGGCCGTTCTCACGCTGCTGGGCACCATGTTCACTCAGCGCGAATATCCGGTCATCAAGCCGCCGCCGCCGCCTTCGCAGATTCAACAGGCCCAGACACCCGCGGAACTGCCGGGGCCACGCCCCGAGTTGACGCCACAGGATGTCGTGCAGCTTGTCATCGAGGCTCTGCAGCATAACTCGGAGACGCCGTACGACGAGGGCATACGTGTCACGTTCAACTTCGCGTCGCCCGCCAACAGACGCGCAACCGGCCCGCTGCAGCGTTTCATCAAAATGGTCAAGAGCCCTCAGTACCGGCTGATGCTGGGACATCATCGTTCCGAATACGGTGATATCGAAATACAGGGAAAGTCCGCCAGACAGCGTGTCACCTTGTATGATAAAGCCGACGTACCTACCGTGTACGTGTTCCTTCTATCGTGCCAGACCGATACGCCGCATGCCGATTGCTGGATGACCGATGCCGTGCTCATCCAACCCCACAATTTGCAGACGTGGATCTGAGCGATACTGCATAACCACTAAATCCCTGACCAATGTGTCCAACGTGAACAAATCATCCGACTACACCTACATCGGAAAACCGAGAAAATCGATCGAAGGCGGTCGAAAGGTCACCGGGTGCGAACCCTACACAAGCGACCTGGTCATTGCCGGCATGCACCACGCGCGCCCAGTGCTGAGCCCTTACGCGCACGCTGGCATTCGCGCTGTCGACAAGTCCGAAGCCCTGACAGTGCCGGGCGTCACCCACGTCCTCACAGCCGCCGACCTGCCGACCCGCGACGCCGTGATCAAGTCACGCAGCACCTGCACCCTGGCCGGCGACCGTGTCGTCTTTACCGGTCAACCCGTCGCGGTCGTCATCGCGAGGTCCGCAGAAGCAGCAGAGGCCGGTGCCGAGTTGGTCCACATCGAATACGACGTGCAGCCCGTCGCCGCCAATTTCATGACTGCCAGCGGTCCCGACGCACCCGAAATCTGGCCCGACGGCTTGCCCGGAGACCAGTCAATCGCCGATGGCCACGCCACCGTCGACGAGACCGCCGCAACGAAAGAAATCGAGAAACCAAAAAACGTTCATCACATCCACCGCCACGAACGCGGGGATGTCGAGAAAGCCCTGGCCACAGCCGATGTCGTCGTCCGTCGTAACTACCGGACAGCGCGCGTGCACCAGGGGTACCTGGAGCCGATGGTTTCGACAGCCGTCCCCGACCCTGTGAGCGGCGGCATCACCATTTACCTGCCCTGTCAGACGCCGGTGTGGACGCGCGCCGCCATTGCCGAACTCCTGAGGCTCGAGAAACGACAGGTGCACCTCGTTAACATGACGGTGGGCGGCGGCTTCGGATCGAAAAACGGCATCCTCGATCCACTGGTAGCCGCCTGCGCACTGGCTGTCGGCCGTCCGGTTTCCATGGTCCTGACGCGCACCGAAGATTTCCTCACGACAACACCATCGGCCGGTGGTGACTGGGATATCGAAATCGGCGCCGACAAAAGCGGTGCGATTACTGCATTGCGCGCGGACATTCGCTCAGATGCCGGCGCCTTCGCTTCCGGATTGGGCAGCCTCCTGGCCCTGCTGGTCGGCAGCTACTACAAATTTCCCAACCTGCTCGTCGAGGTCGCCGAGATCAACACGAACACGCCGCACTGCGGCCCCTATCGCGCCCCCGGCGCGCCACAAACGATCTTTGCCCTGGAATCGACCATCGATGATCTCGCTCACGAGCTGCAGATTGATCCGCTCGAGTTCCGCCTGCAGAATTGCGTCGAAACCGGCGACCTCACCGTCAGCGATTCGCCCTGGCAGAGCGTCGGCTTGAAAGCATGCCTGGAACGACTGCGCGAGCACCCGGCATGGCGCGACCGCAACTGTGCAGCCGACGAAGGTGTCGGTATCGCCCTCGCTATCTGGCCGGGCGGCGCCTGCCCGTCGTCGACCGTCTGCCGGGTATCCGGGGATGGCGTGGTAACTGTTCACATCGGCTCACCCGACATCTCCGGCACCCACAGCGGTCTCGTCCTGGTCGCAGCGGAAACGCTGACAGTGTCGCCGGATCAGGTTGAGATCGTTACCGGCGACAGCGATACCAATCCACATAGCGTCGACGCTGCCGGCAGCATGGTGACCTACAGCGTGACCGGGGCCGTGCTGGCAGCAGCGACCGGCGTGAAAACGAAACTACTGGAAGCCGCCGCAGAGAAACTGGAAGCGCATGTCGACGACCTCTTGCTTGAAAACGGCGCCGTACATGTCAACGGTGTACCCGATCGGCGCTTCACAATTGCCGAACTGGCGGCCGAAGCCGAAACCAACGGCGGCGGACCCGGACCGATCATGGCGGACGGCCAGGCCGCCGTACCGATCAATGCGCCGGCTGCCGCCGTGCAAATGGTAAAGGTTCACGTTGATCGTGAGACCGGCGAAGTGACACCGCTGCACATGGTCGCCGTGCAGGACGTCGGCACGGCGCTCAATCCGCTGATGATCGAAGGACAAATGCACGGCGGTGCCGTGCAGGGTCTCGGCTTCGCGCTGCACGAGCGCATGGTCTACGACGACGACGGCCAATTGATCAGCGCCTCGTTCCTGGACTATGATCTGCCGAAGGCACATCAGGTTCCCACCATCGAAGCCGTCATCGTCGAAACCCCGTCTCCGGAAGGCGCTTTGGGCGTCCGTGGCGTCGGCGAACCGCCGATCATTCCCGGTGCCGCAGCCGTCGGCAACGCAATTCGTGACGCAACCGGCGTCCGGATCAACGAGCTGCCCATGCGACCGGAAGTTGTATGGCGCGCAATCGAAAAGGCCCATGGCGCTCACTCCTGATCAATTCCGTCGCTACCGTCGACACGTCATCCTGCCGGAGCTCGGCGATGCCGGCCAGGAAAAATTGCTGGCGGCGAAAGTCCTGATTGTCGGCGTCGGGGGTCTCGGTTGCCCTGCCGCTCTCTACCTCGCTGCTGCCGGTGTCGGCACCCTCGGGCTCGTTGACTTCGACGTCGTCGACGAATCCAACCTGCA
>DPYP01000329.1:6709-9492 GCA_003545375.1 Lentisphaeria bacterium
GGTGCCAACCCGGACGTCCGGGTCCACACCCACAATCTGCGGCTGGCGGCGGACAACGCTCTCGAGATCATAGACCAGTATGATCTGGTGCTTGACGGTACGGATAACTTTCCGACCCGGTACCTGATCAATGACGCCTGCGTGATGACCGGCAAGCCGAACATTTACGGCAGCATCTACCGGTTCGAGGGTCAACTCTCGCTGTTTAGCACGCCCGCCGGGCCATGCTATCGTTGCCTGTTCCCCGAGCCACCGCCACCGGAGGCAATTCCGAGCTGCGCCGAGGCAGGCGTACTCGGCGTCCTCCCCGGAACCATCGCGACAGCGCAGGCAACAGAAGCGATCAAACACATCACTGGCATCGGTGAATCGCTGGCCGGCCGGCTTCTGTTGTACGATGCCCTCGCCATGACCTGGCGCCAATTGACCGTGGCAAAGCAGGCGGACTGCCCCGTTTGCACCGCCAACCCCACGATAACCGAGCTGCGTGAAACCGAAACAACCTGCCCGAATGAGACTTCGGCCATGTCGGCCATGATTGAAGAGATTTCCGTGACCGAGCTGTATGACCAGATGGCCGCTGGCACCGACCTCGTGCTGGTCGACGTACGCGAGCAGAACGAGTACGACTATGCCCATATCGACGGCGCCATCCTGTTGCCGCTCAGCGAGCTCATGACGCGTTATACCGAACTGGAGCCGCACCGCGACAAATTGATCGTCGCCCACTGCCACCACGGCATGCGCAGCGCGCAGGCGATCGGCTTCCTGCAGTCCAACGGCTTCACCAAGCTCAAGAATCTGGCTGGCGGTATCGACGCCTGGTCCAACGAGGTCGATCCCACCGTGCCCATGTACTGATCGTTCACCGAGCTCGCGGAATGTATCTGGCACCCGACATCACTCGCGGCTGGCTGTACAGCGTCATCGAAGAGTACGAGGATATTCGCGAAGCAACCCCGGCCCTCGCCACACTGCAGACACCTGGACTGGTGATCGAAGACCATCTGACTCGCACCCTCGGCTATTGGAACCGCGACCGACGCCAGATCATTCTTTCCGGATTGCTATTCCGACGCGGCTGCTGGAGCGATGTTGTTGCCGTGCTGAAACACGAGATGGCGCACCAGGTCGTCGATGAAGTTTTTGTGACCAGCAGCGAAACGGATCACGGACCGGTATTCAAACGTGCCTGCGCACTGCTCGGCATCGAGCCGGACGCCACCATGCGTTTGGCCGACCAGCCGGAAGCCGTCGACTCAATGCGCCGCAAGATCGAAAAACTGCTTGCACTCGGGCAGTCAACGAATCATCACGAAGCGGAAAGGGCCCTGGCCAAAGCACATGAACTGGCACTGCGCTACAACGTCCGGATGATCGAGTCGGCAGCAACACGCTCCCACCGCTTCCGCAAGGTCGGATCGATGTACAAGCGCATCCCGGCACATGTCTGGGCGGTAGCCAACCTGGTGAGTGATTTCTACTTCGTTCATTACGTCGCCCATGTTTACTGCGGCCAACACGAAATGCTGCAGGACGGCAATCGCCAGATCGAACTGTACGGCACGGAACAGAACCTGGACATGGCAGAATACGTTTTCTACTTCCTCCTGCGCCAAGGCGAGCGCGAGTGGCAGGTGTTCAAGGAAAGCCGCCCAAACGCCAAAGGGCGCCGCGACAAAGCGTCATTTCTGCGCGGCGTCTACGCCGGCTTCCGCAGCAAGCTCGACGCCGAACGCCACGCGCTGGCAACCGAGAAGGCGCTGGTTTGGACCGGTGACCCGAGCCTGGACGCCTTCTTCAAGGCGCACAACCCGCACGTCTCGACCCGAACCGTCGGCAGCACTGTCAATCCGCACGTCCACGACGCCGGCGTCGCTGTCGGCGAAAAGCTCAAGGTGCATCGACCGATCAAAAGTGGGCCGAGCGACGCGGCCGGGCGCTTGCTCACCTAGCCTGCGAATTCGTAGCGCTGCGGCTATGTCTGGTGACATACGCGATAGTTCCAGTTCCGTATATTTGCCCGCCGGCCTTTATTTCGGGGGCAAGAATCCGGCGCCCATAACACCCCACCAACCGAACCGGACGTGCATACGCCTGCATAGCGTCTGTACAGGCGACGGAACTATTTGCAATCGCATAAATCCGGTATATATGATGCGCATCCATCGGCACGTTTTCCCGATTCAGCTTTCATCCAATTACTTTTGTGCGTTTGGCTCATGTACTGGTATGCCAAAGTCATCATTGGCCTGATCGTCGTACTCTTCCTCGGTGGGGTCGTCTTCCTTTTTCGTGGCTGTCTGCCGGCAATGTCAAAGATCAGTTTGCCCGATGGGGTGTTGTCGGATGACGTCGTCGTAGAAACGGAAACCGAAGAAAGCCCGCGCGCTGAACAGGCCGATCCCGAAGTGCAGGCAATCCGGAAACAGTTGCGCATCGTCCGCAACCACCTCAACGGCGGCAGCATCGTCGAAGCCCGTGACGCGGCCGAGCGCATTCTCGGCCAGATCGACACGGAAAAGCATAAGATGCAATGGCGCAATACGCTGAAATTGCTGAGCGAGGCCAGCACACAAATCCTCTTTTCCAATATCCCGACACCGGAAAAAGTCGATTACACGGTCGTCCGGGGCGACGCTCTGGCGAAAATCGCCGCCAAATTCAATACCCCTGTCCCACTCATACAACTCGGCAACGGCATGGACGAAACCGAGGATGTCATCTACGCAGGCAACGTCCTGCACGTCTACACGGCAGACTGGAACATCTGGGTGTCGAAG
>DPYP01000218.1:0-19455 GCA_003545375.1 Lentisphaeria bacterium
GACGAAGGGTGTGTACAAAGTTTCCCCGACATTCGACCGTTTTCTGCGCATCGCCCGGCCCGAGTATGGCTGCGAGCCCCTGGTCATCCTCGATTACAGCAACGCTTTGTACGAGAAGAACCGATCGGTCGAAACCGAAACAGGGCGACAGGCATTTGCCGCATGGAGCGAGTTCATGGCCCGTACGTACCGCGACACCGTGCGCTACTGGGAAGTATGGAATGAACCCAATACCAACCACTTCTGGGAACCCAGGTCGAACCCCGCAGCCTATGCCAGGCTGCTCAAGGCAACTTACCCAGCCGTCAAACGGGGCAACCCCGATGCCGTGGTCATTGCCATGGCAACTGCGGGTCTCGACCTGGGCTTCATCGAGAATGTCCTGAAGGAAGGCGCCGTCGGCTCTTTCGATGCCGTCTCGGTGCACGCCTATCACTATCCCGCAGCCCCCGAGCAGGGCGGCCGTACGATGGTCGAACATCTCGGCGAGCTGGTGGAACTCCTGGCCAGGTACGGCGCTGCCGGCACACCCATCTTCAACACGGAAGTGGGGTGGCCCAATCAGGATGACCCCCGCGGCGTGCCGGAACACGCCAGCGCCGACTACCTCGCCAGGATGTATATCCAGCTCTATGCCATCCCCGAGATCAAGGCCAATCTGTGGTATGACTTCCAAAACGACGGCACCAGGCGCGACTTCAACGAACACAACTTCGGCCTGCTCCATCATGACTTCACCCCAAAGGCGCCGGCGATCGCCTGCCGCATGACATCGATGATGCTCAGAAACACCCGGTTCGTGCGTCGTCTCGAGACCGGTGCCGCCAACGTGCATGCGTACCAGTTTGCGCACGCTGACAACCGGACGCTGGTGGCAGCGTGGTGTGTCATCGGCACCGCGTCGCTCACAACCCGCTGGGAAGGTGCGCCGCTTCGCAGCGTCTCGGCATCCGGACCGATCCGCCCGATACGGGCGCGTGGCAACCTCGTCGTCACCGAGCTCGGAACGACACCGCTCTTTTTGGAGGGCCGCGGTAAAGTCGAGTGCCTGCCGGCAGTGGTGACGCCGGGCTCGGCGGTTTCGGCACCGCGCCACACAGTCGAGATCCCCATGACCCTGCACAACCGGCAAACGCGTCCGGTCACCGGCACCCAGACGGTCGAGGTTCCCGATGGTTGGCTGGGACCGGCGGCGAAACAGATCGACATCCCCCCGGAAAAGGACGCCGGTAGCACGCTGCGGATCACGGTTGGAGCCGATGCGGTGATCGGCAGGACGTACCCCATTGTTTTGCGCTGGCGGGATGACGCCGGGGAGTTGTTCGGCGTCGAATCAGCGGCAGTCTCGATCCGCCCGCCCGCCACACTCTCGTTGGCACCGATGTGGACACCCCAAGGATTCGCTCTGGTGCTTTCGGGCCGGAGCACTCTGGAGCCACCGCCGGTCATCTTGCGGGCCGAGGTCAAAGGAATGGAGACCTGGGGCGGTCAAACCAAGACGATCCTGGAGAAGATCGCCTGGGTTGCAGCCGACGAGTCCCGCTTCCGCGTGTTGGTCCCCTGCCCACCGGGTGCTGTCAATGCCCATGCCGCTGAAGTTGCCGCCGAGCTGCGACTGGCAGATGGCAACACCGTGACCGCCACCCGGGAGATATCCTTCTGGCGTCCTTTGCAAAAGACCATGACCGCCGACGGTTCGACAGCCGACTGGAAGGGCGTGCCCACGATCCCCGTGACAATTTTCGACGGCCTCCATCAAGACCTTTGGAAGGATGCAGCCGATTGCAGCGCCCTCCTGCAGCTCGCCTGGGATACGCAGGCATTGTACCTGTGCCTACGAGTGACGGACGAAACGCACGGCCAGGCCTACACCGGGACGCAGATTTGGAAAGGTGACTCGATTCAACTCGCGCTGAGTCAACAATCCGAACCCGGCGTTAGCAGCGGCTCTCGCACCGAATTCGGCTTCGCACTGACGCCAACGGGAGAGCGTGTGTTCCGCTGGACTGAACCCAGGGGGCCTGTCGATGCGGTGACGTGCAGCATCCGCCGCGACGGCGGTGAAACGCTCTACGAAGCGGCGATACCGTGGTCCGAGCTGGGCATTGCCGTCCCGTCCCCGGGAACAACCCTGGGTTTCGCATTGGTCGTCAATGACAATGACAGCGGCATACGGGAAGGATGGCTGCGTCTCTTTAACGGCATCGCCTGGCGCAAGGACCCCAGCCAGTTCGGGACCCTGTTTTTCTGATCAGGGAACGCCACCGATTTTCTTCACGGCTTGCGCTTGTAGGATTCGACGTAAATAGGGACCCCGGTATCCCAAAAGGATCCGACCGGGGCCAGATGTCCATCCAAATATGTGACGTTGATTTTCCTGGTATGCCGGAAATGGTCGTCCATCGGCGTTTCCCGGAGAGCGTACCAGGCAGGGGAATCATTAACCCAGCCGATAATTGGAGATTGCCAACCCCATTCATATCTGTAACTATCCGCTATGCACAATGTTTCTGAGGCGCCTTTGTCCGCGTCAGCAGCCCCGCTTTCCCCGGGGCTGGAGAAACCCTTACGCTCCGTCCAGTAATCACTGTAGTTTATGGAACCGTATCCAAAGTTGAGATTCATTCCGTAGGACGTAGCCATGAAGCCGTTGTCGTAGTTGCTTACGAGTGCTCCGGTATAGTCAGAGACTACAGGGAGGGGGATCTTTCCCGGCGGGTCTGACGGGCAGCGGTATATCTCCCAACGTTCAAATTGGAAACCGTAGGTCTGGACGACCGGGCCGTATTCTGTTCCCTGCCTCGACCCAAGATATCCGAGTTTAGCCAGGCGTCTGCACCACGTCCCATAAGGGTAATTCTCATCGTATCCCCCACCCTGCATGGAACTGCCGTTGTCTCCCAAAGACGGAAAGAAATCGTCGCTATCATCCGTGTACATAAAAAGCGCCAGGTAAATCTGTTTCTCATTGTTCTGGCAATACGCCCGCCGCCCTGCCTCCTTGGCGTTGCCGAGCGCCGGCAGCAGCATCGATGCGAGAATGGCGATGATGGCGATCACTACGAGCAATTCGATGAGGGTAAATCCGAATAGAATTGGTCTTTGACGCCTGCGCCCCAATAGTTCGATCCGTGTGAAACTGGCGTTGCGAAGCTTGTGCATTTCAGCGAGCCCCAGGAGTCCAAGGAGGTCATTCTGTCTCAACCGACGTATACTACTAAACTTTACCTTTATCCCTCCCGACGGCAAGGGCAAGTGGGGAGGAAGCTGACCAGCGACTCAGCAACAAGATTATGCACGATTGACACAATGGGTATACAAATACGAAAAATCATCGGCCTCGCGGGTTTGGTCATCGCCGTCGCGGTGGCCGATGCCGGCGCCGAATGGACATCCGTAGAGAAACAAGACGGGTACGTTGTCTTCAACTATTCAAACCTGGTGAACTTGCCGGCGACGCACGTTCCGGCGCGAGAGACCATTGCAAAATCGCTGGCGTGCACGCTCGCCTCGGATGAGTATGAGTCGATTCAGTTCGGGGTGCACGCACTCACCGACGGCATTGAAAAGCTGAAGGTACAGGTCGAATGCGATCTGCCCGTCACCGTTTATCACCGCATCAGCCCGGAGATCAAGGAATACTTCGAGTTTCAACCCGTCGATGCCGCTGAGATTCGGGGCTGGCTCCCCAGCGAGATTCATCTGCAGCGCAGCAATGTGTTTGCCGCGTTGCCAAAGGGCAATACCGTCAACTTCTGGCTGACGTTCCGCGCGGCAGCCGATTGTAAGCCGGGTCTGCATCGCGGAAAAGTCCGCATACAGCCGGCGGGAAAACCGGAAACGGTGATTCCGCTCGCGGTGACGGTGCGACCGTTTGCGCTGCAACGGCCGCGGGTTTCGTTCGGCATGTGGTTTCGCGAAGACATGCTGCCAAAACGCTTCGGGGGCGTCGGCGTCGCGAATGAGACGGTCCTCAAGATCTACCGTGACATGGCTGCCCACGGCCAGAATGCATGTGTCTTCTATCCCGCCTCAGACCTTCATCCGCTGCCGCCGCGCAACAATCATGTCTTGCATAAACTGCTGCCGCTCGCCATGGAAGCGGAGCTGCTTGACCCGAATGTCATGAGTCTCATGCTCGGTGACATTGCGCCTGATAACAGCCCGGAAAAATTGAAGGAATCGATCGACTGGTTGCTGGCTGAGACCCCGAGACGGGGCTGGCCTGAGTTCGCTGGTTTTGCCGCCGATGAACCGGACTATCCCAGTGATCTTGTTGTGCTTCGAAAGGCGTGCGCAAAATACCGCGGTCTAAACCGGCGAATGAGCGTCGATCTCGCAGACATCGTTTCGTTTTATGGTTATTCAATCCCCAACCTATGTGATGTGCTCAGTGTTGGCGAGGGATTGGTCACGCCGGAAGCGGCGGCAGAAACAAAGCGTCTCGGTGCAGACTTGCTCACCTTCTCTTTCACTATCTGGCGCGAAGGCCACGACCCCCTGAAAGAGCGTTTTTTTGCCGGATTCTTCACCTGGACGCATGAGTTGCAGGGCAATTGGATCTGGGCCTATCACCATATTCATCATCGGCATGCGTGGTTCCCGCCGGACAGTCAAGAGCCGATGCCCGTGACCGGTTGGGAAGCCCGTCGCGAGGGTATCGATGACTACCGCTATCTGCAAATGCTCGAAGACGGTATTGCTGCGAACCGCGATACGCCAGTCGCGGTCGAAGCAGCGGCGTGGCTGACTGAGCTGCGGAGTCGTCTGCGGCTCGTGCAGCCGCTGAAAGTGGCGGCAGGCAAGCCATTGGCAACGGATGAATTTGATGCAATTCGTGAACAGGCAGCAGATTACATCACTAAACTGGAGCCGTTAACCAACACGCCCGAGCAGCGGCGGCCGCTCGCACGAGTCAAGGACGAAGCAGCGACATATCGCGGCAAGACGGTGGCAGCCTGTCTGCTGGGGACGACCCGCAGCGATACAGCAGAGCGCCGCGCCGCAGTGTGGGCCTTATACGAGATGGGTGACAAGGCGTGGCCGGCCGCCAAGCGGTTGGCGACATTGCTGAATGATCCGGACACGCGCATGCCGGCCCTCCATGCACTCGAAGCCATCGGCCCGCGGGCCTGGCAAACTGTGCCCGTGATCGCGAAACTGCTCGAGCATCCGGATCCGTACGTCCGGATCGGCGCAATCATGGCCCTTGGAGGAATCGGTTGTCCCGTCGAAAAATACAAACGCAACGCTCCCCATATACCCTCAAACCATGCGACGGCAATCGTCGAACCGCTCGCTATTGCGCTGGAAGATACGCATCCGGACATCACCAGACGGGTCGCCGAAATGTTGGGGGTGATGGGACCGCTTGCCAAACCGGCAATGCCCGCGGTCGCTCGCGCGCTGGACAATTCCGCGCCATCAGTGCGCCAGGCAATGCTAGCGCTGATCAAGCGTCTCGGTGAGCATGCCGCGCCTGTCGCCGCCAAACTCTCGGAGCTGCACGCCGAGAATCCGGACAAGATGGAAATCATCAACGCGCTCGCGGCCATTGGCCCCGCGGCAACGGATGCATTGCCGGCGTTGCGTGAGTACGCGGCACGGACGAACCCGAACATTTCGCACACCGACTCGTATTGCGCGATTTTTTGTATCACCGGCGATGCTGAAGACCTGCAACCGATGATAACCTTGTTGAAAAACCCGAATGTCGGGGCCGACACCAAAAATCATCTGGTCAAACGACTCGAGGAATTGGGAATACGGACAGCGCCTATCGCCGATGAGCTGCGCGAATTAACCAAGGACGGGGAATTTGTCGACGAGCAGAAAGAATCCGGCTTCGGTGCGACACCGCCGAAAACGGCGCGATATATCGACGGTGCAAAATGTCGCGACCTCGTACCGAAACTTGAGGTGGTGGCGCGGTTGCCGCTCGAAGGCTGGCGCTTCAAAGCAGATCCGAAGGGCATCGGTACGGCGAAAGGTTTCTACAAGCCGGACTTCCCGTCAGACGACCTGACGTCCATCCGGATCAGTGAATTCTGGGATACGCAGGGCTACAAAAATCTGGGTGAAGGCTGGTATCGCCTGCAGTACAAGTGTCCGGCATTGCCCGATGGCAAGCGTGTGTTCGTGTTGTTCGAGGCGGTGGACGAAGGGGCCTTTCTGTATATCGACGGCAAGCTTGTGGCGTGGTACGACACGGCGTTCCCACACACCACCTGGTCCAAGCCGTTTCTATTGGATGTGACAGGCAGCCTGCAAAGCGGCAGCGATCATCTGCTGGCTATCCGGGTGCACAATTATTCCGGCGACGGCGGGCTGTACAAGCCGGTGAGCATCATGGCGGAAAAGTGAATGGGGGAAGTGGAAAAGCCCGGGGCCAAGATATGACAACTGCCTCTTGGTCCCAGTAATCACGCCGAACACAGTGCCGCGGAGGCAGCATTCGACTTCAGCCACGACGGCAGCGCCACGCTCAGACCGTCGCGACCGAACGCCGCTCCGGATAACCCGTGTTCATGCAGCGCTGGTGCTGAACGCAATGAGGGCGAATACGAGGAACAGCAGGAATCTCATTTTATCGGGTGGTTGGATGGTTCGTGCCGTCGGCTACTGTAGATCTTGTCGGATGCGATCGAGGCGACAAAAAGAATCTGAACTCTCTACGGCGTCCACTCGAGCACGAGGCACGGCGGTGTGTCGGCGGCGGTCACCCACGCAACTGATCCGCCCCGGTCGCCGATCTCCAGGCCCAGGTTGTCCGTTACGCAGATCGTGAAGAGTTTTCCGGTAAGTGTCATCTGTCGCTCGCTTCCGCTCGTTTCATACCGGCGGTATCCCACGCTTCCATCCACGGGAAGCTGCGGGGCCTACCCGTGGGTACGGGTTCGATCTGGGCCTTTAGAATGAGGGCGCGCCGTTCCCGATCCGTCTGATTCGGGCCGGCATAGTGCAGCGTGTACGCATCGTGCAGCGTAGCACCGCCGGCGGGTAGCGGGCACGCCACGGGATCGACGACGTTCCCCATCTCCTCGGAGGTCAGTTCGAGGGCGTGAATGCGCGGGTTGTCGTTCATGCTGCGATGCTCGAACACATCCCTTTGGTGACTGCCGCGGACGAACTGCATGCAGCCGTTCTCGACTGTCACCGGCCCGGCGTTACCTCAAAAGACATGATGATATCCGAAAAGAATATTCGCCCGTCCGCAACCGGCATTTCGAATCCCCTACCGTTGTTCAGTCTCCGGCGTAGCGCCGGGTTCACACTCATTGAACTTTTAGTTGTTATCGCCATTATCGCAATCCTGGCGGCGCTCCTGTTGCCGGCCGGGACGATATCGGAGATCAACGTCGGCTATGCCGACGGGCACATCGAGATGCATAAGCATCAGAATTCCCTGGCGTACAACATCCCTTGGTCACCGTCGCAGTGGGGACCTAGTTCAAACTGTGAGGGGTACTACGTCGGTCACTGGGATAACGGCCAGATTAATCCGTAGTAGTACAGAATGGCACTTAGATACGGTCCGTAAACTCGTGTGATCCGCTGCTGACCCCGCAAAATGTTTGCCCGATTGTTTTGCTTCTTGCGGCAAAATGTTCCACCGTTGTTCACGGTGTTTCAGATTCGGTGAAATTTGGAACCGGAAGCGCGAGAATCGACGTGATTTGCTAAAAAAAAAGGGTTTGGAACTTTCGTTCCAAACCCTTGAATGGTAGCGGGGGTTGGATTTGAACCAACGACCTTCAGGTTATGAGCCTGACCATGAATCCAGACTTGACGCGGCTTTTCGGATGTTTTGGTTAAAAAGTTTGCAAGATGTTTGCCATCGGGGCTGTTTCGGTGGTATAATTCAACATACCGTAACGCAATCCAGCTCATTCTCGCTCAATATCTCTTGAGTATCAAACACGGGCTGGAAATTACCTCGAATTCCCGACCTTCTAACTCAAAGCGAGAACTGATTCCATGTCGATCCCGCAAATGACGACTACAGCCTGCAACCCGACTCCCCTGCCCTGGCACTCGGGTTCGAACCAATCGATGTGTCGCAGTTCGGCGTGCGTGATTCGTGAGGAATAGGAAGAATGGGAATGATGGCCGATCATACTTCTCATTCTTCCTATAAATCGAAGTCGCGCTGAAACCTTGCCAGCAGCTGATACGGATCTGTCTTTGCATAGTAAAAGCGGCCGCGACGTGTGCACGACTCGTCTGCCGGAATCGTCCCGAGCCAGGCCACCGCATGGATACAACTGCACATCGCACAGAACAGCCGGCTGGCACGGTCCCAGCCGATGCCGAAAATCTCGGTGCGGTCTTCGGACTGACACATGATGAACGGGAAATCGGCGATGTTCTTGCCGGGCACAACGCGGTTCGACGGCACCGGAAAGTGCTTGTTGATCTCGGCCACGGCAACCATGCCGTCCCTGGTTGCGATCAGGCTGCGATCTGCCCAATCCGTGTTCTTCTCCTTGCGCGGCCCGTGGAACGGTGGATTGATCCAGCTGCGGTCGACGTCATCTGCCGGCGTGTTCCAGACGCAATAGGCGCAGGCACAGCAGAAGTCGGCTTCCGTGTCCGTCATCGGTTCATCACGATCGTTGTGGACCGTCAGCATAAGTTCGAGCGTCCCGTCGTCGATGATGTCGATGCTGCACTCGTAGCGCACGCGCGCCTCCTCGAATGACTGTGTAACAAGCCGGCCCGTCGCAGTCTCGCTCCAGTTCGGCGGAATTACATGACACTCCGGCAGCGCCAGCTCACGGCAACTGATCGTCTCGGGCACCAGCAGTGACCATCGACGTTCGTCATCGACAGAGACAGTAATCTGCCCTTCGACAGGGTCCGGTTTAAGTATCATTTCAGAGGCGTCCTTTTTGGGAAGTTGATCGGATGGTGCTAACGTTACGGCCTCATTCCTCAACCTCAAACAGGACCGTATCTCGATGTCGGAATTTACCAATGTGATCATGGAGATCCTGGCCGGCACACTCGACGTGTTGCTGCCGGGCACTAACGACTGGCAGACATTCAGCGGCGGCGACCAGTTTGAAGTCGCGGCAAACAGCAAGTTCGAACTGAAAGTTCGCGAGCTGACCGACTACTGCTGCTCATATCTTGACTAAGTGGGACGAGGCTCCCGCCACGTCATTGGGCGCTTATGAAGCGACATCCAGAAACCCGTACCCAACGCGGTGATCTTCATGAGAATCCGAATTCTAACATCAATGACCTGGCAGGAGCCCCGTCCTACTTAACGACTTTGGGATACACACAATGGCCAAATCTAAGCAATCATCGGATTTCACCTATCCATCGCTTTTCCCGCGTTCCTCGAATGCGTTCCAGCGCGGCATGCAGTCGCGCGCCGGATTTTCCTGGGAGAGCGCCAACGTTGGATTCACGCAGTTCCCGGACGGCCTGAAGCTGGTCGCGTGCAAAGAACGACAGACTGATTACGGCCGGACCGTCCAAGCACGCTGGGAACACAGCGGCACAAAAGTCCGCGCCGACGTTCGTTACGAAGTGTTCGACGACACGGGCGTCGTCGAGATCGACGGACGCCTCACCAATCGCGGTCGTAAGAAACTCAGGAATGTTCGAGGCCCACTGGTTCTCGCCGTGGACTTCAGGATTCCGGTGGCGAGCCGGCCGCACGTCAGCTGGGTTAACAGCGGCGGCTCGGTCGAAAGCTGTTTCCCGCCGACAGCCTATACAGTCAAGGAAGTGGAGTTGGGCTGGGAAAGCGGCAAGACGCTGTTCGGCGGACGCTACGGCGGACGCTCGACGGAAAGCGAGCTGCCGTTCGCGTTCGTCATCGACCCGGAAACCCGCGACGGTTTTTTCTGCTACATCGAGTGGCCGTGTCGTTGGATCACGATGATCAATCGCGCCGGCTCGAACATGTTGCTGCTGCCTCACGTCGCCTACACCGATTTTGAACTCGGCCCCGGCGAATCGTTCGACATGCCAAAAGCCAGCCTGGGATTCTTCAACGGCGATATCCACGACGGCTCAAACCTGCTGCGCCGGCACATCACACGTCACGTCGTGCAGCCCGTGCCCGATGCGCCTTTGCTGCCCGTCACCTATAACCACTATTACGGTCTGCCGTCCGACTGGACGGTCGAAACGCTCAAGAAGGAAGCAAAGGCATACGCCGAGATCGGGGCCGAGTATTTCGTTGTCGACGCCGAGTGGTTTGCCGGTGGCTTCCGCGACGGCGTCGGCAACTGGGAGCGGCTCGACAAGCGACGCTTCCCGAACGGCTTCGACGAAATCGTCGAGTACGTCGAAGCCCTCGGCATGAAGTTCGGGTCATGGCTCGAGATCGAGTTTGCGATGGAAGGCAGCCATTGGGTGAAGAAGCATCCCGACTGGTTCCATCAGGCGACGAACCGACCGAACCTCGTCTACGGCAGAGCGCGACACAATGATCGGCTGCTGCGCCTCGAAGATCCGGATGTGCGCCGGCAGGTGTGCGATTTCATGGTCGGCTGGGTCGAGCGCTACCGCCTGGAGTGGCTGCGCTGGGACTTTAACAATGCCCCGGCCCCGTTCTGGGAGGCCAATGAATCGGAGAAAGACAGTGGCAAACTCCAGCTCGGCTACGGCCACGGCGTGATGGCGCTCGCCGACGAGCTGCGCGAACGCTGCCCGCAGCTGCACATCGAAGCCTGCGCCGGAGGCGGTTACCGCATGGATCTCGGTACGCTGCGCCGGGCGAACTCCGCATGGATCAACGACAACTCGCTGAGTACAGAAGCAATCCGCTGGTTCAAGAAAGGTGTCAACCATGTCTTGCCCGGCTGCTATGCGAACTCCGCATTTTTGTGGATGTCGCATCCGGCCCGACGCCAGCAGACGCTCGCGTCGTTCAAGCGCGAGGGTTACCCGTCATTTGTCATGCGTTCGCAGATGGCGGGTACGCTGCTGTTGTCCGAGCAGTCGCAATATTTCTCGGCGAAGGTCAAGGATGCCTTGCGGGCCGAAATCGAAAGGTACAAGTCGATACGCCACTTGCTGATGAAGGATTTCTATCCATTGTTCACGCCAACGACACTGGCAGATTACGACGGCTGGCAGTTCCATGATCCGGAGACGGACGAAGGGTTTCTGCTCGTCTTCCGCGTCGAATCCCCGGCGTCTAAAACGAAGGCTGAGCTGCGCGGCCTGAAGCCCGGCAAGTCCTACCGATTGACCGACATGGACAGCGGCCGCACCCGCAAACTCGAAGGCGGCAAGACGCTGTCGATCACGATCAACGACATCCAGGGCACGGCCTGGTACCGGTACGAGCGGTCAAAGTAGCCGCGGGGCGCTGAACCGCGGCCGCGCGAACAGAGTTCCGAAAGAAAGCCGCTATGTCGACGCCAGGCTCACGTAGGGATTCGCACTTTACGCGCAAGGCGGCGGTTCAGCGCCCCGCCGCTACTGTGCGCGCGCGCGACGTTAATTCGGCGTCATAGTTGTAAGAATTCCGGTCAAACTCTTCGCGAGCGTCAGCTATCTTCTTGATTTTGCGAAGCAAAATCAATGATGCAGCATCGTCGTCAGCCCGCCGTCGATGATCACATTCACACCGTTGATAAAGCCGCCGAGATCGGTGCAGAGGGAAGCGACGAGGTTGCCGATGTCCTCCGGCGTTCCGATGCGACCACCCGGGTGCATGCTGTTGACGCGGTCCAGCGTTTCCTGGCGATCCTCCTGGGAATCGAGCCACACCTTCGTCATGCCGGCGTACACAAATCCCGGGCTCACGGAACACACGGAGCACACGGAAGGAGGGACAACACCGAAGACAGCGATCTCTTGTTCCGTGGATTCCGTGTGTTCCGTGGGCATCGTTATTTCGTCTTCTCCCGCACACGAAAGTTGTCAACGTAAACTTTGTCGTCGTTCTCGATGACGATTGCGGCTGACACGTCGCCGATCTTGAAGGTCGACTCGTCGTACGTCGGCAGCGAGAACGGGCCGGTGTAAACCTGCCATTGTTCGCTGACTTTAATAGTGATCAGATCCGGAAAGCCCAGCCACTTCGTTTCGCCATTCGCCGGGTCCTGGCCCAGAACCCAGGCGCGGAAATGAAAGGTGCCGGTGCCTTTCAGGGCGACCTCATAGCTGTAGTTGCGACGGGCTCTGAACTTGCGGCTGTAGCGGCCGTGCAGTCCGGCCTGGCTTTCCGAGAGCACCATAGAGAACCCGTTGAACGCTGCTTCGCCCTCGACCATCCGCCCGGCCGGCAGCTCGAAGCCCTCGGGTTTGCGATACAACGGACCGCGGTAGTCATAACCCAGATCCTTGCCGGCAGCCAGACGATCGCGTCCCTGCTTCTGCAGCGAATGGCCGATCGGTGTCCACTCCCACGACTCGAATTCGTCGTTGATGACATAGGCTGTATCCGGCGTCGTCGCACCAATAGATAAAACGGCCGTAAGGGAAAGCAGGAGCAGGAAAGAATGTGGGCGAAGCCTCATCGTCACTCGCCACTTACGAAGGTCATCTTTTCGGTATCGTCATTGAAATAGATAACCAGATCTCCGCCCTCGAATGCAAACGAACTGGCCGCACTAATTGCGTTCCAGAATCTCTTGCCCAAGCCGCGTTCACCAACTTTCGTGCCGCCGAAACTCAAAACCTCCAGTTTCCCGGGCTCCGGAATCCGGTAGTCGCCAGTCACCCGATTGCTCACAGTGTGCCCTTTCATCGTTCCGTCCTTGCCGTCATCCTGGAACGTGAGCACAACAGATCTCTTTACATCGGCCGCCTCCGTCTCGATCTTGCCGCTCGCGGAATCCTCATAGCTCATCAGCTTCCAGGTCCCATTCAGCGAGGTTGCGTCTTTCGCACATGAGCTCATCGAGAGCATACACAGGGTAAAGCCCAGGCATGATTGTTGTCGCATAAAATAGCCTCCCTTTTTCATTCCGATGACAACCGACTACTGCATCGCCTGGTGTGTTTCATACGCCACTTCCAGGCGGTTCATGTTCTTCTTGAAACCATCATAGGCGCCATAGAGAATCTCGAAATTCTGCCGGGATGTCGGCGGATGGTCGGCGGCGACCGCAGCGAGTCGGACAGCCTCCAGTTTGACCATTGCATGCAGGGCCATGAGCTTCGGCTCATCGTCGATTGCGTTGCCTATATCGTCGAGACGCGATACCATCCCTTCCGAAAACACCGCGTCCCACCAAGCCGGGTAGCTGCCCATCAGAATCCTGCCAAACAACTTGGGCTGGGCATACGCGCCTTTGATGTGACGCCAGATGGCATACGGTGCCTCGTCATCACGGATGACGTTCAGGCCCCAGACATCAGTCACCTTCAGACCCGGCGCCGGACAAACCAGTTCCGCTGTCCAGCGATTGTCGTGGATCGTCGAGCGGACGGTATGCTTGCCCTGGAACTGATCCCACATCGACTTGTAGTTACCGGTGTATTGACCGGCGGCGTTGATCAGGATCTGCTCATAGTTGAGTCCGGTTGCATATGCGTCGACGAACAACTCGGCACCGTAGTAGTTGGTGTAGTTGTCCCACTCACAGGCACCCTCGATCGGCGGACCCTGCCGGTCAAGAATCTCCTGGACGCCGCGCTTGAGAATCTCAACGTCGTCCCAGACGAATTCGAGGGCGATGTACAGGTTCTGACTGTCGTACACAGCGCGGATGGTCGATACGCGCTGGACGGTCTGATTCGGGTCGGCAGTCGCGGAAAAGTCGCTGCGCGCCTCGGTCGCCTGCCAGCACGCGTCGTCGAGACGGCCGTCGATCGTGGGTGATTGCTCGGCGTACGTGGCGCAGATGACCTTGAGCGGTTGGGCGTGGATTGAAAAGGTCGAAAGGGACATAAGAGACATGAGGGACAACCATAAACGCACTGTCCCTTGGGTCCTTTTTGTCGTTTTGATCCCTTTCTTACAGTTCATGGCACTACATCAAACGTGCATTCTGCGACCGCACCGGTTATGGCGTTCTCGGCAGCAACTCGATAGCGGCCGGGCGTTGCGGAGTACGCGACCGGCAGCGAGATTTCGAAGCCTTCTCCCCGGATGATCAGATTCTGTCGGAACCACTCCAACTCCTCACCCTCAGGAGAATACACGCGCACGTGGATCGCCTGCTTTATTTTGCTCGCATCGCCCTCGAAATCGATCGTACCGGCAATCCTCGCGGTCCCACCGAGCTGCACATCGCCTTCAGTAGACAGCGACATGACGCCGGGGCGAGCCGGCAGCGCGGCGAAGTACTGCGGCCGCAGATCAAGCCGTGTTTTGAAACGGTTGGTATAGCCGCGATAGGCATGGGTGCGCACGTCCCAGACATGCGCTTTCTCGGGCAGTACGACAGTCGTGGTCTGACGTTCAGAATCGTGGCCGTCGCCGCAGCGCAACAGACCGACAAGCATCGTCGCACCATTCCGAAACACCGGCATCAGCGTGTCTCGACGCGCCATCCCGTGTTCGTCGAACAGCTCGACAGGCGGCGCCGCGCCGGTGTATTCGCGCAGCAGCTGTTCGATGGCATCGGAGCCGGTGTGATCACCCTTCTCATGCCGGCCCATATAACCGTTGATAATATTCGGCAGATAGGCGGCGTGACCGTTACCATGGTGCGTGACGTGAATTTTGTCGGTCACCGGGAACAGGTCGTTGAGGCGTCCGGTCTCGAGCTCGCGGCCGTGCTCGGTAGACGATCCGGGATGGTTGTCGGCAATGACCAGCCCGCCGTTCGCCACGAACGCCCGGACTGCGTCCGCCTCGGCAGTTGACATCCCTTTGCTGTACGGCAGCAGCAACGTCTTGAAGCCGCGCTTCTCCAGGTCGCCGGCAACGATGTCCTGCGGCCCGATCATCGTCGGCCTTACGCGCAGCGAATTCATCAACGCCAGGGCATCCGCCGGCGCCCCGCCAATGACACTGATGTTGTACAACCAGGTCCCCGAAAAAGCGTTGTCCTGGAACGGGTGCAACCGCGAGATGTAATGGTTGTAGGGCGACCACAGAATGGCAACGTCGGAGCGGTACGGCTCCGCGGTGATCGTCAGTTTGCCGATGCCGCGCTGGAGAAAGCGCACTTCGTCGGCGATATCGAGAAAGTACGGCAGCGGATCTGACATGCATGGTGTCATGCATGACTCACCGCCGAGCGTCTCGGCGAGCAGCCCGCGTTCCCAGTCGAACCCGTTGAGGCCCAGAAACAGACAGATCCACGGCCAGCGTTCGCGATTGACTTCCGTCTCGAAATCGAAGTGCCAGCGCATCATCGACTGTGCTGCCAGCAGGAAACTCTGATCGTGCGAAAACGATTGCAGCAGTTCGATCGACATGGCATGGCGCCACTCGCTGTTTGCTTCCTGGCCGACGTACACTTTCGAAGACGTCATTTGCTCGCCCATACGCGAGAAATCGAAGTGGTCGTGACCGACGCGGCCGGTCTTCGCCTCGGGCACCACCGTCCGGATCATATCCGTGTAGTCAATAAAGAACTGCGTCCAGACGTGCGAACGCATGAAGTAGCGGAAGTCGACCCAGCGCGGCATCTGATCCTGCTCGACCGCGGCCTGCAGCAAAATGCCCCGGACATCGTCCCAGGATTCGAATGACGTGTTCCATTCCGCATTCAACACCGCCAGGTCATTGCCGTACTGATCACGGCACCACGCCTGAAATTTCCCGGTCGTGACGGGACCGAACCCGGAGCATTCCATGCCGTCGAAATCACCGAGCAGATAGTTCTCACCCGTCAGCACGTACAGCGGGCTTCCGAAGCGGGCACTCTCCTTGTACGCCGCCAAACGGTTGTTCAGCCAGTTCGCGTCGATGTGTCCCTGCTTCTGCGGAAACTGTTCCGGATCCAGGGGTTCTCTAGAATCGGCGATCTGGCGGCACATGTCACTGAGCGCGGCGAGGTCGAGGTCCGGATTCTCCTGGCGCTTGTCCCATTTTGCGTGCACCGGTGTCCAGTGCTCGCCCATGTGCTCGGCGTAGCTGACGCTTGCCAGATGCGAGCGGGCGTTGATCTCGTATTGCTTGAGCCTGTTGTAGATCAGGAAGGTAAAGGTCGAGTTGATCCCGTACTCCCGCATGACCTTGCCCCATAGTTGACCTTTCCAGTCGTTTGGCTGCGGTGACGGCGCGAAGATCAGCATGAACATGTAGTCGTCAAACGTCCAATCCGGCAGACCGATCCAGGTACGTTTCGTGTCGACGATGCCGTGCTCGTCTTCGATGACCGCTTCGATGTCCCAGAGACGGGAGAGCGGTTGGGTGACCGGCAGTTCGAAAGTGGCATTTGCGATCGCCACGCTGGCCTGCCCGTCCTGCCATTCCACATCGGTGCGGGCGACGGTTCGGCCCCAGGTGTCGATCGCGCGGACATATACCTTGCCTCCAAGCATGACGTCGATACGACCGGTCAGTGTCTCGCCCGGCAGGTACGAATCCTTCGCCGTCGTGACGGCAGTTACGAACTGTGATGACTCGACGCGGAACGCAGCCGATGCGAAATCGAGCACATTGCCCACGGTGTCGAGCAACCGGGCGTCGAGCACGTAGGTGCCGCGCGGCAATGTCGGCAGCGGAAACTCGGCTGTCGTCCAATTCCGTGCCGTAGTCATCTCCGAAATAAATTCCTTCCCCTGAGTGTTGCGGATCGCATACGAAACAGACGAGCGGGCCGGTGCCGCAGTTGTGGTCACAGTGACTTTCGCGGCACCGAGGTCATCGCGAGCGATGACGGTAGCGGGTGTCTTGTCTTCCCAGCAGAATCGCCTCAATACCTCATCGACCGGCGCCTTCAGGTGGGTCGGCGGCGCGGTAAAGCCGATCTCCAACCGTGACTGCCCGTCTTTGCCGGTTGACCACGTAATGGCGCGACTGAGCAGCGCGAACGCGTAGTCGTACATCACCGGAAACGACTCGCCGACGCCCGCGACCGATTCCGGGTGACCTGTGTAGGGACTGAGCGAGTTGAATTGCCGGTAGGCGATCGTCTCGTCGAAGTAATCAAGTCCGACGATGCGCCCGTTACCATGCTCAGTTGCGGTGATACACAGCGCGGTCTGAGCCCACGTGTGCCGAGATACGCCGGGGATTTCCTGGAAATCGGCATGACTGTCGAACAGCTGCACCGGCATGACATCCAGCGGCAGACCGCGGGTGATAGCGGTAGCGGCGTCCGGGAGCGTGTTGGTTTCGAACAGCGTTTGAAACTGCGGGTCGGGCTCGGCGTACTCGGTGCGGGTGTCCAGTCCGAGCTGCAGCCGGTTCGGCGTGACGTAGACCAGGCCCGTGCCGCGTTCGACATGCTCGAGGATGAGCTCACGGGCGTAGTCGGGAATGACCGGCCACGAGACTTTGGCAATGACGATCGCGTCGTACGTGTGTCCGAGGCTGAGTCGTTGCTTTGTCAGGTCAGTGAGAACGGTCTCCGCTTCCACTTGCTTGAGCGGCGTCGCGGTGGTGTCCTGGTACGAGCCGTGGGCCCAGGTCGAGTACCCGGCGTTCATGATGACGGTGTACTTCAGGTCCAGGCGTTGGGCGGTCTCGACGACTTCACGGGAGTTGTAGTACGGGATAATGAAAAGGACGTTGAGCGGCCCGCCGGCGCGGGGCTTGGCCCATTTGACGTGGTAGGTCTCGAGCGTGCCGGGCAGGCGGTCGTAGGGCTGATTCGGATCCCCGACGGGCGGTGTGGCGAAGGCGGCATGAAGAGACAGAAATGCGAGCACTGCGAGGAACGTCGAAGCTGCATCGACTCTGCGAATACTTAGGGCCATTCGTAATATCCTGTTTAAGTGAACATTCACAGTAGCTTATATCGATTTCAAATCAAAGCAGGGTTTGAATCGGCAGGCTTCCCACACTAACCTCGAAGATGCGCGCGCGTCGGATATCCAGCACGGCAATTCACCGCCGACTCTTTACCCTCATAGAGTTGCTCGTCGTTATTGCGATCATCGCAATCCTGGCGGCGATGCTGCTGCCGGCGCTGCAGGGCGCCAAGTCCCGGGCGATACAAATCCTCTGCCTGAGCAATCAGAAGCAGCTTATGCTTGGAACGATCAGCTACGCAGACGATTCAGACGGTCACTTTCCGATGGGTATGCACTATCTGAACACCATCGAGTTCTATAGCGACATGTTCTTCTACCAGCTTGTCGATCCGGATCAGGGCTACACCTCTCTCGTACTGTTCGACTGCCCGGGTGACGAGACGCGAACGCCGGTTACGCAGCCTGCACCGGTTGACTACCCAAACAACTACGGCGACGAGATCAACATCAGTAGTTACGGGTACAATACGAAAATCGGCGGGTACGTGGTTCTCAATCCACCGGCGCCAGGTACGATTGTAAACAACACACCGAATATCAAGGTGTCGGCACTAGCCAATCCCGACCAGGATATCGTGTATATCGACGTAGAAAATACCTCCACCGGCAGCCCGACGAGCCCGAACTACAATCCATGGATCCTGTGGGAAGCGACGGCGCCGACAGCAAATCGCGACTTGGGCGGCACCCATATAATCACGATTCGCCCGCATCACGGTGAGAATGTGGTCATGAGCTTTGTTGGCGGCAACGCGGCGGTCTACAGTTCCACGCAGTATATAAGTGAGATACGCTCGACCGGCGATTACGCCGTTGGCGGCGAAGGGAATGCGACCGGGTTTGTGAATTATTGACGTCTGTATTTGTGGCCACGGTATGATAGGTACCAAAATCGTTGAGTAAGAATTCAGAAAACTGCTGTGCCTGGAACCCTGGGAGCGCGGGCGTCCATGGCGGCTACTGGCGGCCTTCACAGCGCCCGCTTAATGTTGCGAAGTTAAGCGGGCGGGACGCCCGCGCTCCCAGGGTTAATAACTGGACCTTCTATATCACGGCCGCCGGACGGATGCACAAGGCTTGTGATCTCTGCCCGAGAACCTCGATCCGGACGTGGGCCCGGCAGGCACACGCCACAAATAAAAAAACGCCGCGGACGACGTGGTCGCTCGCGGCGTTTTGTGATCGATCGATTCGCCTTACTGGCAGTTTGAGCCGAGCAAGGTGTTGATGTTCGCCAGAACCGTGGCACGGCAGCTAGCCGGATCACAGAGATCGGCGGCCGCAATCTCGGCATCCAAACACTGGATGAGCAAGTCGCAGAAATCTCTAATGTTGGTGAGAGCCGCACCGCTGTTGCAGACACAGTCAATGACCGCTAACTCGACTGCAGCACACTTCTGGGCTTCGGTCACTGCTTCGCAAACATCGCCGATGCCGTCATTGTCGCAATCTTCCTGTCCCGGATTGAAGGTGTTCGGGCAGTTGTCGTCGCAGTCCGGTACGCCGTCGCTATCCGTGTCGGTGTCGGCTATCCCACAACCGCAGTCACCCGGCGCGATCTTGTTCGGATCGTTCGGGCAGAGGTCATTGCAGTCCGGCGTG
>DPYP01000065.1:0-3525 GCA_003545375.1 Lentisphaeria bacterium
CGGGAAACCCGTGTCGGACGACCCGAGCCGCGACGGCTGGAAGACGGAAGTGTTGAGCGGCGAGGTGTCGAAGCAACTGCAGCGTATCTCAGCGCTCTTGATGCAGGTGCACACGGTCACACCCGATCAGTTCGATGGACTGATCCTCGAAAACTTCCGCACCGCGCCACTCCGGCCGGCTCTGAAAATCGTGCATCAGGACCGCATGATCACGGTCCGACGACGCACGCCAGTGATCGACGACGAAGGAATCCTCCACGATGGCGGCGCGGCGTTGGAGCAGTTGCGTCGGCCGTATATGGATGGCTACGTCCCACGCGTCGAGCTCAAGGTCGTCGGCGTCAAACTCGCGGGCGCCGTCTTCCGGACTTCCGTTCTCGTCAACCTCTTCGGTCGCACGCCGGGGGGGACTCTCGAGGAAAATAGTACGTGGGAATGTGAGTGGCTGCTGCAGGATGGTGTCGCGCCGTTGCTCGTATCGGTCGCTGTTGCCGAGTTCGAGCAGGTCGCTCTGGCGTCCCGGAATCCGACGCTTTTTGCCGATTGCTCCGAGGCTGTACTCGGTGCCAATGCCTGCTGGAGCGAGCAGTTTTCGCACAGCATCGCCTGGTGGGTGCAGCGCATCGAGTTTATGCAGGGGATCGATGTCAACGGCCACTTCGGGATTGCTGTCGGCGATATCGACAACGACGGTCTCGAGGACGTCTATGTTGCCCAGGGCGGAGGTCTGCCCAACCGGATGCTCCGCCACAATCCCGATGGCACAGTGACGGACGTGTCGAAGGCCGCCGGCGTTGACTGGATGACAGGGACCAGCGGTGTGCTGCTCGCCGATTTCGACAACGACGGCGACCAGGACCTGGTCGCCGCTACGCTTGATGGTCTGCTGTTTAATATAAACGATACGATCGGCGGCGACGGCGATCACATCGGCAAATTCACGCGCGCTCTACTGATCGAAACGACCGACTATATGCTATCTTTGGCTGCAGCGGACTACGACAACGATGGCGATCTCGACCTGTTCGCCTGCGGCTATTTCTCGGAAGAAAATCGCGGCAAGGTGGCGGCTTCTCCGGTGCCCTACTTCGACGCGGTCAATGGCGGTAAAAACATACTGCTGCGCAACGATACGGTTGGCTATCGGCAAGCCTCGGACACGGTCGGCAATGAGCGAGCCTCGGACTGGCGATTCACCGATGTTACGAATTCGGTTGGCCTGGACAAGGGGGCCACGCGTTTCGCGATGGCTGCGGCTTTCGAGGATTACGACAACGACGGTGACCAGGATCTCTATGTGGCCAACGATTTCGGACCGAATCTGTTGTACCGAAACGACACAGACGCTGCGGGCGCGAGGCATTTCACCGAAGTCGCGGCAGCAACCGGCAGCCGGGATCGCGGCTTCAGTATGTCCGCCGCCTGGGCCGATGTCGATCACAACGGTTGGATGGATCTGTACGTCTCGAACATGTACTCGGCGGCAGGCAATCGGATTGTCAAGCAGGAAGAATTTGTCCAGGACGACCCGTGGTTGCATGAGCACATGCAGTATCTGGCGCGCGGCAACACACTGCTTTACAACCATAGCGGCACGTTTACAGACGGCAGTGAGACGGCTGGGGTCATGATGGGGCGCTGGAGCTGGGCATCGCCATTCTGCGATATCAACAATGACAGCTGGACCGATATCCTCGTCGGCAACGGTTACCTGACCAACGACAACGCCCACGACTTGTGAAGTTTCATGTGGCGGCAGGTTCTGTCGCAATCACCGCGCACAGCGAAGCAGGCGAAAACGCCTGGGTTCCAGGCGGCCGTCGGCGAGTTCGACAAGATGCTGTCCCGCGGCATGTCGTTGAGTGGGCGTGAACGCAACTGTGCCTTTCTTAATCTGGGCGGGACCCTTCGGCGCCGCTCAGGATCTTCGACGGGTGGCAATCGGGACGTGGCAGGTGGCGGGAAAGGGAAGATCTTCGCGAATGTCTCTGCGACCAGTGGTTTCGACTTTTCTGACGATGCCCGCGGCGTGGCGCCTGTCGACTGGGACTTTGACGGCGATCTCGATCTGTGGCTGGTCAACCGCTCCGGGCCACAGGTGCGCTTTCTCCGGAATGATTCTTCGATAGGCTCGGAGCAGGCAAACAACTGGGTTCAGTTCAGGCTCGAGGGCAACGGCACGACGACCAACCGCGACGCCATCGGCGCACGCATAGAAGTCATCGTACGCGAAGCCGACGCGCACTCTCCAAATCCGAAATCCGAAATCCCAAATCTAAAATTGATTAAGACTTTACGAGCCGGCGAGGGCTATCTGTCGCAGCACAGCAAATGGCTGCACGTCGGACTGGGCTCCGCGGACCAGATCGAGCACGTCACAGTCCGGTGGCCAGGCGGCGATGTGGAGCAGTTCAACGCAGCAGTCAACCATCGGTATCGTCTGGTGCAGGGCGCCGGTCAGGCAAAGCTATGGCGCCCGCCCCCGGAGCCGGTGAAGCTTGTCGCATCGGTGCCGAAGCAACAGGACTCGGAGACGAACGCCGCAGTGTTTCTGGCCGACCCGCTGCCGTTACCAATTGTGCAATGGCAGACGTTCGGCGGTGAAGCCGTCACCTTGCAGGACGACGGCCCGGTGCTGGTCAATCTGTGGGCGAGCTGGTGCGTGCCCTGCGTGGCCGAGCTTACGGCATTTTCCCGGCACCATCGGGAACTGGACGAAATGGGACTGCGGATCGTTGCGCTCAGCGTCGACGGCCTGGGTGATCATCGTGGGACGCCGGCGAACGCACAGGAACTTGTGAAGCGCCTGAAACTGCCGTTTGACACAGGCATGGCCGACCGGCGATTGGTAGAAGCACTGGATCGGTTGTTCGACAAAATTTTTCAGATTCATGAATCGCTGCCGGTACCAACCAGTGTGTTGCTGACCGCCGACCGGCGCATCGTTGCGATCTACAAGGGCACTGTCAGCGTCGATCGGCTGCTGGAGGATCTCCAGTATCTCGATGCGGATCCGCCGCAGCGCCGCGAACGTCTCACGCCCTTTGCGGGCCGCTGGATAACACCACCGAGACTGTTGCCATTGTCGAGCCTGATCATAACGTTTCTCGACGGCGAGGATCTGGATTATCCCTTGGCTTACGCAGACCTGGCGATCGCGGAGAAGACCGCGATGGCGGGCAATGGTCATACCGATTGGGACGTAAAATTGCCGGCCAACCTGGCGACCCTGGCGCAGACACTGGCCGCCGCCGGGCGGTTAAAGGAAGCCGAGCAGATGTGTCGCCGAGCCATCGCCTTTGAGCCGAAGAATGCCGAGGCGAATTTCGCGCTCGGTGAGGTCATGCTGCTGCGCAACCGCATCACGCACGCGTCTCGGCAGTTCCAGGTGACGCTGCGACTGCACCCCGCACATGTCGGTGCTAATTATCGAATGGGGTGGCTATTTATGCGGCGTGGTCGTGTCGATCGCGCCGTGAACTATTTTCGGAATGCATTGCGCGCCGACCCGACGCACCAGTTATC
>DPYP01000400.1:0-1152 GCA_003545375.1 Lentisphaeria bacterium
CGGGTACAGCTCTGCGGGTTTCGAGAAACAGTCCTGAATCATCCCGCCGCCATGCTTGTGAATTGGTGCCGGAGACAGGATCAGATCGCTGTCTTGTCCGAGGCTTTGTTGCCAGAACATCTGGCCGACGGTACCGCCGCGTTGTCGGAACGAATCCCAGATGCGGCGGCCGTCGTACAGCGACGAGGACTGTTCCCAGAACAGCGCTTTGTGGTACTTCCGATCGAAGAATCCGTTACCGACCATCCCGTGCTGGTCGGGCGTTGTTGCCGTGCGAAAGGTCGCCTGTGCGGTACACGTGACAGCCGGAAACACAGGCTGCAACGGTTGCAGTTCCAAGCCGGCGATCTGCATGTCCGGCTTTAATGTCTGCACCAGGCTATGCCCCAGCGCGGCAGCTTGAATGACAAGAATCCTCTGCATCATCATTTAACCTTGCCCTCGTCACTCAGATTGCAAAGAACCGAAAAACCAACGAATTTTATTAGCCAAGGGCTTATAAAAATGCTTTACCATTAACCAGTTAAGAGATGTCATCCTGTATTCCGGGCCAGCGGGATGGTGCGCTTGGGAGGGCTGTCCGATGCTTGACAGCTATTAGCGACACGGTACAGTTTTTAGATCCTTCCGGCGTAAACCGATATCCCGGCGCTTGCATCGATGGCGAAAAAACGACACCAAAAGCATAGGAAGCCTGCCCCGCCCCGCCCGCCGGAACCAGTCGACCCCGACATCGACCCCATTCTCGACAAAGCTAGCAGAGTGGGAATTGACGGCCTCACAACGGATGAGCGCGAAACACTGGAACGAGCACGAAACCAGCCGCCGAAGTCGAAACTTGAGGCGTATGCCGATCAGGGAGTTGTTGCGCAGACGGATGGTGCCGATGCAAAGCCCGCCGAAGCATCGACCCGGCCGGTGTTGCCGCCTGTCATTTTCTGGATCGGTGGGTGCGTACTGATTTATTTGCTGACGTTCCTGGTGTATTGGCCATCCATGAATGGTGGCTTTTTCTGGGATGATATGAAGTATGTCGTCGACAACGAGATGCTCAAGCGGGCAGACGGATTGTGGCCGATCTGGTTCGACCCGAAAGCCTACGAGATGCAGTTCTACCCGATTACCTACTCAACTTTATGGTTTGACTACAAG
>DPYP01000400.1:1586-3360 GCA_003545375.1 Lentisphaeria bacterium
GCTTTATTTGCCGGACTGCTGTTTGCGGTGCATCCCATCAACGTAGAATCCGTCGCCTGGATCACTGAGCGCAAGAACGTGCTGTCCTGCATGTTCTACCTGCTGGCGATTTTGGCGTGGATGAACTACTCACGGCGTAACGGCATACACCGGTATCTCCTGGCCCTATTCTTTTTCTCGTGCGGCATGCTCAGCAAGACGCTGGTTGCTACGCTGCCCTTCGTGCTGCTCCTGTGGATATGGTGGAAAGCGAAGAAGAAAAACTACCGGCGCGAGTTGATCGGACTGATCCCGATGGTGGCGATCGGAGTCGGTTTTGTGAAAATTACGATGTGGCTGGAATCACGGAATACCGAAGGCCACGACTACGGACTGTCGTTCCTCGATTCCTGCATCATCGCCGGTCGTGCGCTGTGGTTTTACATCGGATCGTTGCTTTGGCCGTTTCAGACTACGCCGATCTATCCGAAATGGCAGATTGATCCGACACAGGCCTGGCAGTATCTGCTACCGCTTGCCTATGGCCTGGTGTTGTACCTGACCTGGCAATTCCGGCAACGTATAGGTCACGCGGTTTTCATTGCCTTGATGTTTTTTGGCATGACCCATGGACCGAGCCTGAGTTTTTTCCAGTTCGGGTATCTCGGGCATTCCTTTGTCGCGGATCATTTTCAGTACATCCCGTCGCTTGCAGTCATTGGCCTCGTCACCGCGATCGTAACCACGGCGCTGCGGACCTGGTTGCCGACGTATGCGATGGCTGTGGGTTGCATGATCGGTGTGGTTGTGATTGCCGTGTTTGCCAACGTTTCCTGGAGCCTGAATCATCACTATGTAAGTGATCAAGCGTTCTGGGAACACGGTGTGGAAACGAATCCGATCCACACCAACCTGAGCGCCCTCGGCGATGTGTATTTGCGACAGTCCCAAGCGCTGACGCAGTCGGCTCAGGCAGCCGATTCCGGGCTGACCAATGACGACCGAACGGCCATGCGCCAGGAGGCAAAGGAGAAAAAGGCGTTGGCATACGAGTACATTGAGCGGTCGCTCGAAGATAGGGAGCATGCCCGCGGCAGATACCGCCTTGGCGAACTGTACATGGTAGACCGCAACTACGCGGAGGCGATCCCGCAGTTCGAAAAAGCGATCGAGGCGAATCTGGGTAACAAAGTTCGCGAACTCACCGCTGGTGCAGCGTACATGCTCGGTGTGTCCCATTTTAACCTGGCGCAGTACGACGAAGCTGAGCCTGCGTTTGTACAGGCAATCAAAGTGAATCCAAAGGGTTTCGAGGCGCATTTCATGCTGGGGCGGGTTTTTCTTCGGAACAAGCAATATGCCGAGGCTGTAAACTACCTCGAAACGGCGCTGCAACTGAACCCGACATACGGTGCCGTTGAGCGCTATCTGAAATCGGCCAAGGCGCAACTGACCAAGGAACAATAATTATGTCGACTGCAGAGAACGAACTCCAAATCAGTATTGTGGTGCCCGCGTACAATGAGCAGGACAACGTGTTGCCTTTGATTGAGGCTGTGCGTGAGGCTCTCGACGGTCGCGTCTACGAAATAATCTTTGTCGACGACGGCAGCACGGACGAGACATTCGAGCGCCTTCGCAGTTGCACGGATCCACAGCTGCGTGTCATCAAATTCCGCCGCAATTTCGGGCAGACCGCGGCGCTCGACGCCGGATTCAAGGCTGCCAGAGGCCGGGTCATTGTGCCAATGGATGCGGATTTGCAAAATGATCCGGCGGATATTCCGAAGCTGCT
>DPYP01000232.1:0-14588 GCA_003545375.1 Lentisphaeria bacterium
TTTTGTGTGTATTTTCATGGGATTGATTTCCTCAGTTTTTTTTATGCTTTCACTTGAACAAGGGCATTTACATGATAACATGCTTTTTGTATATAAGTATGTTTTCACAAAGCCCTCGATGATTGTTTCCGGCGATATTTTGCCGTCACTTGTCCGTTCAGTCTTCCTAATTATAGACAAATGGAACAAAAAATCCAAGTAAAAAATTGAGTGGCTACTCAGGGTGCCTGAGTTTCGTCATAACATACTAGTATTCAATTAGATAGATATCAAAAAAGCTACGTACCCGGCTGTGCAGCGGTGACTGCAGCGACAAACTGCTTGATGGTTTTGCCCGGCAATGGTACGTATCGGCGGCGATTGCGCCGCCTCTGAAATTCGTCCCGCAACAAGCAAAGCGATGTGATGTGACGCCCCTGCTCATTGTAGACATGTGAGCGACCGTTCTTGCCGGCAACGACAATGGAATCTGTTCGGCTGTCGCGGAAGAAGTCTTCGGGGCGGGCAGCCTGAACGTCATCGAACGCCTTGTGGATCGGCCGCTGCTGTCGCGACCGCAGCTCGGCATGCGGCGTACGGCGGCGGGCTTGACGTCCCTTGCGTTCAATCGAGTGCGCCAAATGCCGCAGGTATCCGAAAATCTTCTCCCTCACTTCGAGCCGTTCCTGTCTGCCACCCGCAGATTGCCATGCATTGGCAATGGCGGTTACCTGGTGATCGATCTCTCGCAGCGCATCAAAGACACGGAAGAACGTCGAGCCTGTGTGTTCGGGCGCATCCGCGAGCGCCTCGACGACGATGGATGGTGCCATCACCTGGGTAAAAAGTCGATGATCGTTGTCCTCGACGATCTGTACCGTCAACGCGGTTCGAGCGTGACCAATGCGCAAGTAACCCGCCACGACCTGGCCGATAATGTAGTAGGTCATATGGCCTCGCCCGAAGGCAACGAGTTGTTCGGCGATGAGACGCTTGCGACCAATAACCTTGGCAAGAAGCCGCGGCGGCTTTTCGAACAGCAGATCAATGCGGTCGTCTCCGGCATCGGTCAGGAAGTTGAACAATTCCTCCCACTTCGGCCGGCCGGTATCGCCATAGCCGGCAAAAACCAGGCCGACGTCGGCCTGAGCGCTGTGTTCGCAGTCAGCGCGGCGGCAGTGGTAGCAATAGACACGCCCGGGAATGACTACTGCACTGTCGGAGGCGATCTGCTGGGCATTGGCCCGCAACTGTTCGTGCAGCTCCTCTGGGCGCATGCCGATATGGCACTGCAATGGCAACGGGGGCAGGTCGGAGACGTCGGTAACGCCCATTTCGGCGAGATGCTCGAACTGCAGCGAACGCAGCAGTTCAAGAGCATTTTGGGCTCGGGTGAGTAGTGAATCCGCCACTGTCGTACTGTCGATATCGGGAGAATTATCCATTGGGCAACCGCTATTTAGAAACAGCCTGGGCATGACCAACTGTGCCGGCAGATTGACACGGATTTGCAAGCATCGCAGTCCGGGTCAGTCAGCCAGTTACACGGAGTTACTGGGAGTTGTTCAAGATACAATTATATTCTGTTCAAATCAATACGCCGAACACACACCTTCCCGCCCCCCCCGCAGCCCATCGCCATGCGACATAAATCCGAAGTCGAGCCGCAGTCCGACCGTCCGGAACCGATTCGGGCGCAATTATTGGCGCGCTCGTGCCGATTGCTGCTCAGTGAGATGCGCTACCACGTGACGAAGCTGCGGGAAATCGTCAGCGAGTGTCTGACCAGCCGACCGAGCACATCGGCGATTGACATGGTTCTCAGCCGCACTTACGAGACGACCACGCGGCTGTGGTATCTCATCGGCGTATTGACAGAGCTCAACGGCAGCTCCGGCGACACTGAGGCGCAGCCTTCGCTGGGAGCGCTTTTGCGAACTGTCGTCGGTAGTGGCAATCTGACGCTGGACCTGGAACAAGGTGTCGTAAAAGAACTGGACAATGGTGATGGACGTTGGGTCGTGGTGGCGTTGCTGGTGCACGCGATCACGCGATCCGGCAGTGTCCCGACTTCATTTTCCGTGTTCGGGAAAATCGTCGACGGACAGTGCCGGTTGGATGTGGCGGCAGGCACCGAGACGGAGACGGCAGAATTGGTTGATCCGGATACGATGTCGGCGGCATTGTCCGAGATGATCGAAGCGGTGGGCGGCACATTGCTATCAGACGGCGAATGGCGCTGGGAACTGACTTTGCCGGTGACCGGCGTAGCACAAACCGCAGCCCGTGTGACGAATCCGGCGGCAGCGGCACGCACGGTGCTGTTGATCGAGGACGACCCGCTGCTGCGCAACGCCGTCCGGAGTTGGATGATCAAAGTAGGCTTCGAGGTTCTGGAAGCGGACAATTCGGATACAGCCATTGAGATGTTCGAGGCACATAAGCAAACAATCGATTTCGTCATGCAGGATCTGGTGTTACCGGGAGCGCGTACTGGCGTAGAACTGTTGCAGGAGTTGCTATCGCGGCGGGCGGATCTGCCGGTGATCATCGCGAGCGGCGCCATCGATGCCGGCGATGCCGATCAGTTGTACGCGCTGGGTGCCAAAGCGTATTTGTCCAAGCCCTACAAGATGGAGCAGTTGATGGCGCTGATCGATGGGATGGAATGACGGTCAATCGATGCCGTATTGCTCGAGTTTCTTGGACAGTGTGGTGCGAGTCACGCCGAGGATCTTGGCTGCTTTGGTCTTGTTCCAATCGGCGTCGTCCATAGCGGCCTGGATGACGAGTTTTTCCGCTTTTGCCAACGGCATGGCAGGCAGAGATTCAATGTCACCGCGAGCCGGTGTGACGCCATTGTGCATCTCCGGGAACATCAGCTCCTCATCTGAAATCGTCCGGCCTTTAGCCAGCAGGCAACCACGTTCCACGACATTGCGGAGTTCGCGCACGTTGCCGGGCCAAGAATATTTGTTTATCGCCGCCTTTGCGGACTTTGAAAACCCTCTAATTTTCTTGCCGAACTTACGGGAGTAAATGTCGATGAAGTGTTTGGATATAGCGTCGACATCTTCCATCCGGTCTCGCAGTGGCGGCAGTTCCAGCGGTACGACGTTGAGCCGATAGTACAGGTCGAGGCGGAACTGATTACTTGCGATCAGTTCCTCGACGTGCTGGTTGGTGGCCGCGATAATCGCGACATCGACGGTAACGTCTGCAGTACCGCCGATGCGGCGGAAACGCTGTTCTTCGATAACCTTGAGCAACTTCGACTGCAGGGCGACGTCCATGTCACCGATTTCGTCAAGAAAAAGCGTGCCGCCATCGGCCAGCTCGAACAAGCCGACGCGATCCTCCTTGGCATCCGTGAAAGCGCCTTTTCGGTGACCGAAGAGTTCGCTTTCGATCAGCGTCGGCGGCAGTGCCGAGCAGTTGACCTCGACGAATGGCCGATCGCGTCGCCGCCCCATGTTGTGAATAGTCCGAGCGAAAAGCCCTTTGCCCGTGCCGGTCTCGCCCTTGATGAACAGGCAGGAGAAATCATTCTCTGCGACTCGCCGGGTCATTTCGATGGTCCGGTTGAACACGGGCGAACTTCCGATGACCTCCTGTATTTCCGCTGTATCCGCATCGCGCTTTGACAATTCGGTGAGCACAGAAGCCTTGCGGACCGCTTGCAGGTGTTCCAGGGTTTTCACCATCTGTACTTTCTCGACCGGCTTGGTGAGGAAATCGTAGGCGCCTTTCTTGAGGCATTCGACCGCGAGCGGGATGTCGCCGTATGCGGTCATCACAATGATCTGTGTGTCGGGATAAGCCTGACCCCATTCCTCCAGCAGCACCTGGCCGTCGACATCCGGCAGCATGAGGTCAAGAAGAATGACATTGAAGGTCCGGTCTGACATTGCGCGACGACCCGACTCGCCATTTTCGACAACGAAAACGTCATGGCCTTCCGCCTTCAGTATCTCGCGAACCGCGGAGCCCACCAGAAGGTTGTCCTCGACGATCAACAGGTTCAACTTGCCCATTACCATTCTCCGGAAACAGATTCGATTGTGACTGAAACACCGCTGCTGCCCGACTGGATGGCCAGGTCGGCGACAAGCGCCTTACACAGCCTGGCGATGATCGCCAGACCGATGCCGTCGTGGCGGCTGCGGCAGGTAAAAAACGGTAGGGGCGGTGCCAGTGGAATTTCGGCAGGGATTTCCAACCCCGAATTTGTGACGACGATTTTCGCGCCTGCGGCCTGGGCCCAGATCAATTCAACTTCGCCGGCGTCGCCAGCAGCCTCACCAGCGTTGTGCAACAGCTCGCGCAGGATGATCAGCAACCAGTTGCCGTGCTCAAGTATATGATTGGTATCGGTGTCGAGAAAGTTCAGGTGCAGGACGGTATCAGGAAATTGTTCGCGAAACTCGATGCGCACCGTGCTCACAACTTCGCCGATACATCTGCATGCGGCCGGCGGCAAACGGTCGAACAATAGATCAGCACGGTCTGTAAACACCTGCAGGCTAGTTAGTTCAGCGATCATCAGCGGCGTCATATCGGTGACCTGCGGGTATGTACTGCCTACCTGATCAGCGATCCGTTCCACGGCCATTTTCATGCCTGCACATAGATTCCGCAAGCGGTGGCGGACAACGGAATTCATCTGGAACGTGGTGTGCCCGTCCAAGGGGTAATTCTCGATGCTGGGGTCGTACGGCTTCATTCCGTGGCGGCTACGCTGCAGGGGGTTGGGCGATATGACTGGGCAGGCCTTCCCAAACGCCCAGTTTCGGTTGCAATCTGTTCCGATTTCAAGGTATCAAGGTAGCGGCAATTCAAAGGTATTGCAAAGCTGTCTGCGCCACCGCAACCTCTAAAGTCATGCCCCGCATTGAGTAGAATCAGGTTGAGCAGGAATCAGGGCAGTTTTTCATTCTCATTTTGGGTATGGTCATGCATTTTACAGACAACTTTTCCAAATTATTTATTGATATCGTCCCAACCAAGGTGTGCTGAAATGCATATGATACGGGTGTGCAATCATTTTACCGGCTCGATTCCCGGCGGAAAAGTTGACCAGCGCAGACCGTGGGCCTGGACGTGACACGGATATCTGAAACGCATCATCAGCCACACTCGAGTGCGTTATGTCGGCACCTGACATAAGTAAGGATATTTGATGAGCGCCACGATTAAAAGCAAATTAACCGTCGCGTTGCGAGCAGACCAGCCGTACCGGTTCCACGAGTCCACCATCCGCCCCTTGTTTGGGCGTTATAAAACTTTTGACAGCGGCTATGCAAGAAAATTAAATTATTTTCTACTGCCATATCAATTTAAATAATTTTTATAAATATCTTATAATCAATTAGTTATAAATTTATAGCAGGTCCTATTCGGACGATTATGATATTTTTTTTCGGATCGGTCACATATTGGAACAGTTCCTGCGATTGTGTATGACTTCGCAATTGATGCTATCCCAACCTACCTTACTTTCAACCCAACCTTCACGCCGGTAGCGCAAGCTGTTCGGCGCTCCAACCGATTCGGGAGAGGTGATATCTTGGCTGTGAAATTAACCCAGACTCAGTCGACCGCCCAAGTTATACGTCAAGACCAGACGATGACGCATCAGCAGATCAAGGCCCTTGAGCTGCTGTTCGCACCGGTTCTGGAACTGCATAAAATTGTCAACGAGGAACTGGAAAAAAACCCGATCCTGGAAAGTGAACCGGACGAGGCAGAGCCCGTGGAGGTGCCGGATAATGACGAATGGCTCGATCGGATCATTCAGCTCGACGAGGAGAACCGCTTTATTGGTACCGGGAATTTTCGATCGGTATCACCGGAAGAGGAAGAACGCCGGCAGCACTACCTGGAGTCGATCACGGTTGAGCAATCGATGCAAGATTCACTACTTCAACAACTTGGATTTCTGGATCTGGATCCGCGGCTACAGGACTGCTGCGAATTTATCATCTCCGGACTGGACGATGATGGCTTTCTGAGTGTGCATCCGGCCGACCTGGCAATGGCAGCGGGCGAGCCGATGTCGATTATGAATCAGGCTCGGACAGTGGTTCAGGGTCTGGAGCCTGTGGGGGTCGGCGCACGGGATCTTCGTGAGCGTCTGCTGATCCAGCTCAGTCGACAAGGCAAGGAGCAGTCACTGGCATATATCGCGGTTCGCGACCACATCAACGACATCGCCGCCAACCACCTACCGGCGATCGCGCGTAAAATGCGTATCACAATCGGTCATCTGAAAGAGATCATCGAGCAAATCCAAGCCCTGAACCCGCGGCTCGAGCCGAGTCATGTCCAGCCCGGTGAGTATGTCACAGAAGAAGTGCGGGTGTTCGAAGGTGAAAACGGGTTGCAGGTACAGATGAATAATGACAATCTTCCCAACTTATTCATCAGCAATCAGTACCGTCAGCTCCTGAACGATCCGGACACGCCAAAGGATGTCAAGGACTATGTCAAGGAAAAGATCCGCGCCGGCGTTTTCATGATCAACAGCATCATCCAGCGCCAGACGACAATTCGCAAGATTGTAATGGCGATCGTGTCGGTGCAAGAAGACTTTTTCAAGTACGGCATGGACCACTTGAAACCGCTCATCATGGCGCAGGTGGCGAAGCAGGTCGGGGTGCACGAGACGACGGTCAGCCGTGCTGTCGCCGGCAAATACCTCCGCTGCAAATACGGGTTGCTGTCGCTGCGGCAGTTCTTTTCGACCGGTTACCAGGCGAACGATGGTCGCCTGGTGTCGAATACTGTCGTCAAGCAGACGATACGTCAACTGATCGATGAAGAAGACGCTGCAAAGCCTCTGTCTGACAGCCAGATCGCCAAAATGCTCAATGAACAGGGGTACACGGTTGTACGACGTACGGTCGCCAAATACCGTGAAAACATGGGTATCCTCGCCTCCAACCTCAGGCGCCAATACTAGACAATAGATACGGCCTTCAGCGCTACAGCTGTTGTTTGAGGTGCATCTGCAGGACATGCCGACAGGGCTTGGCCCCCTTCTGGTCGAGGGTCTGGGGCCATGTCAGGAACCGTATTGGCACCTTGAATCTCGGCAGAACGGCCGCCAGTTCAGCAGTCAATGCCTCGGCCTCGAGACGATAGCCTGGCAACATCCGGACGAACGCAACCGGCCGATGGTCGAACTCCTCATCGGGTACCGGCAGTACAACGGCCTCGGCCACTCCTTCCGACTCGCACAGACGCGCTTCGATCTCTTCGGGCTGAACGTTTTCGCCACCAGAGATGAACATGTTGTCGACACGACCGTGTACAACGAGTCGCAGTTGGTCGTCGAGCTCACCACGGTCTCCCGTAGCGAACCACCCGTCACGATCAACCGCCGCACGGACTCCGTCTGTGGCCAGATACCCGTCGAACAAGGTTGGGCCGCGTACTATAATCTCGCCGTCATCTGCGATCTTGATTTCCCGATACGGCAGCACTTTCCCACAGGTATGAAGATCGTCCGGGCCGGCCCCGGGAGGGGTGGCGGTGATCTGCGACGCCATTTCGGTACTGCCGTAAGTGGTGTGCACGGGCAGCCCGACCTCGAGCGCTTCCGCCGCGAGCGCGGCGGACAATGGGGCGCCGCCAACCAATACGGCACGCAAGTGGTCGCTCAACAGTTGCTGCCGGAGCAGACGGGCGAGCTGCGTAGGTACGACAGACACGTGTGTTGCCCGGACCTGAGACAAGGACTCTGCGATCGGTCGATCGGTGGGTGCTACGGCGACCGTCGCACCGCTCAAGAGACAGCGAAACAGAATTGCCAGGCCACCGACGTGGTAAAGCGGCAACGCCAGCAGCCATCTGTCACCAGGCACCAACGGGAGATTGGTGTTGGCGCCGCGGGCGCTGCAGCAATGGCTTTCGAGCCGGTGCACGGCTGCTTTCGGGGTGGCACTCGATGTACCGGAAGTGAAGACGACTGTGGCGGTCGCAGACGGATCCCAGGACGGCGCGTGAGAGACTGTTGCCGTGGCATTCAGCTCCTCGAAGGCGACAGCGGGCAGATCAAGCACCGCCAGCATTGCATCGTCGGCAACGATCAATGCCGCATCAACGTACTGGATAGCAGCCCGCAGACTGGCGACTGGCCAGCGAGTATTGAGCGGACAGATTACGATGCGTTGCCGCACGGCAGCGACGATCAAGGCCAGGTACTGGACCGAATTCGCCGCGGCCACCGCCAGGCACTGGCCGGCGGCAACATGGCGCGCGGCGAGAGCCGCGGCATATCGTTGCACAAGAACGTCGAAGTCGGCGAAGGTGTATTCCCAGCCGTCCTGGCAGACGGCGATGGCATCGGGCTGACGTTGCGCCAGTTTGTACAACGGGCACGGCATCGATTCAGGGGCTGCGTTCTCCGCATGGAATCGGTTCGATGGCGTCCGAGATTTTGTCATATGCCGGGCACCCGAACTATCAGCGAGTATCAACCTTGCTTGTCGCCGCCAGTGATTTTGTTCTACATCCACATCACCGGGTCATATACCGATCGACGACCCGCTCCTTCAGAGGAATGATGCCGTTATCTGTGATGTTAATGTGTTCCGGGCAGATCTCGGTGCAGCATCCGGTGATGTTTTCACATGCCGGAACCGAACGCCTTTCTGATCTCTGGGATACGACCGGCTAACTAAACAGTTCGGACAACGACTCGCCGCGCTGCGTGCGCCAGATCGCTTCGCCGTAAAGATCTGCCAGACTCAACACGTGAATGCGGTCGGATGAATATTCCCGGGGGATCGAGTCAGTCACAATCATCTCCTCGATTTCGCCGAGGAGTTTCCCTTCCGCCCGCTCACCGTCCTTGACGCTTAAAACGGCATGTGTGCAAGCCGCATACACTGCGGTCGCACCATGTTTTTTCAATGCCCTGGCGCCTTCGAAGATCGTACCGCCTGTGTCGATCATATCGTCGAACATCAGACAGATTCGGCCGGCCACATCACCAATGACGCGGCCGGCCGTCGCGTGGTTCACCCGCTTGCGACGCTTGTTGATGATGGCAATCTGCGTGTGCAGTCGACGGGCCAAAGACTCGACAATCTTGGTTGCGCCCGTGTCCGGCGCGACAACGACCAAATCCTTGACGATGTGTGGCATCTGCTCGTTGATATACCGTGCGATATGCGGCACCGCCTCGAGGTTATCGACCGGGATATCATAGAAACCCTGGATTTGGCCGGCATGCAAATCGTTGGTGATAATGCGGTTGGCACCGGACATTTCGGTCAATGAAGCGAACAGTTTAGCGGAGATCGGGACGCGCGGCCGATCCTTGCGATCCTTGCGGGTATACGGGATGTAGGGCAGGACGTTCACGACTTCGTTAGCGCTGGCACGCTTGAGTGCATCGTTCATCAGGAACAGTTGCATGTAACCGTCATTGGGATTGACGAAACTGTGGAGCAGATAAACGTTGCTCTTGCGCACGTTGCTCGGAATGAACACGTCGAAGCTCTGGTCCGCGAACTCCGTGAATTCGCACCTTTGAAAATCGACGTTACCGCCGCGGTTCCGGATGGAACCTACGACTTTCTCTGCAAACGGATAAATCTGATCGCTGGCGATTATGACGAATTCCATGGCGCCGTTCGCAGGGTATGTCGTGGAGTCTGTGTTGGTACAGAAACAATCCCTAATATAGAAGGGATGGAGGGGATTCAAATGCCGTTGGTGACGGAATTTGACAGCTAAGGGAAATAATCTGCAAACGGATCGTTATCGTCCGACTCGTCTTGCCAATGCGGTTCGAGAGCGGCTTCCACTTTCGCCATATCCGCCTGCACGATCCACTCGCCGTCGACGCGAGCACAGGGGCACAGAGTGCCCGGCATCTGGCACCTGGCGAAACACTGCTGAAACGTGATCGTCAACTGTCTGCGTTTTTCGACCGGCAACCGCCGGAGACGCCGAATCATCTCATGCGACCCCAGCGGCCCGCACTCCGGCCCCGTACAGATCTGAATCGTGATCGCCATTGTACACCATACGGCGAATGCCAATGATATGCAATCCTGCTGAGTCGCTGTTTCCTTCCATAACTCTCATATTCCCAGTGCTTTTTAACGCCCTTGGCTTGTAACAGTACCCGAGCCTGGGATGGAATCTACAGTCTGAAAAATCACCAAAAATGGATCAGCTAATTTCTTAACTTACGTATGTTAAAGTGGTTTTATAAGCTTTGGGCTTATAAAGCTGCATGTCTTGGATAGCTTTGCAATTTCAGGTGTAAACACCGACAGCTTGGCGGAAGGCCGCGAAAATTTCGGTGTATTTGTCGTCGGAATCCGGGTCAAAAATCCGGTCGATCCGGACAAGCGCCGTGACCGCCTGCTGTACTGACCATCCGGTTACACCGCTCGCAGCCAGAACCGCACTGCCGAAGGCAGCTTCCGGACAAACTGGGCGGTGGTAGCTGCGCCGGGTGACATCGGCACGAAGTTGGGTCCAGACGTCACTCCGACTGGCTCCGCCCGTGGTGTACACGTCGTTGCCTGCGTGGCCCGATACGCGTTCCAATGTCTCAAAGGCAAGTCGCTCCAACAACGCGGTTCCCTGCAGACAGGCTGCATAGCGCAGTATCGCGTCACCATCCGGGACACCGACTGCCGATGCATCTGGCGCGAGAAAAGGGAATCGTTCGCCACGACGCGCCAGCGGATAGGCAATGGCGTCGCACGGCAACAGTCCCGCCGCAGCAGCATCCATCGCCTGCAGATCGGCGCTGGGAAACCATCGCGTGATCCACTCTGCCCCGACGTTGCTCGCAGCACCGGGCAGCCACAGCCCGCCCGGGAGTTTGTGTGAGTAAATGAGTCCATCGGGATCCTTTGCCGGGCTGGAGCTGACCGTCTTGAAAATAAGCGTCGTGCCAAGGCTGCTGTTCAGGTCGCCCAGCTGCCGAATCCCCGAGGCCAGACAACCAGCGATGCCATCTGAGGCACCGGCGATCACCGGCAACGAGGACGGCAGCCCGGTCGTAGCCGCTGCTTCCGCCGTAACCTCGCCGATCTTTTCACCGGGTGCCTGGACAGCGGGAAGTCGTTCGTACACCCCGGGAAGTTCCTTGATCCAGTCCGGCCATGCTTCCTGGAGCAAATCGTAACCTGTTTTCAACGCGTTGCTGTAATCTGAAACTCCCAGGCACTCCGACAGGCGGCCGGCAACAAAGTCAGCCTGATGCGCGATATATCGGGCCACCCGAAAACGGTCTGGCTCATTGCAGCGCAGCCATTCGATTTTGGCAAGTGCGAACGATGCGTTGAAGCGATAGCCGAGACGTTCACAGAAATCGGCGGCGAGCTCATTCAGTCGCGCCGCCTCGACAGTACTGCGGGCATCGTTGTACATCAGCCCCGGTCCCACGGGTGCACCGGCCGCGTCGAGTAGGACAATCGTCCCGGAGGTACCATCGACGGCAACGGCTGCGAGCCGCTGGAGATCGACGTCACATCGGCTCAACTCTGCAACCAATCCGCGGCAGGCCTGGCAGGCGACGGCCCACCAAGATTCCGGGTCCTGTTCATGCCTGCCGTCAACCGGTGCCGAGGGTGGAAATGCCACGCTGTGCGCCGCGACTACAGATCCCGAAGCATCGACGGCCAGCACCCGTACACCGCCCGTTCCCAGGTCGATACCGACAAAAACGTCCTTATGCACAGCTACCGTCCGACCCGCTGTTGTCCAGTTCCGTCTCGACGTTGTAGGTCGGCTGGTCGCGATAATAGATCTTTACCAGGATATCCGACATCACGCCGAAGACAATGAACTCGACGCCGACTATGATCAGCAACACCGCAAGCAGCAGCAGCGGCCGCCCGGCAATCGGCGTACCCATCAGTTTGATGATCGACAGATACAGACCGCAAAACAAACCCAACCCAGTCGTGATGATCCCCAAGCTGCCAAACAAATGGATAGGCCGCGCCGAATAGTTCATCCAGAACGACACAATGATCATGTCGAGGAACCCCTTGAGCACACGGAAAGCATTGTACTTCGTCTGGCCGTGGCGGCGTTCATGGTGAGTCACCGGCAGCTCGGTAATGCGGAAACCGCGCCATTGCAGCAGCGCCGGGATGAAGCGGTGCATTTCGCCATAAAGATCCAATCCTTTGAAGCAGTCGCGCCGGTATGCCTTCAGTGTGCAGCCGGAATCATGAATTGTATCTTTGATCAGGAGCTTGCGAAGTAGATTGGCACCGCGCGAGATCAGGCGCTTCGACAGCGGGTCCTGACGATCACGGCGCCAGCCGGACACGACATCGAAACCTTCATCCAGCTTCTCGAGCAGCTTCGGAATATCCACCGGATCATTCTGCAGATCGGCGTCCATCGGCACGATCACCCGGCCCCTGGCGGCCTTGAATCCGGCGTCGAGCGCCGCGGTCTGCCCGAAATTGCGGCGGAATTTGATGGTGCGCAGCCGCGGATCCGTGCAGCTTCGCAACCGCTCGAACGTCTCGTCGCTACTACCGTCGTCAATGAAGATGATCTCATAGTGGCGCCCATCAAGAGCAGCGCCGACACTTTCGATCAACGGCAAAATATTGTCCTGCTCATTATACGCCGGCACAACGACACTGATCTCGAGTTGGCTGTCCGCTTCGGGCATGTCATTTTTCCTTGTCGAGTTGTGCCTGTGCAGTTTTCAGGTAGGACGCGGTCCTGGTGTACTCAGGATTCAACTCTAATGCACGCTGGAGATATTCAACAGCTCCAGCGAACTTTTTCTGCCTGAGATAAATACGTCCCAAAAGAAGGCACGGTTCGAAGCTGTTCCGGTTTGTAGCGATCGCCGTCAACAACGCAGGTTCCGCTTCTTCGTACTGTCCGAGATCGAAATGCGACAACCCCAGCATATATGCTGCGCCGCTCGTCAGCTCACGAACCTTGTTGCCCATGTTGAACTCGATGGCTTTCTCAAATTGCGTGATCGCCGCTGCGTGGTCGCCGTCTTCCCTGTGCAGCTCACCCAGACGAAACCGACCGCGGGCGTGTTCCCGGATATCGAGTGATTTTTCGATGTGCTCATAGGCCAGCGCCTTTTTCTCCGCTGCTTCCTCGCGGTAGGTCTGACGTTCTTCATCGCTCAGATCTGCATCACGTGCCCGCGACGTTTTCGTCAGTTCGATGGCCTCGCGTAGATAGACATTACCGAGAGCACTGTGGTTCGTATGTATCGGATTGGTATCAACACCGTGTTTCCAGAATGACTCCTCGCTCACATAATGATGATTCAACTGCCACGATACGTTGGTAAAAACCGCCACAACAGCCACCGCGATGACACAGCCGACAGCGTCGGCCCTTCTCGGTAGCCAACGCCTCAGAGTTGTCGCTACGATCGCAGTAGCCAGACCAATGACCGCGAGTGACGGGATATACTGAAAGTGATCGGCAATAAACGAATGTCCGAGGTATCCGAACTGGAAAAAACTCAGACTCGGTCCGTGCGTCATACCAAAAAACATCAAAGCTACAAATACGGCGTGACCGATACGACGCCGAAAGTGCCAGGTTGCGTAAAGTACAGCAGCGTAGGCCAGCGCTGGCAGAAACTGCCAGAGTTGACCCGAGTCAATCTGCCATTTCGGATAGATCGGTGTCGTGTGGAACGGCCACAGCAACGAGCCAATATAGAACCACAGCGCGCGACCCGCGATGATGCAGGAATCGAGGAACGACAGTCCGTAGTCGTGACCTTCGGTATGCCGCGATTCCAGCCACATCGTAATCTTCACAAAGCCGACTCCGATCGCCACCATCGGGATCAGTCCGATGAGCTCGCGCCCGTAGCTTTTCTTCTTCGCTTTCCACCATATCCACAGGAGCAGCACGAAGGGCAGCGTAGCAACCAGCGTCTTGCTGAGCATTCCGCACGTGAAAAAGAACAGCGCCAGCAGGTACCGGTGTATGCCATTGCACCGTGAGTAGCTCATCCACGCCAAAATCGCCAGCAGGTAAAACATGCAGGAGAGCACATTCTTGCGCTCGGTGATCCAGGCGACGGATTCCACATTGATGGGATGCGCCGCAAACAGCAGTCCGGCGAAGAAGGCGCCCGGCACTTTCAAGCGCTGCAGCAGCACCCATACGAGGATGGCGTTCAGCGCGTGAATGACCACGTTGACCAGATGGTAGCTTAAGGTGGAGTCAGCGCCGCCGATCTTGTAGTCGAGCCATAAAGTTGAGTAGGTAATCGGGTAGAACTGCATCTTGTAAGCCTTCGGCTCGAACCAGATCGGCCGCAATCCATCTGCCCGCTTGAGCATGTCGTTGTCGACGACATACTTCATATCATCCCAGAAGAAGCCGCCGTTCATGGATGGCCAATACACCAGAAACGTCAGTAAATAAATCAGCACGCACCCACCGACCCAGAATAAGACAGGCGGCAACAGCGGCCGGGTCGAAGCTTCGGTGGGCTTTGTTTCGGCGTCATCCGTCTGCGCAGCAGCTCCCCGATCCGTGTCCTCCCTCATTTGCGACTTCGGCGGCCGGCTTCGTGCTCGTTCCAGCGTTTCGCGCTCATTCGTTGTGAGGCCGTCAATTCCCAC
>DPYP01000230.1:0-9563 GCA_003545375.1 Lentisphaeria bacterium
GAGCCTGACCGGCTTGCTCATCGAGGCCATCAAGGAGCTGCGGGCTCAAAACGAAACGCTGAAGGCCGACGTGGAAGAACTGAAAAAGTCGATGAACTAAGGGCGAGCCTTAACCGAATACGAAATCATCAAGCTCATCCGCCGCGGCGGGTGAGCTTGTTTTTTTTATTGACGGCTATCGATGTTCTGCCATTGGAAAGCGATCACCCGATTGTCGGGTAGCAGCCATAAGGCTGACACTCCGCAGTGCGCCCCGTGTTTTCAGGGCGCGAAATCCCGCTATTACTTCGAAGGGATATCCGTGGCCGTCTCCGTAGACGGATTCATTCGGCAGAATGAATGCCCGATGCTCACCACGCTTAATCTCCAGTCTTTGGGGATTGACTTCCGCAGGCAGGCGACTCTAATATGGCCTGCAGAACAAAACAATGGAGGCATCAGTAATGTACCCGATCATCAACGTGAATTACGCGCATCGTTTCTTGAGCGCCGGTTTCTTTGTCGCGCTGGTCCTGGCACTGTGTCCGGTCCCGACCCGGGCCGGGTTCGAGGACAAGACCAATGAATGGTGCGGCAGGGACAGCATAGGCGGCGGTGGCGCATCCTTTGGTGACTTCAATGACGACGGGTATGTCGATCTTTCCACGCACGGCGGCGGCTGGACGAATGACGGCGGCAAGAAATTCAAGGCCGGCGGCCCTAGCGGTGCCATCATCTGGGGCGATATCAACAACGACGGACACCTCGACTATGCCGTGGTGCACGGACCCGGCGGACATTTCCTGGGCGATGGCGAGGGCGGTTTCAAGGCTGGCACCCCACCACCCGGCCCGTTCGGGGGTGAGTGCATGGCGGCCAGCTGGGGCGATATCAATAACGACGGGCTGATCGACATATACTACGGCGGCGGCTCAGGCCATACGGACACGATGTGGCGGCAGGGGCCAGGGCTCGAGATCGTGGCCCGCTACGCATACGAAGATGGAACTTTCCGGCAGCACGGAAAAACCGCGCCAATCCACTGGACCGAAGAAATAATCGGCAAAGGTGTTCGTTCCACATTCCAGGAAATTCGCCGCGAGGACGGCTTTGCTTACATGCTCGACCGCACGCGTAACATGACCATCCGCCTGACGCTCGGAGGCGGTCCCTCGTGGTGGTCGATCGATGCCGAAAAGAGCTGGAACGACCTTTATGAATTCAAAGTGCTGCCTGAAAATTCCGCGACAACTCAACCCCGTGAAGACAAGTGGTCGCAGGCCTTTTCAGGGGCCGGGGCATACTGCCGCAGCGTCGTCGCTTGCGACTTTGACGAAGATAATGACGCCGATTTCTACATCTCCAACTACTGGCTCACACCGAACTGGCTGATCGTCAGCGACGGCAAATCGGAATTGTCCAACTACGCCGGCGAGCTTAACGCAACGGGTGGCAACGGCCATTCGATTGGCGCCTGCTGGGGCGACGTCGATAACGACGGGTACATTGACCTGTTCGCCGGCAACTTCGCACACCCGTGGGATAACCAGCCCCATTCAAAGTTTCTGCGCAACCTCGGACCGGACAAGGGCTACAAGTTCGAGGACAAGGGCGAATGCGGCGTCCATTACCAGGAGTCATACGCCAGTCCCACACTCGGTGATTACGACAATGACGGTGACCTCGATATCTACTTCACGACTGTCTACGGCACGGCATCGTACAACATCCGGAACTATCCCGCGTTGTACCGCAACGACGGCGACTGGCATTTTACCAACGTGACCGACGCGGCCGGCCTCGCCAAGCTGGCGCCGACGTATCAGGCAGCCTGGGGAGACGTCGACAACGACGGATTCCTTGATCTCGTTACCGCCGGCAAGCTGTTTATGAACAAGGGCAATGACAATCACTGGCTGAAGATTCGCCTGCAGGGCGACGGCAGGAAAGTCAACAGCTCCGCGATCGGCGCCAGGGTCCGCATCAAGCTCCCCTCGACAGGCTCAGAATCTGCATCCAAGACACTGACCCGCCAGGTCGAAGGCGGCGGCGTCGGCCAGGGCAATCAGAACGATCTTACACTCCACTTCGGCCTCGGCAGCCATGCGAGTGAGGTGCAGTACACCGTTACCTGGACGAACGGTGAAAAGCAGACCGGCACCACCCCCGTCGACCGCATGATCCGGGTCGAGATGCCCGGGCCGGAATGATTCACGAATGCTTGTGACGGTGTGGCGAGGATGATGTCCTGCCCGGAGACGAGCCTCGTCCAGTCCACCTCTATGCGCCTGCCCGGGATGGTGGAGGGATCGCTCATGACATCACTTGCAACTGTGTTCAGTTGATCGGACATTCCCTTCCTGTTCGCGATATGCAAATGTTCCGACAACGGGATACAACACAATACTTATTTGGGAAACATGACAGAGTCCATTGCAACTGCCTCGGAACTTCGCGCCGGCCCCGTGCGGTTGACGTTCAAGGACGGCGAGCTTCGCTATCTCAAAGTTGGCGACAGGGAGATCGTCCGCAGAATCTATTTCTCTATTCGCCAGGCTGACTGGGAGCCGCCGATGCCGCAGTTCGAGCTCATCGAGCTCACCAGGCAAGACGACAGCTTCGAAATCAACATGCGAGCGACCTACGGCTACGACAGCGCCTGCTTCCGCAGCGAGATACACATTGCCGGCGGTGCCGACGGCACCATCACCTTCACCGTGGACGGGGAAGTGCTTGCTGATTTCGAGTCACAGCGCACCGGTATCTGTGTTCTCTACGGGAGCGATTCCCTGGCGGGACGGCAAACGTTTTCGATCGTCAACGAGGATGGCAGCATCAGTGAATCGGAGTTTCCCGAGCTGGTCTCACCGGAACTTGTTGCCGAATATCACAGCAGTCTGAGCTACGAGACAGCGGACGGGATCAGCGTCAGCTGCCGACTTGTCGACGGGCTTTTCCAGATGGAGGATCAGCGTAATTTCGGTGATAGTTCGTACAAGGCGTTCACCCATAATCCATACACGTCGATGGAACTGACAAAGGGGCAACGCGGAAGACAGTCCGTAGTGCTCGAAGTCACTACGGCAGCGCCCCCGCAAGTCAGTGCCGATGAGCCGGTGCGGATTGCCGTCGGGGCGACGGATGAAGCCGCCGTGGTGCCGCAACTTCACCCCGCGACCGAGTCCACACCGGACGCCGTGTTTGCCGCGCCGAACCGAAACCGGGACCCGCATCGGGAGGCAGAGACGGTGACCTTCGGTTTCCAACCCGCCGGGCACCTTTGGGATGACGACACGCTCATGGAGAACGTCACCGTACTGGTGCCCGAGGTGAAAACGCTGCGCTCGTTCGCACCTGGGGCGCGGTGCCGCGTCGATGCCATCACACTGGAACCGGCCCACCCGCGTCCGGCTGCAGATGCGCGCAACAGCGCACCTTTCGCCGGCGCCTGGTGCGCCCGTATCGTCAAGTATCTGGCCCTGGCGGGCGCCGATGAAGCGGTGTTCTGCGTTGACGGCGCCTTCGCCCAACGGGTGCTGGAGCTGGCCGCAGAAACGGTCGGCAGGCCGATCGCGCCAACCTCGGTCGACCCCCACGGCCCGATAGACGCCTTCGCCGTCGAACAGCCGGACGGACTCCGCGTCTGGCTGATCAACAAAACCACACAGGACCAACGCGTCACGGTCGAACTTTCTGATAGCGCTGCCGCTGCGGTGTGCCGAATCGCCCAGTTGGTAATGCCCGCAGGTGTCAGATCGGCAACGTCCGGCCCGGCAACGATCAATGAATCCTTGCCGGTGCACGACGGCGAGCTCGCACTCACACTGCTACCCTACGAAGTCTGCATTTTGACACCCTGACCAACGACAAGAAAATGTCCGGGAAACTGCGGCAGGATACACAATCAAAAGTATGCAGCAGGACGACATTGGACGCTATTAGATAGTCCCCTTCACGCCTTAATGCTGCTTGACGGTCCCGACGAATCGCTGCAGTTGGTCGAGCCGGTCATTGGCACCAATCAACGGATGCCCGACACAGAAATACCGGTCACATCATTGATCATTCGTGTTTGTTCCTCAGCATTACTTTGCTGGTCCTGCCAGAGTCGATCTCCGCGAAGGCCTTGTCATAATCGGTCATTGCGAACTCGTGCGATACGAACAACTCCAGGGGCAGCGTTTTCTCAAGGAGAAAGTTCTGGGTTTTCTCCCACGTGTCATACATCCGCCTGCCGTGGACGCCCTTGATCGTGATTTCCTTCTGCACCAGGCTGACCATCGGGCTCTTGATGACCAGGTCTTGTTTGGGATTTCCAACCAGGATCAACCGCCCCCCCTTGCGCAGGTAACTGAAAGACTCGGACAAGGACTCATTGGCACCTGCCGCATCGATGATTCGGCCCACACCGTCGCCATCGGTCAAGGCCAGGATCTCTTCGGGCACGTTTGACTGTTGCGGATCAAACACCGTATCGGCACCTAACTGAAGGGCCAGGTCCAGACGGAATTTGTTGATGTCGATCGCAATCACTCGCGTCGCTCCCATTTTTCTTGCCAGGTAAATGGCGAACAGCCCGATCGGGCCGGCCCCGATGACAGCCACTGAATCCCCGGCGACCTGCGCCTTCTCGACGCCCTGGAAAGAGACGCCCATCGGCTCGAGTAAGGCTGCCTTTTCAAGGCTTAATGCGTCGTCGATTTTGAACAGTATCTGCTGAGGAACCACCGCAAATTCGGCGAAACACCCGTTGAAGTTGTGGCCGAAGAGCACCATGTCCCTGCAAATGTGCTGTTCGCCGGTGCGGCATTGATAACAGTTGCCGCACGGCAGATGGGTTTCCACGGCAACCCGGTCGCCCACGGAAAAGCCGCGCACTTCCGTTCCCAGCTCTGCAATCACCGCGCCGCATTCGTGTCCGGGAATGAATGGCGGGTCCTTGATAAAATCCCTGATCAACGGATGCCAGTGGTAGATGAGGATATCTGTCCCGCAGATCGTTGCAGTATGAATCTGCAGCAACACTTCATGCGGCTTCAAGTCGCGGACCGGATGCTCGCCATAAGCAAGACCCGGTTCCTGTTTATCCTTGAGGATGGCCTTCATCCTGGCCTCACCATTCTGGATTTCAACGCGCCAGTGAGAAAACGGACTTTAATCGTTTCAAACATTAACTCAAGGGAATCTACCAATGCCCAAAACAACTGCCGTTAAAGAAAGCTCGATCTCTTTCCTCGCCGAAGAAATGTTTGGCGACTACCATGTACCGCCAATACAATCCGCGGCTGGAGGCTTCTTTGGGAAAACACCTTTTGATAGCTGCCGAACACATTCACCCTCGACACGAGGTCGAGAGGGACCGGGGCCGCAAGTGCGGCGCCGTGGTCCAGCATGGCAGCCGCAATGTCACGGGTTTCCTTTCCCCGAGTCGCTCCCGGCGATGGTGTCCGTGGGTGTAGGGACTTCCCTCTTCTCCGTCAGGTCTTTGGCCGTTTGCATGACTGTAGTCATTCGGCAAGAATATCCCGCCAGTCATGTTCTGCCTGCCAGCCGAGGTGCGCTTTCAGTTTTGCCGATGAAAAAAGCGTCTCATACTCGCCGTGTTCACGGGTGACTTCCTTTCCTGCAAAGCCGTGATGCTCGAGCAGCTCGGCGGTCGGTGTTTCGCTGTGCACATTGTCGCAGCCGATGTTGTACACCTCCGCACCCTGGCGGTCCGACTCGAGCCACGCCAGACAGGCAGTCGCCACGTCGCGGGCATCCACATACGACCACATGCAATCGTGACCGAGTGCATCGTCCCCCGACCACCGCTGCATGCGCTCCTTGCCGTAGGCGCTGTCGTAGATGATTCGAGTCAGACGAAATCCTGCGATCGCCATATTGTGCCAGCGGCAGTAGTTGTGAGCGAGCGATTCCAGCAGCACCTTCGAGGCGCCGTAAATACCGGGCGGCGCCTGCGGGCTCTCTTCGGTAATCGGCAGTGTCAGGTGCTCACGCAGATCGCCGTAGACCTCGATGCTCGACGCCCAGGCGACGCGACGGATGCCAACGTTGTGCGCGGCTTGAAATACATTGAAGCCGGCGACCGCGACGTTGTGGAACGCCTCGGTGGTAGACAGCCACACGTCAGCGGGCACACTGCCGAAGTGTATGACGCCGTCGGCGCCGGCAAATGCGTCGTTCACACCGGCAGCGTCGCGCAGGTCGATCTGTTTGTAATCCACATCGCCAAGGGCCTGCGGCAGGAGATCGATAGAAAGCACATCGTAACCGCGGTCTTTCAACACCGCCACGATGCCGGTACCCGTGCCGCCCTTGGCCCCGGTAACAACAATTTTTTTCATGTCCGCAACTCCAGTATGCCCGATTTGTATGACCGCAGAAAGGCTGGGAATATAGGCAACGACATCGGAATGGCAAGTCAAGATAAGTGTTGCTTCGAGCACAATTTCCGCCGACGCCGCTTTAATCTCCGGTTACAGCCGCCACCGTTCTTGGTGCTATGCAAGGCACTGCGGACAAACCGCCGGAAAGAACAATTGCCCATGCTTCCAGCTCAACGTGGAACGTACTATCAAGCTGTTGTGCCCGACACGTTGGATCTCGCCGAGCGTGCTCGGCTCAGTCTCGACCAGACGCGCAGTGAAGGCATCCTGGGCACCGGGTGCCTCCACCTCGTTGTGTTTTTCAATCTCGTGTGGGTCTTTGCCGGTACGGGCACGGGATCTGCAAACGGGTCGCGGTAAGCGCGGGTCTTCGCGGCAGCTTTGGATACCGGTGTACATCCGCCATCCTGCCTCATGAAAGATGCAAAGGGGCATGGGAAATGATAATGTGTTGGTGGCGGATGTCATTGCCGGTGACTGCGCCCGGATTCTCAACGACGAACGGGCCTCGGCCAGGCTGACTCGGCAAGCCGCAGCCGTGGGCACCCAACAAACCACTCTCCCGCGGATGACGCGCATGCCAGCCGAGGCCGGAAACAGAACCTGAACGACTATTCCAAGGCATGGAGGGATGATGAAGATCTCAGTCTTTACCGACGAAATCAACCGTGAAGATCCGGTACGAGCCGTGCAACTGGCAAAGCAGTGGAACGTCGATTTCGTGGAGGTGCGAAGCCTGCCCGGCGGCCGCTTCCCGGAGGGGCCGGATACGGAGTTGCGGGATTTTTTCAAGATGGTCGATGATGCCGGCCTGCAAATTTCGGGCGTGTCACCGGGATTCTGCAAATGCGCCATCGACGATCCGTCGGTTGCTACGGTCCTGGCTGAAGGTCTGCCGCGAGCCTGTGAATGGGCGCGCCGCGCCGGGACAGATCGGGTGATCTGTTTCGGTTTCAAGCGTGACGATTCACCCCAGGTGCCGCAGGCGGCGATCGATCGGGTTGCCGAGATGGCCGATATCGCCGGCCGCCATGAATGCCGATTGGTGCTGGAGAACGAATCCATCTGCTGGGGGGCCACCGGTCTCGAGGCGGCCGGGATGATCCGCCAGATCGGCGCCGATCGTCTCACCCTCTGCTGGGACCCCAGCAATTCCGCGCGCGCCGGCAGCGCCGTGCCCTACCCGGCCGAGTACGATCAGATCAAGGATCTGGTCTCGCACGTGCATCTCAAGAACTACGATCCTCAGCAGAACTGCTGGTCGCTGATCGAGCAGGGCGTCGTTGACTGGCCCGGGCAGCTCGCCGGTCTCGCGGATGACGGATACACCGGCTATGTGGTTGTCGAAACGCACCTGAGCGTCAGCCCGGACGCCTTCGAATTTGTCGACACCGATCTCGCGGGCCTCGAAAACAATACCCGGCGAAACCTCCAGTACGTCCAGTCGCTGCTCTCGAATGGATGAGTAAACAGGGCTTATGACACGTCCGCAGCAGCACCGCGGGATTCATTCGCAGATCTGCCTTCGCCCCAGGCTTCGGCGTGATAAGCCAACCGTCATCCCGGAACATCTACGGATATTATTGCGATCGCATTCGGCTCGATAGACAGCGTCCGGCCAAAGGCGGTCTTCTCGACGGCCACCGGTTCGAGGTTCAGGAAGATGATCCCGTCCTCGGTGACGGTGGAAAAGCAATCGTCCCAGTGGTCGTTATACGCCGGCGCGTCGCGGAATGAAGGGGCCAATGCCGAGAGATTGTATACGGCGTCGCGGATGATTTCATAGTACACCCGGCGCTCGCCCCAATCCCCCGCGCAGACGATGGCGGTACCGTCGCCGTGTCGACATTGCCAGACTACGGCGTTGCCGTCCCCCGATGCCGCCAGGATTTCGGCATCGTCACTCAATCCCGTGTATGCGCGGTGGGCGACGCGATGCGGTGTCGCCGCCAGGTGCTGCAGGAATACATCGTGACGCAGGTCGATCGGCGCCGGAGCGGTTTCAACCATGCCGGACTCCGGCGCCATTCCCGCAAGCGCGTCGTACGGTGCGCGATCGCCCTCGACCGTTCGCACCGGGCCGACGCCATCGAGGAGGACGGCACCTCCGGCTTCAACCCATGCCGTAATGCCGGCGATGGTTTCAGCTTCAACAACGTCGGTGCCGAAGATGATCAGAACGCGGTAGCCGGCCAGGGCGCCGTCGGCAATGAGACGCTCATCGACCACATCAAAGTCAAGGACGCGACGGATATCGGCCGCGCCCTCCCAGAAGGGTTCGGGCATCGACTGATCGGGACACAGCCGATGTGAGGTGGCGGGAAAAAAGATAGCCGTATCGACTTGCGGAGTTCGCACGGTCAGCAATTCTGCGTACTCCTCAAACACGTCCGCGTTCTCAACGATGTTGCGGCTCCAGTCGTAAAAAGCAACAGCACCGCATGAGAGGACTTCGAACAGTTTCGTGACCGTCGCGGTACGTCCCATCTTTGGCGGCCAGGGCGGCTCCAGCCACAGTTCATTGCCGTAGAATTTGCAGGCTGAGGCGATGCGTTTGAGAATCGGATAGTTGCGTTGGAATTTCTCGGCGGTCGAGTATTGCCTGTTTGATTGTGTCGAGCCGGAAGCCGTCGACCGGATGGTAACGTTGAATGGCTTCATCGCCTTGGGCAGACCGGTATTGTCCTGGCCAAACACCAACGCCTCGGTGCCTCCGCCCAGGGGCAGCATCAACAGCAGATTCGGGAAACGACGGCGGTAGAGCTCGGCAACCATCACCGAGAACCTGGTCATGCTGTCGTAGTACCATTCGATGAAATCCAGCCATGGCCGGGGATTATCGGGGTCCGGCGTTCGCGGAAATTCGAGCTGCTCCGCGTTGTCGTATCGACTTTGCCAGACATCGTTTAGTGCGGTGAGCGATCCGTATTTGCGAATGGCAGTGCGGCGGAAATCATCGTGGGCACATGGATCGTTGCACCAGAAATCCGGATGCCAGTGCGCGTCCTTCAAACCACGGCCGTACTCGAGACAGGCGATGCCGACCTCACCGCCAAGCGGATACATGGCCTCGCCCCAGTCTCCATGAATACCCAGGTAAATGCCGGCGACGACGTCCGGCTCACCGTAATGTTCCGCCATTGCATTGATGCATCGTTCGAACCAGGCCTTCGCGTGCGGGCTCCATGGCGAGAT
>DPYP01000230.1:9946-19001 GCA_003545375.1 Lentisphaeria bacterium
TCCTCATACCAGTCCGGCGGCCAATGCCAATGCGGAAAGAAAATAGCTTGGAAGCCGCCGTTCCGGATCGCCTCGAACAGCCGGTCGTACGCCGCCCAGTCCCAGACGCCCGGCAGAGTCTCGTTGGTCGTGTGGTGCTCGGAGTCCACCTGCAACATGGTGACTCCAAGCCTGCTGAGGATTGAATACCAATCGGACGGCAGTTCCGTCTGGCGTTCGCCTTCCTGATAAAAGTGGCCTTTGATCCCAGACTCCGTGGTTGGCATCCACGGGTCGTTCATATGTGCGGCGAGAAGGACAGGGGAAGGCATGAATAGAGATCCGAGGTTCGAGAATCAGTGTCGTCGGGTGCAGGAGGTGATTGAGTTCCCAACACCAATTTGACAACGTAGAACGCATCTCCGGAAAAATCCATTGCGATCTTCACACATCGCCTGCTGTCATACAGTTCTCGGCCTGGCCGAGAATTCGAAAGGGAAGGGTTTATGCTGTATTTGGGCACCTTTTCGACGGCGATGCCGGTATATTCCTGCATGGCGTCAAAATCGGCGGGCAGGAAAACTGGGGAGACGAAAGAATGGTCAAAACCGACATCACGATTTCGGATGCCGAGTGCCAGGCGCAGCAACTGAGCATGGAACACATTGCCGAAGCGCAGCAGGCGTTGCGAACGGAGGGCTACGTGATCCTTCGCCAGGCCGTACAGGCGAAGGTTCTGGATGCACTTGAAGGCCGCATGCTCGAGGACCTCGACCGCTTGCTGGCATTGGCTTCACGGCAGACCCCGCCGTACAACTGGGTGAAAGGGCATGTTACTGTGCAGCCGCCACCGATGCATCCGTACCTGTTCACGGAGATCCTGGCAAATCCCTTTGCCTGTGCCGTGTCGACGGCCGTGCACCGCAAGTTTTTCAACAGCACTTACATGGGCCTGGCGATTATGCCCGGTACCCCGGCCCAACCGCTGCATGCCGACCATGGCCAACTGTGGCCCGACTTGAAAGAGGCACATCCACCGGTGAGCCTGATCGTCAACACGCCGATAACCGACGTCAACGAGGAAAACGGCGCTATCGAGCTGTGGCCCGGCACGCATCTCGACACATCCATCTGGAGAGGTGATGCCATTGAAGTTTCCGCTGCAGCCACCACGGCGAGGCGTGAGATCTGCCCACCCATCCGCGCCTGCACCAGCCAGGGGGACCTGTTGATGCGCGACATGCGCCTCTGGCACCGCGGCATGCCGAACGATTCAGATGCGCCACGTATCATGTTGGTAAACAGTCATCATATTTTCTGGCGCGATCGCAGTGAGAAAATCAAGATCCCGTCATCGGCCCAGGCATTCTTCGATGAACTGCCAATTGAAACCGTATACGAAATCCAGCCGGATGACTGGGACTATCTGATTCAGCATGAACCGTACGGGTACACGCCGGGGCGCCATTACTTCATGGAAAAAGAGTAGAGTTCCGCGTCTTTCATGAAGAAACGCAGCTTGCGAAACTGCGGCTGGGACTTCCATGGATAGATCGTGTCGCCGCCGCCGGACATCGGTGTGACAGGCAGGCTGCCGTCCCCGTTCCACGTCACGTTGTGGGCCGTGCTGTCTGCAGTAAAGACATCGCACGCCTCCTTGCTGCGACCCTCGATGATCTCATCATACTGGTCGAGAACTTCTATTTTGATGTAGCCGTTGCCGCCACATTTCGCGTTGATTATCAGGCTCTCACCCTCGGAGGAGAAAGGACGGGTAACCATCATGCCCTCGCGAACCGAACCGGCATCAAAGGAAACAAAACCGTCTTTGCGCAGGCGGGCCAACCCCAGCCCGAAGCGGATCAGGTCCGGATCTGTCACTTCCGGGTGGTCAAGTCCTTCCCGCGGCCCCCAAATCCAGTAGTCATGATGGCAGGAGCACCCGCCATAATAGAAAAACAACTCGTCGCCAACCTCGAGAATCGCAGAAGAACTCGCGACCATGCCCTGATCCCATTTGTCCGGCGTGCCGAGCGTCAGCCACGGTTGTCGGTTATTTGTGCGCTGCCAATTCTTTCGGTCACGGCTGACGACAAGTTGCACATCCATATGATTCGACGTCCGATGAAACACGTTGAGAAACCCGAGATAGATGCCGGAATATTCGCACTGTACCATGGTGTAGAACCCGTCATCGATGTTGTCCTCCTCGTCGTCCGGACACAACACCAGATGCGGCTGGCTCCAATGCAGCATATCCGGACTTTCCGCCTGGAAAATGCGGCGGCGGTTCTGCTTGGCAAAATCATGGGGATAGCGGGGGCCGGGATTTGTCGGCCCCATGGGGTTGCGCGGGTTCAGGCACGGGGAACACATGCGACTGGGCCGGCAAGTCGTGATGAAGTTGCGGCTGTACGGGTCGTAATCCAGAATGGCAGCGTCGCCCATAGCCCCGCCGAGATTCCCGAACGATACGGATTCGGTCTCCAGCTGCCAGTGGATTCCGTCCGCAGAATGGGCCGCTCGTATCTGCCCCTCGAACGGCGGGTAGTGGGAAAAGATGGCCCGGTACCGTCGCGACGGGTCCGGCGGAAAACGATCCTCGATCACGCCACATGAATGCGTCTGCTCGATTCCGTCTTCGCCGCCGATAACCACATTGGTCTTTCGACCATTTTCCTCATGGACATCCAGCTCCGGTTTCTCCCAACGCAGGCCGTCCTCACTTACCGCATAGCATACGCGCGCCTCGACCAGATACTTCCTGCCACTGTGATCAATCAGGTCTTCGTACCAGCACTTGAAAAGACCATCCTGTGAATCCCGCAACACCACATGATTGCTGCAGGTGAAATAGGGTAAATGCTCCCATGGCCGATCCTTTATGATCAATGGATTGGCCGGGTCTTTGCGGGGCTGATGAGTTGTCTTGGTCACATCGTGCGAGGCTTCGACAATCAGGTTGTCCAGAAAGAGTTGTGTATTGTCGCCAATCGCCAACATCGTGCTGTCCATGTAATTCATTTCGTCTTCTCCTGACGGCCGGAGCCGCAACAACGGTTAGTTTTCATATGTCAAAGTTCACAGTTGACGGCCTGGATCATGTTCCGGGAAATCCCGACGGTATCGGTCGAGCAGACCGGGAATATTCGCCTCGGTGAAATAGATCCGGCCGCGCAACCGCTTGGATTCACCTGCCGGCAGCCCATTAATTCCAAAATCGGCGTGCAGGCAGGTTATGATTCCCTGGAACAGATTCTGGTATGGCTCCCAGGCAATCGCCATGACGCTCTCTTCATCTGCCGAGAAGCAGCCGATCAAACCGTTATCGGGAACCAGTTCACTCAATGGATGGGGCTCCACGTCGGCGCGGTTCACGTGCCGCGGACACCAGACCTGACCCGGTGTTTCAACGGCGTGGCGAGCCCAGGGTTCCACCGGCAATCTGGTCAACTGCCCGTTCAGAAAGATGAAGCATTTCGACAGGTAAGATTCCGCGTCCCCCCCGGTGAAGTCATCGACAATCACACAAGGTGCGCCCCAGGCAACATCCGAATCACGGCGAGAGGGGTTCGCCGCTGTTGATCGAAAATCAATGACATCGGCATCCACGGTTATCTCATGGTCGATCAGGACGCCGTCATCCAGTGCACAGCGCAATTTCAGCCATTGCCCGTTTGCGTCCGCATCCACAAGGCGGGTCGTGTGTTGGATCGTGGCGCCGGGCCAGCGGGAATGTGACTCGGGGCCCATATAGAGCTCGACATACCACACCTTGACGGTTGCCCCCTGTAATCGATCGCCCTGAACGATCACGTATCCCTTGTCTTCGGCAGGTTGCCACGAAATGTGCATGTTAATCCAAAACTACTTGTCGAGTTCAAACTCGACAACAACCAACTCGTATGGCTCTGTCGCAAACTCGACGCGTGAATTCTCATGAATTGTGCATGCGTCACGAACATTGCCGAGCAGGTCGGTGCGCCATGCACCTGCTACGATGTCGGCGTTAAACACTACTTCCTGCCTGCTGCCGACACCATTCGTTTCAATCAGGAGCGCCCTGATGCGCCGGTCATCAGCGAGGTGCTCAATGGCTTCAAGCAAAAGGCCATCGCCGTTGATCTTGAAAAGCGATGTCGGGGGCGTATCCGCAAGGTCTCCTCCCGGGGAACGCAGACACGCTTCGAGCGGCTCGGCACACAGGCGTCCAAAGCTGACTATCTCTTTCCTTGTCGGGGCCTTCCGCCGGCTGGTGAGAGAATAGCGAAATACAGTTTCACCCTCCTGCCAGAACCGACAGTTGGTGGGCCAGCAGTTGTTCATGATATAACTGTATAAATGCGGTTGATCGGGATGATAGTCCAGCCCTGCCCACATGAAGGTCCGGGCATCACCGAAACTGACCAGCGGCGCGTCATGCGTACACCACAAAACCGAGGTATCGCCTCCACTCAGCGCGACGGTATTTTGAATCGCCTGGTAGTCCGTGTGCGAGCCGGGGAGTTGATCTTTGCCGAGCTCGAGAATGGTACCGGCAATCTCACACTGTACCGAGAAAGGTTCCACGGCAAAGGGAAAGGCGAAATAGACGGCCTCCTTCTTCAGGGTTGGTTCTTTGACAATCCTGTTGACGATGTCGATGCGCTTCGTGTGATTCCACAACCGAACCGTCTGGGTCAACGCCACCGGTGACGGTCCGTCGACCACTGCCCGGTTTATCGACAGGCACTGACTCAACTCTGCGACATGCCGCTCTGCAGTAACGCCGCGCTTCTCCGGCACCCGGTAGGTTCGCTGCTTCGGGACCACCATGCCGGCTGCCGTTGCGTCGGTGGACAGATCATGCAACTCTTCATGGATGTATTCGTTAAACGGCCAGCGGGCGGCGGCATCCACCAGCTCAGCGTCCAGTTCTTTATCGTAAATGCTGCCGATGCAGCCGGTTTTCTCGTCCACGGCGATACGGTAGAACCGATTTTCAATCGCCCATGTGTCCGACGATGTGTTCACGTCTGTGGTCGGCGCGGCCGTTTTCTTCAGTGGATAAACCTTATAGCCGCCGCCGGGCACATCCGCGGCAAGAAACGTCAAGCTTGTGGCACTGTCATTTTCGACGAGCACGTCTGCGGGCGCGAACTCTTGTTTCACGACGTCGTACGGGCGCAGGTGCGAACTGCCTGCAGGCAGGTTCACGCGCACCAAATCGCTTCGCGTCGACAGATCGGCATTGACGACAACGACATTCGGCGCGCTCAATCCGGGCAATTCATCGCCGAGCCGGGCAAGCGCCTTGTCGAGATCCTGTTGCGCCAGTGACGCGCTGCTTTCAGCGTATTGCGCCTTATCGCGCCACGACGTTTTGAGCCTGTCAAAAGCCGGATCCGTCACCGGGCCGGCAGCATCTACCGTTTCTTGAAGATACTGTCCATTGAGACCGAAGGTGTGGTCGGAATAATGCAGCAGGTTCCAGCATATCTCGTCAGCGTTGTCCGCCGGAATGCTGCCTTTACCGGTGGCGGCGATGCGCCCCAGCCCGGCGACAATACCGGCTTTTCGCCAGCGCCGTCCGCCTTCACGGTACAATGCTGTTTCCCGCGCCGCGGTCCCCGCGTGATCCGACCATGGACAGGAGAATTCACCGTTGAGTACGGGGATGTCTGCAGCGTACCGGCCCTCCATATACCGGAAGAACTCCGATTGCGTTGCAATGATCACTCGTGGTGACTCGATGGTCTTATTCCACTCGTCGACGGTCTCGCACAATAACGGATCCGGTCCAAAGTTGTCCGCCGCCGCCTGAAACATCACCGCATCATACGGATAGTCGCGGGCGGCGAGATAATCCTGAAGTGCGTCCATGCCGTCCCTGGCGCTTTGCACTGCCTCCGCTTTGGACCGGATGGTGCCCAGTTGTTTGTCCAGCTCCACATCGTACAAATACTTGCGGGCGACAGGATCGTACCATCCGCGGAGCGGCCACAGCACATTGTAGTACCCGAATGCATACTGCGGATACAGCGCTCCCACGCCCTCCGGCTGGTCCCCCATTCCGGAGCCGTATTGCCAGAAAAGTACGCTGTTTCCCGATGGACTTTGCCAGCGGAACAGCGGCGGCAGGTTGACCCACGGCAGCAAGACGCGCCAGCCGCCACAGCCCGCCGTATAGTATCGTATCCCGGACTGGGAAAGCACCTCGGGCAGCATCCATGTGGCACCGCCAAGGTCACACAGCATCCCGCTACTTACATCAAAATCGTGCCGTTGCCCCAAGCGTGCCGCAAACTCGACCGAGTGAGCCAGCTCCTGAAACGTCGGCAACTCCGTGAGTATCTGCGTGAAGAAACCGGTCAGCTCGATCAAGCCTTCCTGCAGCAACGCGATCAGCTTGGCGTTCTGTTCCTCGGAACGTGTTCGCATATACTCATGCACCACCCAGGCGGACTCGATGGTCCATTTGAACTGCTCACCTTCCGGGCGGTTTCGATTCTGGGTACACAACTCGATGATCCGGTCGAGTTTTTCCGAATGTTGTGTCCGCACCGTATCGACGAAATCGGTAAAACCAGTGTCGGTATGCGCATGATGAACAAGAAATATCTTGTCAATCATTTTTCATTCCTTAATCGTTGCACGATTTTCCGCAAAGCCGGAACTCCCTTTGGCCCATGTGTCCCGAATAGCGCTCTATGTTGCCCACAACTCAACGCATGATGTCCGATTGGCATGGATCGTAGGGTGGATGTGATACGTTGGGCACCCGCATGCCGCCGGTCAGGTACATCCGGGGAATATCAGCGCAGTCGAAACGTAAAACCGGACAGATGGTGTCCGGCGGTGTGCCGGGCAGACCGGTAACAGTAACCGTTCCGTTGGTTTGCGTGAAAGCGTATTGGCTGCCCGTGCCCAGCAGGGTAACGCGTTCGACCTCGGTATCCAAGCCCGCGACCACCAGCTCGTTGCCCGGCCAGTACCGCACCAGCTGGTAAAGCGATTGGCCTCTGAGGGTAAACAGGCCGTTGTGGTTCCAATCGCCATTGTGATCGCCGCGTTCCATCAGCTCGAATGTGAACGGATCGCTGTCATAGATACATTCGCCGTGATCACGCAACCAACGGCCGACCTCCTCGATGGCGGAGGCGGATGGCTCGGGGATGGATCCGTCACCATGCGGCCCGACATTGAGCAACAAGTTGCCCCTGCCTTGCGCCGCCGTCGCCAACAGGTCGATCAACGTATCTGGTGACTTCCAGTTGTGATCGCCCTGATGATATCCCCAGTGGTCATTGTGCGTTATGCAGGCTTCCCACGGTCGCCACGGTCGCGGCGCCATCATATGCCCCTCGGGAGTGGCAAAGTCGCCGGCCAGGCCATTGCGGCCATTAAACAGGACGTGGGGCTGGAGCTCGCGCACCATTGCGTTCATCGCCTCACCCTTCCACTCTTCGGCATTGAATGGCCACCAGCCGTCATACCACAGGACATCGATCGGATTGAACCGGGTGACCAATTCACGAACTCTGTCGAAAGTGCTCGCAATGAATTCCTCACGGGCTGCATCGCTCTCGAGCGCGGCGACCGCATCGGGTTGATCGCTCCAGTTGTTCAGGGCGTGATAGAGAGAGATTCGCAGGTCACGTGCCCGTGCGGCGTCGACGAATTCCTCGACGAGATCACGGCCGCAGACGTTGACACTGTTGAAGTCGGACAGCTCAGTGTCATACAGGCGGAAACCGTCGAGGTGCATGCTGGTCAGGGTGACGTATCGCATGCCGCCGGCGACGGCGAGATCGCAGATTCGGTCGGCGTCGAATTCGGCCGCGGTGAACTCTGTCATCAGGTGACGCATCCGGGCCTGCGGCAGGCGCTCACGATTCATCACCCACTCGCCGCGCCCAAGCAGGCTGTACAGACCGTAATGGATGAACAGTCCATAACGAGCATCAACGAACCAGCCGTTGTCAGTCGTCATGTTTACACCTTCCCTGATTGTGGGCTAGGCACCTTCGCAATTTCTCAACTCCGGCCAGACGCTGTGCATCTGCCAACTGTCAAGCGACACGAGTTTCGCCGCGCCGCCCCGCGTGAAGACCGAGACGCCGTTGCTGTCCTGCCGCTCCGGATAGGCCCGGAGAGTCAGGCATTGGCGGCCGTTGGCGAAAACCTCGACGATGCTGCGGTCGACGAAGACCCGCAGGCGAAGCACCTCTCCGGCCTCGAGAATGAACGGCCCGGTCTCCGGTGTGCGTGCGAAAACGTCGCTTCGCAGAGATGCCTCCGACACGTCGATCTGGAGCGCACTGGTCCCCGGCCGCTGGCCCTCTTTCTGGAACAGTGAGATACGGGTCCGTTCAGCGCCGTCCGGCGAGCGGAGAACGCAAAGCCCCACTTCCCGCGCCATGCCGGGGTCGATGACCGCCTCGAGCTCGATCGCCTTCCCGCGCACCTTCTCCAAGACGATTTCACCGTTGCCGGGAATCGTCATCGGCCCGGTGCAGCAGTGGTCGAAACGCAGGGATTCGATCTCGGCCGCCGGCTCGATGCGCAGGGAGTTGTCCGCCTCCAGGGACAGGCACCGCGGCAAGGTCATGACATTATTCCAGCCCTCCGGCGGCTTACCTTCCCAGACGTTGAAAAACGCCAGGAACCGACCCTGGTCGTCGATCGCGGCCGTTGGTGCGTGCAGGCTGCCGATGCACCACGGGCCGTAGTTCATACGCCCGTGGGAGTCGGGGATGAAGCGATGCCTCGCCTGGTCGTAGTCACCGATATAATACTGCCCGGCCCGCTTGTGACTGAAAAACAGAAGCATGTGCTTGCCGTTGCCGATCGGCAGAAAATTGGGAACGGCCCCGTCCTCGCCCGGCTCGGTATGGAACCCACATTCAACGAGCGTGCCCAGGCTTTCCCATTCTGCCAGGTCTTTCGAATGGAACAAATACTCCGCGCCCCGGCAATCCACCTTGAGCGTCCCGTGCGTATAGCTGCCCGAGAGCGCGTAGTAGCCGTCGTCTTCCCGCCAGATGCACGGGTCAAAGACGCGGTAGGGAGCGCCGTTGTCATCGACCGGGACAAT
>DPYP01000458.1:0-4088 GCA_003545375.1 Lentisphaeria bacterium
GACAACCGACGGCTGTATCCCGACGAATGGGAAATGATCCGCACCAACCTGTACGCCCAGGCGCAGGGTATCCGCGCGCCGGACCGCCAGAGCTATACCGGCACACTGTGGTACCGGACAGAGGTGGAACTGACCGCTGAAGAAGCCGCCGGCGCGCATATCCGGTTCCCCGGCATCTTCAACGAGTCATACGCCTACATCAACGGCGACCAAGTGGCGAAACGCGAAAACTACAAAGTGATGTGGTGGCACAATGACTATGGGTTTGAATGGGACGTTGATACCGCCGGTAAGCTGAAGGCGGGGAAGAATGTGATCATCGTACGATGCATCAATCCGCACCACTTCGGAGGCATCTTCCGGCGCCCGTTCCTGTACAAGCCGGTGGGAGAGGAGTGACGCGCCGCGGCGTCATGTCGTTCTGATGACAGCCGCCGGCCAGTTCAACCCTTTCGAGCTTGCGGCTTTGCCGGCTCAGGCTGCGCAGGCAGGAAGAAAAAGTGCCTGGCCGGCCGCCACGGCCGATCTTCCCATTGGATATTCCACATGGGATCGTTCGTTCGTGCCATTTCCTCCAGCAGTGCGTCATGCATCCGGTTGCGCGTTGCCGCGTAGTCGGGGTTGTCGATGCGGTTGGTCAACTCGTATGGGTCGGCTTCCAAGTCGTAGAGTTCATCGCAATCAAACAGATTGACAGCAAGTTTGTAACGCCCGTCGCTGACGCAACGGATGGGGTACAGCCCCCCTCGTTCCCGCTCGTCGACTTGATTGAGGTTGTAACTTACAAACACGTACTCGCGCACGGCGGCAGCCGGATCAGCCAGCACCGGTGCCTGGCTGACACCATGCAGCGACCCCGGTATTTCCTGTCCCGCCAGGTCGAGCATCGTCGGCATGATGTCGAGGTGTGAGAGCAACGCGTGGCTCACCGCCCCGCTTGGCACTCCGGGACCACACACGATAAACGGGATGTTGGTGGTTTCCTCGTACATCTCCGGTCCCTTGTCGTGCAGACCGTGGGAGCCGAGCTGGTCGCCATGGTCCGATGTGTAAATAATCATGGTGTCGTTTCCGTGCAGCTCGTCCACGGCTGCCGCCACCCGCCCGATCTCGCGGTCGATATAGCTGTTGCAGCCGAAAAATTTCAGGCGTTTCGCCACCAGTTGCTCCCAGGTGGGGTCGGCGTGGGCGGCGGCTGTCTCCTGCGCCTGCATCTGCTGTAATTTGGGTTTGCCGTCCATCGGTGGGCAATAATTAGGCCGGCAGGGGATATCGTGGGGTTGGAATTTCTCCCAATATTCGACTGGAGCCATCCACGGATCATGCGGTTCGTCATATGACACAACCAGCACGAACGGTTCGTCCCCCACAGTTTGCAGGAAGTCGAGCGCACGGTCCGTCACGCGGTGGCCGTAGACGTGCTCGATGCCGAAGCCGGCTTGCCGAAGATCGTCGGGCGTTGTTCCCTGCGCGTACAGGGCGCGAATGTCGTCGGGCAGCTCTGTCAAGCAGTTCGTCTGTTCGTACCACCAGTCAGGCTCGAACCCGCCATCGGGCACGCCAGTGCCGCTGTAGCTGGCCCCGTCCAGATGCCATTTGCCGGTGAGTGCGGCCCGATAGCCCAGGTCCCGAAAAACGTCACCCATGAGCGGTACGTGCCGATGCGGGCTCATGTGGTTGCCCCAGACGCCGTTTGACTGCGGGTGCAGTCCGCTGAAGAGCGCTCCGCGGGCCGGTCCGCAGATCGGCGAGGTCGTGTAGGCTCGTTCGAACCGGACACCTTGTGCTGCGAGTTTATCGAGGTTTGGTGTGTCGCACACCGGCTGCCCGTAAGCGCCCACCATCCACTTGCACTGTGTGTCGGTGAAGATAACGACAAAGTTCATACTGCTTCTTTGCCCGGTCTATTCGTGTTTGAATGTGTCATCGAATCTTTGGAGTTAGATATTATATACAATCCGTGTGTCAATTCCATAGATCATCTGATCTGTCCATACTGGAAAGCTATCGCCGTAGAGACCGCTTGATTCCTTGTGGTTCGATTCTTCCGGCTCGTAGGCGTGGTTGTAGTCCCGCCAGATGCTGTGGCGCTTGTGGCCGGCGTACCTGCCGTTGCCCCAGCCCTCGTTGATGGCGCCGTCGCACCGGAACTTCACCGCGCGGTCCTTGAACCTCGGGGCAATGCTGAAGATCACGGTAGTGCCGATCGGACCCGGGCCCAGCGCTCGGCCATACCGTCGGCATAGCAGCTGGGTTCGTAGCCCATCGACAGATAGATCTTGAGGGCGGCCAGTCGGTGGTCGTCCGTCCGCAGATAGATGCTGTCGTAGCCGATGTCGAGCAGCCGGCAGGTGACAGCTGCGGAGATCGCGCGGCCGAGACCTTTGCCGCGGTGATCGGGATGGGTCACGACCCAACCGAGCTCAGCGAGCACAGGGACCTGTGGACTTGGGTTGTGATTGGCCACAGCGGCTGCAGCAAGGTCACCACTGCTTTCATGCTCGATGATAAAAAAGCCCCCAGGCACCACTACAGCCATCATCGCTTCTGCCGCTTCGGGTGATTGCCAGATATCGAATCCGCACAAAACAGCCAGGGCGCTATGTGCCTCCCGGTCTGCCGGACGATACTGCCGCAGTCGATACCCGGCAGATACATTGATGTGCGGCGGATCGTTTCGGCGGTTTTCCGGCCAGACCATGATCAGTTGCGGCCCGGCGGTCTCGTCGGTCTCGTCGGTCCAGCTGCGGGAATCGGGTACCGCGATCCATTGCCCATCCTGTTGGATCGATTGCTGGCTGATCAGTCCCGGCAATGTCATGTCCATTGCTTCGTGGATACCGATCGGACTGGGCCGGCGCCCATGAACCGCATCGATGAAGTCGAGCACAGTGTACAAGTCGCCGCCGCCGTGACCTGCCTTTTCCGCCAGCGCCATGCCGGCTTTGTACCAATCCGGCAGATAATCGTCGACGATCGTATCGAACCTCTCCCACTCTGACGCCGTCGGCTCACGTTTGTCATCCGGCAGTGCTGCCATGGTGCCGCCTGCCGGATCGCGGTGTCGCAGCCAGATCTTGTCTGACTCGTCAAGGCCGCGCGCCGATTCGTAGCAGCCCATTGTACCTTGCAGCGCGTATCCGGCCATGTTGTGCGGCCGGTCGCTGAGCATGTCAATGCGAATCTTCACCAGCCCGCCGCCGCTCATCCGGCAGAGCATCAGACAAGTATCTTCGTGCTCGTAGGCATCGTCACGCGCGTCGCGATAATGATGACCGCTGCCGGCGCACGACACGGATGTCACCCGCTGCCCATCGAACCACTGAAGGATGGGGCCCAGGCTGTGGGTCGGATAGGTGACGCCGTTGACCCCGGTCTGCCAGCGGCGGCGCCACTTGGTGAGTTCATTGAGCACTTTCAATTCGTGGAGGTACTCACCCTCGGCATAGTAGACCTCACCGAACAGTCCGGCCCGCACCATCTCACGGATCGCCACGTTGTTGCGCAAGTAGGTGAAGTTCTCGCCCATCATATAGACGGCATTACTGCGATTGCAGGCAAGGACCAGGTCGCGGCACTCGTCGATCGAGACACCGGCGGTCACCTCCGAGAAAACGGAAATGTCCCGATCCAGCGCCGCGATCGCCTGTGGTGCGTGGAGCGGCATCGGCGTGCCGATCATCACCGCATCGACACAGCCGCTGTCGAGCATGGTCTCGAAATCGCTGAACTGATGCTCGGCGCCATAGCGTTGGGCAGCGTCTGCCAGGCCGTCTGCGTTGGTGTCACACACCGCACCGATGACAATATCGTCCGTCCTGCTGTCACACGCATCCTTGTAGCATGCGCCGCGTCCACAAACGCCGACAATGCCCAATCTGATTCTTTGGTCACTCACGATCTGATAACTAATGGGATTTTTGTTTTCGGGTGCGGACAAGGTAGCGTGTGTAATCCCCACCCCTTAATCTCACTGCCTTAATCAATAGCCCAGCGCTACGAATACAAATCGGCACGGCTTCGGGCTTGAAGCAGATCATGTTTTTTTATTCCAGCGTCAGTTCCACTGTTGGCGTCGCATCTTTCAG
>DPYP01000020.1:0-3911 GCA_003545375.1 Lentisphaeria bacterium
ACCGATACAGACGTCCACGCTCAGGTCATAGCCCGCATCGGCATCAGCAACACCTGGTTCAACCCGAATGAGGCGGACAACGGGAAGACCTGCGGCGGGGGCGAGCAGACCGGGGGCATGTACGAACTGATGCGTGAGCAGCTGGAAGGCAATTGACCATCGCCGAAGCCCGACTACGAAGTCTCAAGTCCCAAGTCTCAGATTTCCGGCGATCTTTGAGCCGATGCGTGATGATCTGTCGCGAAACGGTCGGCTTTGGCCGTTCATGGAATGTTACAGGACCGAGCACTGCCGCGACTTGCTGAAAATCACCCGGAATAGATGACGGGGAGAGACGACATCCTTGTCATCGTAGTGGTGAACGATCTTTTCCCCATCCGTTGCTTTCCCTTTATTTTAACTGCCATAGCTGCAAGCGACGGAGGCCCGTTGCCAGTCTGCTTCGGGGCCATCCCTGTTTTCTTTGCGGGGCAGGATCGTCAGGGCAGTGAAGCCGACGCTGTGTTCTCGATCTTCAGCAGTGTGAACGGATAAATAATCGTCACGTATATCGTCCCGTCCCGCGTCACGATCATTGCCAGGTGATTGTACAGCGGCGTGAGCGTGTCGTCCGGCAGTTTGTGGTAACCATAATAGGGTGGATGATCATCGTTCGTTGCGGGATGCCCGTGTTTAGTGCCGGGTGATTTGAAATAGAAGTCCGGATTCTTCACCGCCAGTACACCGAGGTCGTCGATCTTCGAACTGTCTGGATCGAACCGCACGAGATGGTGCAGGTAATAACCGCCGAACCCGGTCTCGTTGTCGACCCGGATAACCATGTAGACGCGCCCGTCGGGGGCGACACTGAGCGCGCAACGGGAGTCGAAATTCCTGCCGGTGAGCATCGGCCCGTGGCTCACCGCTTTTACCACCGGTCCCTCGGTGTGCAGATCGATGGCGTACAGCGTGGAATCTGTCATCTGGATCAGGTACGCGGTCCTGCCGTCGTTTCCCAGATTCCAGGTTGGTACCCAGCCGGACCTGTTGCCGGGCTTCAGTTTTCTGCCGTCCACCTCGATCGGCCGTACGGTGAGCTTGCCTGTGTCGGGATCGTACTGTGCCAGTTCGAACTCGTCGGTGATGGCGCCGGCGCGGCCGCGGTTGTCGATCAGCGTCGTGGAAAAGGTGGAAAGGATCGGGCCGAGCTCGCTGTACTTTCCGGTTTTCATGTCGTACAGCATCCACGGCTTCTCGGCATTGAGGAGCACGACATAGATGATGCCGCGACCCTCGTCCGCGACGACATCGATGACGCCCTGTCCCGGGTACGGCATGCCGAGGCTCTCCGCGGTATCCGTCCGTGGATCGTAGGTCATGACGTAGCCACCGGGATAGGTGGTCGGATCGTCCGCCTGCGGCGACTCCATGCTGCACACGTAGATCTTGCCGGAGCGGCCGACGAAGTTGCGGCTGTGAATTTTCGACTGCGCTTCGTTGTAGCTCGCGGGATCGAGGCCGCACACCTTGTTGGTGTCGATCACGATCCGCTGCTTCTCCGTCGCGGGATCGAATTCCACGAGATAGGAGTTGACGCCGTACTTCGCGGTCCCGACATAAATCCTGCCATCCAGCCCTTCACACAGCGAGAAGTAACCGGATTCGTTGTTGTGTGTCCCGGGCAGCACATGATAGGCGGTGCCCCAGACATATGGGAAAGGCGCTTTCGGTGGAGCCTCGGCGAACGTGACCGAAGCGAAAAGGAGGAGGATGAATGCGAATCCCGCTCGGCAACGGGATCGAACGTCGAACCTCGAACGCCGGATGGGACAGATGGGAACGGGAAGTGAGGGATGATTCGCGGCTGCCATAATCACAGGATACATCGAGGCTGCTCGTGTATCAAGGCTTGACAATCGTGACGCCGTATTCCCGTGACGTCCATGGGTAGTTTGCATGGGACAAGGCATCTCTGTCATTTTGGCCTCCCTATCAGGCCCAATCGACCAGGGTCGATCGGCAATTATTTGATTGCGGGTAATTTGCCCTGCCTTTGTTCCGCCTCGATCTCTGCCCGCTCCTCCTCATTGACTTTGGCGCGTTCGGCGCGCTCGTCATAGATCGCCTTGTATGCGCCGTTGAGCGACAGGGACCGCAGCCACGGGGCTATGTCAGGCGTTGCCGGGTCGATTTCAGTCACCCACTGATTCCGCCACGCATTACACACCAGCGCCAGTCGGGGGATGCGGTTGGTGCTGTGCGAGTCACTGCCGGCGTGAAACAGCAGGTGATGCACGAACATCACGTCCCCTGCTTTGCCGACGAATTCGTACGGGGCCGGCAGAGTACGTTTCAGTTCATCGAAGTACTCGGACGGTTGTTGCATGGTCGGGTCCGCCATCAGCTGCTTCTGAATGTCACGATGCGTCCCCGGCCAGACAATGGTATTGCCGCTGAACGGTTCCGTATCCGCCAGTAACACAAACAGCGCGAAGCCCCGGAAGAAGATCGGCACGTGCTGATTGCCGAAATCGATGTGTCCTTCATCGCCAAACCGTGCTTCAGCTTCCGGGTCGTATGGCTTGACGAAGAAAAAGTACCGCTTCCGTCCGTTCCAATGCTCGTGTCCCCCGTGCATCGTGGCGATCGCGTCCATGAAGGCGCGCTGCTCGTACACCTTGTCCAGGACGGGATCCGTTTTGCCGGCAAACTTCTCGTGGAATACGCCTGGCTTCTCGGCCGTCCACTGATCGAGCGGCCGGGGATCGCCCACCAGCACCTTGATACGCTCGACTGCCTCATTGCAGAATTCCGGATCGACCAGCCCCTTTGCAACCGCAAACCCGTGCTCGACGAAGTGGTCGGTCCAATGCAATGATTCGTCGAAGTTAGTTTTCATGTCAACCTATGACAGTTTCGCGGAGTGTTCAGTGGTCGGTGTTGCGTTCTCGCTGTGCGGCTCGTTTTTTCGGTCTGGAGGCCGAAGCTTCGCCGTCTGGCAGTCAAGCCGGATCGGGCTGCAGAAAAATCTAAGCTGAACACGGAACACCAAGCCTCTCAGGGTGCATTCCTTTGTTCCGCCTCGATCTCGTCGCGCACCTCTTTACTGACTTTGGCGCGTTCGGCGCGCTCGTCGTAGATCGTCTTGTAGGCGCCGTTGAGCGACAGGGAGCGCAGCCACGGGGCCAGGTCAGGCGTGGCCGGATCGATTTCCGTCAGCCATTGATCGCGCCACGCATCACACACTAACGCAATGCGCGGAATGCGGTTGGCACTGCACGAGTCACTGCCGGAGTGAAACAGCAGGTGATGCGTGAACATCACGTCCCCTGCTTCGCCGACGAACTCGTACAGCCCCGACAGAAGCCGTTTCATTTCATCGAGGTACTCGGACGGTTGTTGCATGGTTGGGTCCGCCATCAGCTGCTTCTGAATGATGCGGTGGGTGCCCGGCCACGCGATGGTGTTGCCGCTGCACGGTTCGTTGTCCGCCAGCAGGATAAACATCGCAAATCCGCGGTAAAAGATCGGAATATGCTGCTTGCCGAAATCGATATGGCCATTGATGCCCTCCCGTGCCGCGACGTCGGGCTCGTACGGTTTCACGAAGAAATAAAACGTCTCCTGCCGGTTCCAGTGCTCTGGGCCACCGTGCATCGTCGCGATTGCATCCAACAGTCGGGGCTGTTCGTAAATCTTGCGGAGGACGGGATCGGATTGCCCGCGAAACTCCTGGTGGAACATGCCGGGTTTCTCGGTCGTCCACTGTTCGAGCGGGCGGGGATCGTCGACCAATACCTTGATGCGCTCGACCGCCTCCTCGCAGAACGCCGGATCGACCAGGCCCTTCGCGACCGCGAACCCGTGCTCGACGAAGTGATCGGTCCAATCCATCGAATCGTCTATCTGAAATGTCAGGTCAACTTCTGGCA
>DPYP01000312.1:0-5662 GCA_003545375.1 Lentisphaeria bacterium
GCACTGTTATAGCCTGGCATGCCCGTGATATTTCCGCCCGGGTGACAGCTCGATCCACAAAGGTACATGCCCGGCAGGTGGCCACGGTAGTGACCTGCCCCGGGAAAGGGGCGATGAAATCCCATCTGCTGACGGGTCATGGCTCCAACCAGCAGATCACCAAACCGCATGTTCGGCAGTCGCCGTGCCGTGTCCAGTGGGCTACGGGTGGTGACATCCAGCAGGTCCGCCTGCAATGAGGGTGCATACTCCCTCCAGGTCTCGATCATTTGCTCTCCATGCCGGTCCTTCTCCTGGTCCCATCGGGCTGCATTCCCGGCAAGTTCAAAAGGCAATTTCTCCCACATGAAGGCGGCGTGTTTCCCCTCGGGTGCCTGCTGGGGATCAAACTGGGTCGGGCACGATCCCCACATCACCGTGGGAGGGATTGTCCCCAGCTGATGGTGCTCGACAATCTCAAGGAATTGCTCGCTCCGTTCCAGTCCCAGGATCACCATCAATGCCTGATCCAACTCGGGACAGTCCGCCGCCGCCGCATAGTGGACCGGGGCTTGCAGGTTCAGGTAGGTCCCAAACAGCGGCGCAAGCAGGTTGTAGCGATAGCCTTCGGCCAGCCGTCGCCACTCGGCCGGGATATCGGCGGCGTCAAACAGTTCCAGAAATGTCTGCTGAGGATTGAGTCCCGAGGCGATGAACTGCCGGGCACGAAGCTGCCGTCCATCCGCCGTCTCCACGCCCACGGCACGACCTCCCTCGACCAGGATCCGTTTCGGCCGGGTCTGGCATTCAATCCTCCCTCCGCTCCCCTCCACCGCGGCAACCAGCGCCCTGGCAAGTTGCCCGGATCCCCCCAGGCAGATCTGGGCGTAGGCGTCAGCAGCCAGCAACTGGGGAATATGGTGACCAAAACCGGGTTCACGAAGATCGACTTCACGCAGGCCATTGAAAAAAAGCAGCCCTGCCTGGATCACCGGATGTCGAAACTCCCTGTGGACAAACTCCAGCGGGGATAACTCGCTCACCTCAAGTAACTGCCGGCCGAGGGACGACCGGGACAGCAGGCGGGTTCTCTCCTCCGGGGGCAACGGGGGTGACTGGGCCTCGGGAACCAGGATCTGCTTGACGATTGGCTGGAAAGACCGACGCCAGCGGATCAAGGTCTCGGCATCCTGTTGATCGAAACGGCGGAAGGACTCCACGGTACGTTCAAAATCGGTCCACCACTGCAGGCTCTGCCCATCGCGACAGATCAGGGCCACGTTCAATTCCGGCTCCAGGTACTCGGCCCCCAGTTGCCGGAGTTGAAGGTCGTGGTACCAGGGAAGTTGATCAAGGCCCCGGTGAAAGAAGGCGTGGGTGTTGTGCCGAAAACCACTTCCCTGTGGAAGTTCCTCGGTTGTCAGGCCACCCCCCGGTTTTCCATCCTGTTCCAGGCAGATCGTTTCCAACCCAGCACGTCCTGCATAGGCCTGCAGGATCAGGCTGTTGTGACCGCTACCCAGGAGGATGCCATCATATGTCTCGGGCATTCAATCGCTTTCCCTGTTCCAACAACTCCGGGCCGTTCTCATCCGGGCATGCTCCATCGGGGACTACTGGATGGTATACTCCACTCCAACCGAAATCACAAAACCGTCCCTGCCTTCTGAACGGGCAAAAATCACATCCTGGAGTCCGGGCTGATAGGAAACCGCTTTTCGGAACTTTTGAAGCATACTGCGAGGGGAGCTGGCATGCAAACTGAACGGGTGGAACGTTGCGGTGGCATCCCCGAGCGGAGATCGAGCATTTCCTTGCCATGTTGGCGGAGGATGAGAGGATTCAGCCCTGGCAGGCTGAGCAGGCTCGGGAGGCGCTCGAGGCCGACGCGCCTATCGAACCCGCCAGCCCAGCAGCGACAGAACATACCCCTGTCCCTTCAGACGCTGACAACGCTCCCGTGCTTGTCGTCCGGTTGCGACGGTCACTGTCGGAGGTGACAAAGCACGACCAGGGCGGCAACGAGGTACACGCCAGTGAGCAACTACGACTCGCAGTGCATAAGAGGCAGGATCGAACCGGTTACAGCTTGCATAGCAACTCCCCTCGCGATATGATTCAAAAGTTCCGAAAAGCAATTTCCTATCAAAAAACCGCGGATCGGCAAGACCCGCGTCGGTGGACCCAGATGACGACCCACGAGAAAGCCGCCGCAACCGGCTGCCCCCTTGAAGTCGATCGCTTCCCCAGCTCGATGATCATCGAGCCGCGCAATCCGGTCACCTACGAAATGACGCTGACGCCGGGACCGACCGAGCGCGAGCTCTACGTGATCGGCTTCGAGTACGAGCTGGCGGGTCACCTGGACCCGGGCGCATACGTCGCCAAGCCGCCACAGACGCCTTCGCGGAGCAACGACGCGCCGACCGGCGAGGCCGATCTTTCCACCGTCAACACCGCGCCGCAGCGCGATTACATCTACCTGACGATGCGCTCGTCGGCCGATGCCGGCCGCACCTGGAGCGAGCCTTGGGAGATGCGCGACGCGGCGGGCGCGCGGGTCAAAGGCAACCACCAGTCGGTCTTCCGCATGAACAGCGGCCGCCTGGGCATGGTCTATAACGATCACGAGCACTTCCCCCAGGGCCATCCCACCCGTGACGCCGGCTCGGGAATGATGTTCCGCTCCAGCAGCGACGAGGGCCGCACCTGGTCGGCCCCGGTCGTCGTGTTCTCCCAGCATGCCATGTGCTGCGCCGGACACGCGCTCGTGCTCGACTCCGGCCGCATCCTGGCTCCGTCGTACCGCTGGATCTCCTTCGACGAGACCGTCGCCAGCGAAGCCGACAACCACCTGTCGTTCAGCTTCGTCATGGTCAGCGACGACGAAGGCCGGACGTGGCAGCACAGCCTCAGCGAACTTTTCGTGTGCCGCTACCGCGTCTGCTACGCCCTCGGCGAACCGGCGGTCCTGCCGCTGCGCGACGGGCGCCTGCTCATGGACCTGCGCAGCGAGCACGGCCGGCGCTATCAATCCTTCAGCGACGACCTCGGCCTCACCTGGAAACGGCCTGAGCCGGTCCTTCAGATCGCCAGCACCGCCACCCCCGCCTGCCTGCGCCGGATGCCGACCGGCGAGATCCTGATGGTCTGGAACCAGGGGTCGCGCGGCGAGATTCTCAAGGGCCTGCACCGGCACCGCCTCTCGTGCGCGATCTCGCGGGACGAGGGCCGGACGTGGGAGAGCTTGCGGAACCTCGAGTCGCTCGACGACGAGACGGTCATCCCGCCGCTGCCGGCGGACTGGCACGAGATCATCGAGCAACGCGAGGACTACTGGTACTACCAACCTTCCGACACCGACCGCTACCATCGCGCGCCCGGCCCCCTGCGGATCGCCTATCCCGACGTGCAGTTCGTCGGCGACGAGGCCGTCTTCGTCTACGACTACGGCTGGGGAACCTGCGGCGTCAGCATGACGGGGACGAGGGTTAGAACGATCCCCCTGGACTACCTGCGCGGGTGAAGGCGCCGATCACGCCTGCCTCGGCTCCTATCCCTCGGTGAACAGATCCGGGTGCCGATCGGCGAAGGGATGTCGCCGCAGGACGCTCTCGACCACGCGCCCGCCGAACCCCGACCCGTCACCAACGACGGCATGACCGTCTCGCACGGCGGCCCGACCCTCGAATACCTCGCACCCCCTGTCGTCCGCTTGCGACGGTCCCGGCCGGAGGTGACAAAGCACGACCAGGGCAGCAACGAAGTACACGCCAGTAAGCGACTGCCACTCGCAGTGGATAAGGGACGGGATTGACCCCGTTTCAGTTTGCATGCCCCCCCCCTCGCAGTATGCTTCAGCAGTTTCGAAAAGCGGTTTCTTATCAACTCGGATGAGGTATTGGAGCGACTGGCGATGTATTCGGAAGCCGGCGCCGATGTCATCATGACTCTTGTGAGCAGCCTTGAGGAGGCGAAGCAGGTACGCGAGGCCATCCCGGACAAGCCTCTCCTGTGGACCGCCGGCCTTCGACACCTGGACGGTGACGAAGTGCATGTTGACGTCCTGAAGGAGTTGGGATTTCAAATCGTAATCTATCCCCTGGTCGGACTCGTGAGTGCAATTGACGCTGTCGTCACAGTGTATGAAGCGCTCATGAAAAACGGCATCGTCGATGTGGCCGACTTCAACGCAGGCTACCAACGAATTATGGAGCTGGGTGGAGCGACGTTTTTTTCTGAAATTGAGGAAAGAGATCCAGAGCAGGTGGCTCGGGGAAGATAGTGCAGCACCTGATGGATTAAGGGATGCAAGGCTGGAAAACTGGAAGGTTGAAAGAATTGAAGGAAAAGAAAACATACTTTGTCGCTGTGACGGACTCACCGGCAGGTGAAGATCTGTCCATTGAAAAATCTGTGCTGGCTGACATGCGCGTCGAAAAGGTAGACTGGCATGACGAGGCGAGTTTGATTGATGCAGTTCATGACGCCGACGCGATCATGTGCATGCATGCCCCTTTTAACGAGGCGGTTATCCAGTCCATGCAACGTTGCAAGGTCATTACGCGTTTTGGTACCGGGTTGGACAACATTGACAGAAAAGCCGCTGAAGCGGCGGGTATTCCCGTGGTGGGTATTCATGATTACTGCACGGAAGAAGTTGCCAATCACACCTTGGCGATGTTGTTGGCCTGGAATCGAAAAATCGTTGAGTACCACCAATTTGTGGGCCAAAAGCGCTGGAATGAACGGGAACAAACGACTGGGATTTGGGGTTGCGGACCAGTTACCCGTTTATCTGGACAAACACTCGGTTTATTGGGATTTGGTTGTATTGGCCGGGCGGTTGCACAAAGAGCGGTGGGCTTTGGCATGACGGTCTTGGCGTATAGAAGTCCACCGGACCCGTCCTTCGCCAAGCAATTAGGCGTTGGGTTGCCCGGCTTGGAAGCGTTGCTGAGCCAATCCGATTATGTCTCGCTCCACATGCCTCTGACGGATGAAACACGCCATTTCATCAATGCCGAAACGATAAACTTGATGAGACCCGGCGCAGTACTCATCAACACATCACGCGGTGGGTTAGTGGACGAAAATGCGCTCGTGGAGGCATTAGGCGCGGGACGTTTGGGTGCTGCGCTCTTAGATGTCTACGAGCATGCCCCTCTCCCCGTTGACCATCCCCTCCGAACCCTAACGAATGTCATTTTTACGCCTCATGTTGGGTTCTACTCGGAGGGGGCGATTCAAGAGCTTCGTCGCTTGACAACGGAGGCGGTTTTGAGACATTTATCGTAAAAGTTGGTGTCCCAGCGGGGGCTGACCGCCCAGCAGCATTCCGTGTCAACAACTGTTCCGGGACATGACTTTGCAACGACTGTGCGTCCCCCGTCACGATACCCGTGATTCATTGGTCAACGCAGGCAAGCCGTGTTGCCAAGAGGGCCGCGCCGGTCAGGCTGGCGTCGGCGCCGTGCCTGGCGGGGAGGATCGGAATGCTCGCAATGGCAGCAAAGCCGTTTGCAGCCAGAAACTCCCGAGCCGGCCCAAGCAGCGGCTCACCCAGGGTGGCCACGCTTCCTCCTGCGACCACCACGTCGGGATCGAGCGTCGCCGCTGCCGCAGCAATAGCCTGGCCGAGGCGGCGGCCCGTTTCGGCAACAGCACGTACCGCAGTCTCGTC
>DPYP01000312.1:6044-7034 GCA_003545375.1 Lentisphaeria bacterium
GCGGCTTCGTTATATGTCTGCAACAGACCGCCGCCGCTGACATAGGCCTCTGCGCAGCCAGTGCCGCCGCAGCTGCATGGGCGTCCCCCCGGTTCAATGATCAGGTGTCCGACACTGCCTGCCAGGCCGGAACCTCCCCGGTACAGTTCGCCGTGATGGACAATACCGCCGCCCAGACCGGTGCCGATGGTTAAGCCCAGTACCGTGGCATACCCGCTGCCGGCCCCGATTTCGGCCTCGGCCAGTGCCGCTGCGTGCCCGTCGTTCATGACGCCGACAGGCACGCCGAAGGCATCGGCTACCGCAGTCCGCAGATCGGTCCCCGCGAAACCAGGCATGATGTCTGTTGCCGATGCGATGCGTCCCTCGTGGTCAACCCCACCACCCGTTGAAACACCGATTGCTGCCAGGGACCCGATGCGGTTGCGGTGGATCAGCCGCTGCAGCAGGTCGATGGCGGTATTCACCACAGCGTCAGCGTCGGCAGGTGTCGGCGCCCTCTCACGATCCACCCAGTCGACGCCGGCCGATATGGCGGCGGCAATCTTGGTGCCGCCGATGTCAATGGCACCGATCGGCGTGTTGGGTTTGGGTACCCCGGTCAGGAAGTGCCGGGTGATGAGATGCGGCCGGGTGATCATCGACCCCACCACCACCGCGTGAACACCGGCAGCGAATGCCGCGCGGACATCCTGCGGAGTCTGCAGCCGGCCTTCGGCGATGACGGGAACACCGAGGCGGACGAGTTCTTTCGTCAACTGCAGGTCGGGCCCAGGCCCGACCAGTTGCCGACTGTATGAGGTATAGCCGGCCAGAGTCGGGGCCAGAATGTCGACGCCGTTTGCCGCCGCAGTCACACCTTCTTCGAGCGTTGAGATGTCGGCCATCACCGGGATGTCGAACCGACTGCGAACAGCGCCCATGAGATCCGCAAAGCTGCATCCATTCGGGCGCCTTCGACGGGTGGCATCGAGGGCGAGGATCGTTGCG
>DPYP01000467.1:0-1749 GCA_003545375.1 Lentisphaeria bacterium
CGGCGCCAGGCAATATCCTGCCGATCGCCTATCTGAAAGCCAACATGCTCAGAGACCCGCACAGGGTCGGGATCCCGAAGGGCGGCATGGGGAGTATTACTCAGGCGATGGCCAAGGCCGCCCGGGAACACGGTGTAGAGATACGGTCGAATACCCCAGTCAAACAAATCCGGGTTCACCAGGGCCGAACCGTCGGCGTTACCCTCGAGGACGGAGAGCAACTGGACGCGGACCTCGTCCTCTCGAATGCCGATCCGAAGCGCACATTCCTGAAATTGATGGACCCGAATGACCTTGGCGCTGATTTCGTCAACAGCATCCAGCTCTTGAAAACCAATCTTTCTTGTCTAAAATTCCACGGCATCGTGCGAGCACTGCCGGATTTCTCAAGGTACCTGGGCAGCGACTCGAATCCCCATGACCTGGGCAGCATCAGGATATGCCCGTCGGTGGCATATTTTGAACAGAGCTGGGATGATGCCAGGCGGGGGTTGCCCTCCAGTTGTCCCATCATCCAAGTGCAGATCCCCACCGTGTACGATGACAGTATCGCCCCGCCCGGGCAGCATATCGTTTCCGCCTGGGTGACCTATGCGCCGGTGCGCCTGCGTCAGGGCAGTTGGGACGATGTGAAGCCGCAGGTCGGCGAGTCACTGATCGACCATATCAATCAACATGCACCTAATTTTCGGGATTCCCTGATCGACTGGGACCTGTTTACGCCGTTGGACCTGGAACGCCGGATGAACCTGACGGACGGCAATATCCGCCATCTCGACCTGATCGGGGAACAGCTTTTGGCGGAACGTCCTAACCGGCTTCTATCGAACTATCGAACGCCCATTGAAGGATTGTACCTGTGCGGTTCAGGTACCCATCCCGGCGGTGACGTCACGGGTGCGCCGGGGCATAATGCCGCGCATGCGGTCATCAGGGATCTGGGTCTTGGGAAAAGCGACCCGGATTCGTAAACCTAATCGTCAGCCAAATCCGGGAAAGAGATTGACATAGGACGGCTCACGGATTACAAAAGCCGACAGTCGCATTATTTCAAATGCATTACTGACCACAGAGAGAGAAAAACAGCATGAAGGAAGGCGCAACGTCAGCGATTCCGGCGGAAGTCAGAGTGGGCCAAGCGACCATTGAACTGTTGTCCCGGGAAGGCCGATTCCCTGGTTTGGGCAAGATTACAGTCAACGGTGTCACAATACGGTCGGCAACCATCCCGCTGAGACCCGACATCATGACGCCGGATGGCATTCGGTACGACTCATTCCGCCTCGATGACGTGCAAACCGACGGTGCCGATGTCGTGCTGCTGACCACCGCCTTCGGCAGGCAGGGACTGTTCGGGGAATATCGCGACGAGTACGACAGTCAGCTGGCCTGGCCGCGGGTCGAAGGCGGGCCCTTCGAGGATACCGTCGAATGGCGGCTCAAGCCCGAACAGCTTACCCTGGACGGGGTGCAGTACGACGGTTTCTCCTACGCCTTGAGCTTCCGCAGCGATCAGCGGTCGATCCACCAGATCACCATGACGGCGACCTGGGAGCTGGGTGGGAACGCCTCGGGGAATACGCTCCTGAGCCAGGGGCAGGTGAACCCGCCCGTGTACCATTGTGAAACGGACACCGACTTTACCACGACCTGCTGGCGGCAATTAGGGCAGGCGGGTAACCCGCACGGCGTGTCGTTCCAGTTCAGTTCACGCTACAGCCCCATGCAGTGCTTCGATTTCCAGTATGG
>DPYP01000467.1:2048-3482 GCA_003545375.1 Lentisphaeria bacterium
GCAGTGCTTCGATTTCCAGTATGGGCCCGCAGGCTCCCTGCTCGGCTACTGGCCGGAGTTCGTGGACGTGCATTCCATGATCCAAAAGAACAAAGGCGAGGACGTCGTCTTCGTGCTCGACAAGTGTCTGCAGCCCCTGGGGCAGGACCTGACGTTCCCGCGCAAATGCATCCTCCTGGCGCCGCCCCCGCCCGAGGGCGCGCAGGCGCATCTGATGCATGACCGCTGGCTGCGGGCCCTGCAGCATGCGCAGGGGGTGGTGCGCGCCGCGTTCGATGTCAACACGCCTTATCTCCTGCCCGAGTGTGGGCTGGCCTACCGGCCGGAGCTTGACGACGACGGCAAGCTGCTGATATATATCGCGGGCAAACCGTATGCCCCGGAGAACGCGCTGGCCGGTTGGGCGGAACACCTGCCGGCCCTCGCAGCGGCCGGTGTGCGCCGCGTGTTCCCTGAGCCGATGGGTGAATCAGATATATCGGAAAACGGCTATACGTACAAATTGCAGAGCGGGATTCACGGTGACCTGGTGACCAGCTCCACCTGCAATTGCTGGCACTATCGAATGGCCGAATTCTGGGGCGGCTGGGAGGCGTGGGAAGCGTTCTACGCGGCGGGTAAGGCTGCCGGGCTGGAGGTCGGCCAATGGGTCGGTGGGCAGCTCTCGCCGAATGCGCCGATTTTCAAGGAGCATCCCGAGTTCGCGTGTCGTGCCGTCAACACGCGGCCTCACTCGGGCGGCCCGATCATCAATGTCACCTGGGGCCTCAACTGGAACACCGCCTGTGACTGGCTGCTGGAGTCGTTTGCGGAATGGAAACGGCACGGGCTCGACTATGTCTTCTTCGACTCGATCGGGAATTTCGCGATGATGGGCGTCGATTACCAGGCCGGGATGCAGCCCAATACCGCGGGCGTCGCCCGTTTCATCGGTGGCCTCAACAAGATGGGCGTCAAGGCGATATCCAATGAAGGAATCGGTCCCATGGGCGTCGGTCGTTTCGGCATGGGCGACAACATCACGGACAACCCCGCCGCGACGCATGCCGTAGCCGGTCAGAACGACTGGTCCTGGTGGGTCGGCCACGAGGACATGCTGATCGGCACACTGCCAATGGTACACATACATCCGAGCCGGACAGAGCAGCAGGTGAAGGAGCAGTGTTTTCGCGCGCTGGCCAATTACTCGCTGCTCATGCTCGGCGAACACGAAGACGATATCATTGACCAGTGGCCGAGCAACCTCGATGCGATGACAAGCTACTACCATACCTTCAACCAGGTCAAGTCGTTGATGGAGACTCGCCGGTTGCTGCCCGACGACCGCGGGGTCGAGTGGCAGGCGGAGGCCGGTCGCGCTCTGTTCGCCTACGCGGCGTTCGATTATGAGCTGCCGGACAGCGCTCGCGTCGAGCGCATTTCCGGCGAATCCGC
>DPYP01000083.1:0-2684 GCA_003545375.1 Lentisphaeria bacterium
CAGGACCGTGGTGGGTTTCAAGATCGTCTCCACTTTGTCGGTGAAGCCGTAGTCGGTGTCGGAGAAAAGCTCGCGGACATGGCCCTCGCCCGGAAAGGTTAGCGTCACCTGTACCGGGTCGGTTGCGAAATCCTTGGCCAGCCGATGCTCGCGTAAAATGCCGAAATACTTGATTTCGCCCTGCGTGAACATGACCGTCCGGGTGAACGGCACGGGTTCGCCGCTGTCGGTCTCGATGCCGAGCTGCCGCGTTACTCCGGCTGTCGCGCAGAGGCCGGTGATAAACGTTTCTGCCGCGGCGCTGTATTTCGCATTGCTGCCGATACCGCGCGCGCCGTTGGCGAGGAAATAACTCGTCGTCAGGTCGCAGGCGAGGTAGACTGCCAGGCCTTTGCCGTAGGAATTGACGAAGGCGATCGGCACCTTGTTCTCACTGGCCCTCGCCAGAACCTCCGCAGCCGCTGCCTCGACGCCGAATTCCAGGTAGTTGAAAGGCATCTCGGGGAATTCCAGACCTGTTGCAGTCGGTTCTCGCACTGTTTTGTCCTTCCGCAGTGCGATCCTGCTGTCCTGTCGCGTGATACCGAAAACATGGTCCAGGCGCCCTGGCTCCTGTGGTGACAAGATCTTGCCGTGGCCGTCGGCGATACCGATGCCGAGCTCACCGACGAGGACGCCGCCTTGCTGGACAAATTTCTCGAGGGCGGCAACCTCCCTGTCGCTGAGGGTGAAGGAAACCGGCAGGAAAATAAGCTTCAGGTTTTCCGTTTCGCCGTTTTCGAGCTGCTCATACGAAATCCAGTCGTGGTCGAAGCCGCAGCTTTGGAAGAGCTTTCGGATTTGCCAGTGTGTGTCCTGCCAGACACTCCTGAGGTCGAGTGCGTACGCGATGCGGGAAGCGTTTCGCGAATAGTGAATGGCGATGGGATCCGGTGTCCGTGTCGCCTCATGTATGGCGCGGCCGATGCCGTGCTTCAAGGGGATCCACGCGGCCCGGTACCCGGCTCCGGCCCGTGAGTCGGTCCAGTCGAAGGCAGGTACGCGCTGGGTGCCGCAGACCACCGTCCCCGAGGTGCCGGTGAAGAGCGTGCCGTAGTTGCGCACGCGCTGATTGTTGACACCGCCGAAAGTCGAGTACTTCAGAATCTTGGTTGTGTCACGAGACCAGATGGATAATTCATCGGACCCGCCGTAGGCCCAGAGGCCGGTGAGAACTTTGCTCAACTGCCAGAAGTCATAGCCGCCGTAGGTGCCTACGCCGGGGTTGCCGCTGGGGCCGAAGAAACTGCCGGGCTTCGCTTTGGTCACGGCATCACCCAGGATGCGGTAGAATCCGGCCACGATCATTTCGCCCCAACTCCGATGATCAGACCAGGCCGAGTAGTTGTGGTCGCCGCGGGCCCTGGACTGCTTCAGTGTCAGCGGTGTGACGTCGCCCCACGCCTCGAACGCAGTCCCCCACTGCCGGTTCAATGCGTCGAGGTCGGCGTACTCGGTCTGCAGCCATTCGCGCATGCCGGTCAGACTTTCATCGGAGAAGTCGTAGTCGACCCCCCGCCCGTACGAAGCTTCATCGCCGGCCTGAATGGCGAACGTGTTCGGTGCAGTGCGGATGTGGGCCACAGCGTCCGCCCAGGCCTTCATTCCTTGCGGATTGACCAGCGTCGGGGAACGCACCGGGTGCTCCAGCTTGGCACCTTCCGGGCCGCTTTCCACGAAGATGCTCGGGCCGCGCGTCTGCAGCCGCATGTTGTTACGCCAAGCGCTTTCGAAGGCGGTCGTCGTACCACTGTACCCGCTGACCAGGATGCCGTTGAAACCCATTTCCGACAGCAGCTTGAAGTACGATGGAATGAGATAGCTGTTCAGACCGTAGTAGGAAGGAAAGCTCCAGCCCAAAAGGATCGGCTCGCCTTCGTGCGGTTTAACCGGCAACGGCAACTCGACAGGGACGCGGATTTCGTGGATGTCGAGTGTCTTTTCATCCCGCACCAGCTCGACGTGTACCGTCAGCATCATGCTCCGGGGGTTCTCGACCACGAACGATGTCCGAACAAGATCGGACGTCACCGGTATTTCCCTGGCGGCGGTTACTCGTCCGAAGCCGTCAATCGTGCTCACCGCAAGTGAGAGCTCCGGATCGATTTCTCCGCCCAGCGTGATCTCGAGATCGATTGTGCTTCCAGGTCGGTATACGGGCCCGGATTGCCGCGCCGCCCGCGCCCGAGCGATCTCGTCGGTGATGCGCTTTATCGTGGTTGGGTGGACCACCGTGAGCGATGTCGAGGCCCAGTTGATGACCTTCCCCTGCTCATCCCGCAGGAACACATCGAAGAGGTTGACACCGCTGCCCAGGCTGACAGGCACCGGCAGTTCGACGGCCTTCCTGCCGGCCGCAATCCGCATGGATACAGGCGATGGTTTCGCCAGGACGTTGCCGTACTTATCGGTCACAGTCATTTCGAGGGTGGCACTGAGATCGCCGCCCCGGTTGTCCAGATTGATCGTGACACGCTCGGCCGTCGCTTCGATCTTGTCGACCCGCAGCGCCGGCTCTTTCTTCGCCGCCCACAGGATAGCCCGGGCGAGCAGCGAAAAATGGTATTCGTAGTAATCAAACGTCGGATATGGAATGAAATCGTCGGCGCGACGACTGGTCATGAAGGGCGTCAGGCCGCAGAAGA
>DPYP01000083.1:3084-6208 GCA_003545375.1 Lentisphaeria bacterium
CCCTTGCCGTATTCGCGGACGGCCAGCAGCGGGTCGTCTTTCACGGAGGCGAGCAGTTCGGCCGCTTCGGCGAGTTCGTATGGATACCACTCCACGACATCGGGAAGCGCGCGCCACGGGATGCCGTTGGTAATGAAATGGTCCTTTGTCCTGGTCCATTGACCACCCCTGGGGTGCAGGTCTCCCCGCCTCAGCAGTGGCGACAGTGAAGGCATGGGGTCCGTCATGTCCGGCTGCACGACGACGAGGCCGGCGCCATCCTTAATTTTCTGTTCGACGTGCCGCCGCTGGTCTTCGTTGAAATAGCGAAACATGTGGCCGGCCATGACCAGCACCTGCCAGTCGGGATTTTCGCTCAGCAATCTCGTGAGGCCGAGCTCGAGGTCATCGACGGTCGTCTTTCCGTAGTAGTCGGAAAGGGACTCGCCGACGTCTGTCCGATAGAGGAACGTACTGTCAAAGTCCAGGTCCACGCGCTGGGCCAGCTCGATGACTTCGCGCTGGTAGCGTCCGTCGATCAAAACGAGCGCCTTGATCTTGCCGCCGTGATACGGTCTGGCCCACTTCACATGCGGGGTCTCGTAATCCATCGATGTGTACTGCACGTTGACGCGGGTACTCGCGGTGCGGGGCTGTTGGATCTTGGGCCGCAGGACATAGTCGTCCTTTGGCTCGCCGATCGAGATCGGCTCCTCCAGGTCAAGCAGTTCTTCGCCCGCCTTTTCGACGATCAGTGAAAAAACGTGCGTACCAACACTCTTCGCCGTGAAATCAGCGGTGACGTTGAGCGGCTTGTCGACTTCCAGCGTCACATCTTTTGTCAACAGGGTCTGCCAGTCGCCGACCGGCAGGAGCCGGTGCCGGAGGATCGCCGTGGCTCCCCGGGCGGCAGCGGAGATTATGGTGGCAGTGACTCTCGAGGGAACGGGGTCGTCCGTCGCCTCGTAATTGATCGTACCCACCATGGAAGGTCCGGCGCCGGAAATTCTGTCAAGGCTGTGGAACGGGGTGATCGTGAAAGTTGTTTTGAACGAGCTCCCGTCCGGCACGGAGATTTCGTTGAAACGCCATTCCAGCGTTGGCAGAGCGTTGTTGCTTTTGGCGCCCCAACTGTAAACGTTCATCAGGTGTCGATAGTCGAATCCGAAGACCAGGCCGATGTTCCGCCCGCTGTCGACCAGGCCGGCCCAGCCTCGCACCGTATTATTGAACCAGACATCGGACCGCTTCTCGGTCGGCCAGTGGAGCTTCCGAATTCCGGAATCTTCCGGTACGTAGAAGGTCGAGCGGCGGCTCTTTGATTGTCCGGGCGTGGCTGCCCGCGTGCCCACATAGTTGTGAAACCAGAAGGCGAACGGCAGCGGTACGGTCGCCTTCTCATCCAGGGCGATGTCGTAGTCGACCTGTACGTCACTGCGGTCGCGCCGGATGGTGATCGTCTTGTTGAAAGTCAGGTACTTCAGGGAGTCGGTCTTGCCCGTTGCGGAGAGCCGGACGCTGATTCTGTCCCTCGATTCCTCGGTGACCGTGTAGCCATAGGCCGCATTGAACCAGTCGCCGTCGATGGACTGACTGCTGACATGATCACTGAGGAACCCGCCGCCGCCGCCGGGTGCTTGCGGGTTCTTCGGCTGGGTGAACGCAACGCCCCGGTAGGAGAAGCTGCCGATGACCCCACCCAGTGACGGCTCGATGACCAGGGTGACATACGGGTTGGCGAGGAGAAGCTCCTTCTCCGGATCACGGTCGAAATTTCCTTCACGGAAGACCAGTTGCCCCTCGGTATCCGGTACGGAATATGGCTCGAGCGCCGCGGCCTGTGCCTCAGGAGAACTCGCTGTCGACGGGAACTGTTCGGTGATGGGGGCACCGTAGATCCTCACTTCCGCCAACCCCCAATGCGGTCCGGGGTCGTACGCGTCCTGGTGCCAGAGGCGAACCTGATAGCATTCCCTGTCGATGTTGTCAAAGGTGAAGGTTACGGGCGTCTTGGAGATCAGTGCCAGGGGCGCAACCCCTGCAGCCGGCCGGCTCTGCAGTTTCAGATTGTAATCGGCGCCGGCAAGATTCTGCATGATGCCCACCAGTGTATAACCCGTTCCCGAGTTGGTGAACAGTTGCATATTGCGAACGCGGGACCGGGTGCCGGCGCGGTAGGCATCGACTTCGACGCGTGTGACTTTGTAATTGCTGCCGAGATCGAAATCGACGGTAACCGAATTAAAGGGTTTCGGAAACCAGACGGCTGCGGTATCCTTGCCGTCGGTCAGCTTGGTGTGATCCGGATCGGTTGCCGAGTTCGGTTCGATGTCGTATGTGTAGCGAACGCCTTCGATCAATCGTTCGGTGTCCGCCGGGGCCGACGCGAGTGTCGCTGAACGACCCGACGAGAGCGTCAGGCCGATCAAAACAATCGAGATCACCGTCGTTCTTCGGAAAATTGTCATTGACCGCCTCCTCAAGGCCACGGCGAAAATCGAACGGGTACAGCTGGAGTAATCGCCGATTCGGCCGTCGAGAACAAAATTCAGCCTGGCAGATGCTCCAGCAGCTCTGCAAACCTGTCGATCTTCACGGCGCCCGCCGGCAGCGGGCGCTCATCTCCGCCGAGCCACGCCACGCCCATACCCGCATTCGTGGCGCCGATGACGTCGCACGGGTAGCTGTCACCCACATAGAAGATTCTCTCGCACGGCACCCCGGCGCGTCGTGCCGCGATTCGGAAGATTTCCGGATCCGGCTTTTCACGGCCTTCCCTGGCAGAATCGAGAACGATCTCGAAGAATGACAGCGTCTGGTTGTACGCCAGCGTGTCGGCAACGTAGCCGTTGTTGTTCGACAACACGCCGAGGCGGTAGCCGCGTTTGCCCAGTTCTGTCAGGGTCCCGATCACGCCTTCACAGGCGCGCTTGCCCGTGCGCTTGAAGATCTGCCAGAAACAGAAATGCCAGGCAGCTGACATCTCCTGATCCGTATGTGGCGGCGGTATCCGAAGCTGCTCGTATATCCGTCGCATGCGGTGCACGTAAAACGTTTCGTTCCAAGCCCAATCAACCTGGTTCGCTTCGCCTTCATCGGCGTCGACAGCGCGCTGGAAAACCTGCTGCAGTTCAGATGCCGTCGC
>DPYP01000083.1:6593-7569 GCA_003545375.1 Lentisphaeria bacterium
GGAATGCCCGGCACTTCTGTGGGGTCGTCGTAGACCGTCAGCGTTCCACCGTAATCGAAGAATATCCATTCGTATGTCGCGCTCATCGCAATTGGTTCTCAGTTCGTTGTTGATTCGACAGCGGTTGCCTTGCGGTTCTTGTGTGCCGTCCGCGGTCTGGCATCGGTCCGCGCAGCAGCATCGGGTCGTGGTCTTCCATGATACAACCGATGTACATGGTGTGCGTATCCATCCGGACCAGGCCGACGCGTGTTTTTCGTTCATTCATGGCTAATATGGTTTCCACGGCTGATGATCGGCCGGTAGCGTCGCGGTCAACGCCCTGCCGTTTTCGTATTCGATGGTGATTCGCAACTCCGTTCCCAGACGCTCCTCGGGCAGCAGCCAGAAATGATCGATCCGAACCCCATGGATTCTGTCGGTGAGTTTGATCTGGGAGAGGCGCTCGCCGTCCAGAAAAACCTTTGTTCTCGCTGAGCCGTCGTAGACGTTGAGGCAGGTCTGGTTGGCGACGGTCGTAAACAGGCCCACCTCGCCGAAACCCTCGTCGAACAGCGGTTTGAAGATGGTCGTGATCTCGCCGGTGCCGGCAATTTCGATTAGCCGGTAACCCGGCGGTGAGCCGTCGGTGCTGGTACTCATAATGCCGTTCTCCCACCACCAGCCGCAGACGGCATTGGTCATGATCATTTCGATGTCGCCGTCGTAGATTCGAGCGGTTTCATGCAAGTGTCCGCTCAGGACCTTGACGTGTTTGAAATCCCGAATCAGCGCCAGGGCTTTTCCGGCATTGCACAGATCATAACCGTCAAACTTCCCCAAATCAACAGCCGTTTTCCATGGGCAATGGGTCACCACCAGCAGGGGTTCGTCGCGGGCAACGCCTGCCAACTGTTCCTGCATCCAGTCGACCTGGGAGTCGTCGATGATCTCGAACCAGTTGACCAGTGGCGTAGCCGGATCGGGTTGCTGGTGT
>DPYP01000094.1:0-16668 GCA_003545375.1 Lentisphaeria bacterium
GGACGGCCTGCACTGGACCGAGTCTCCGACGCCGCTGTTCAAATTCGTTGAATCGATCGGCGATACGGTATACCTGATGCACGACACCATCCGCCGCCGCTACGTCGCGTTTGTGAAGATCTTCCTCGACGGCGATTCGAAGATGCGCATCCAAGCGACCAAAGACGGGTGGTGCCGGGTCGACCCGCAGGGAAATTTTCACCTGGTCGACGCGCAAGCCGAGAACCTCAGGCTCCGCCAGCGGGCGATTGCCTTCAGCGAGGATTTCGTCACCTGGAGCACGCCGGAGCTGATGTTCCCGATCGATGAGCAGGATCCGCCCGACGTCGAGCATTACAAGAACAATGGTTTCGTCTATGAAAGCATGTATCTCGGCCTCTTGTCCATTTACCATCTGTCGACCGGATGTCAGGATTTCCAGTTGATCAGCAGTCACGACGGCGAGCATTGGGACCGCGCCGCCGACAGGGCCGTCTTTCTTCCGAGCGGTCGGCCTTACCGTGATTGGGATTTCGGCACCGCTTCCGTGGCTGGTTCGCCTCCCATCCTGATTGGCGATGAGCTTTGGTTTTACTATGACGCGCAATGGAATCTCCACGGCCAGAACAGCCCCAACCGATACACCGCAGAACCCCGAGGTGTCGCGGGCTATGCCATCGGCCTGGCCAAACTGCGGCGTGACGGCTTCGTGTCCCTCGACGCCGGCGCCGAAGAGGCGATGGTCGAGACCAAACCGTTAATCCTCGAAGGCGACGAGTTGAAGATCAATGCCGATTGCACGCACGGCGAATTGCGGGCCGAGGTCGTCGATGCCAGTGGTGATGTCCTGGCGGGCCTGAGCCGCGAGGACTGCATCCCCGTCACCGGCGACAGCGTTGGTCATGCCGTTCAGTGGCAGAAAACCCAATCGCTGAGTGAGCTTCAACGGCGTGAGGTCCGATTGCGGTTCTATTGGCAGAATGGAGCACTCTATTCTTTCTGGTGCGAACCGACCGCGGTCGATTAATGATTCGCTTGACGATCATCGTCTGGATGGTGGCGTTTGGGCCAGCGGGTGAATTGGTGGGGAGATGGGGTATTTTCCGGCCTGCGAGAAAGAGATTGAAGTCGTGAACCATCAGGTCCAGTGCGTGCTGCTTTTTGGAGTGCCAACCCATGTCGCCACAAGAATCCCTTTCGCACAGGTCGGTATTTTCTGGTAACTGAAAAGGAAGAATCATCATGAGAAAAAGTAAGGTGTTGTCGAAAATCCGCTCAGGCGGTGTCGCGTGGCTGACCAATGCCAGCGGTGGACCGTCGCCGATGATTTGCGGCATTGCAGCAGGCATCGGTTTTGACGGCGTGTGGATCGACATGGAGCACCGTGACCTGTCGTATCGAGAAGTGGCATCGATGATCATGGCGATTCGCGAGCGCGGCGCCGATGCCGTCATCCGTCCCCGCCGGTCGGGGCCTGACGCAGTGTACCGCCTGCTGGAAATAGGCGCAGCGGGACTGGTGGTCCCCCACTGCATGAACGCTGAACACGCACGCGAGATTGTACGCAACACCCGATTCGCTCCCATCGGCCAACGAGGTATGGAAACGGTATGTCTGGACGCGGATTACATGATGGCCGATGCTAAAGAATATTTTGAGTTCGCCAATCGCGAGACCTTTGTGGTCGTGCAAATCGAAGACCGCGAAGCCGTAGAGGACGTCGAAGCCATTGCCGCGGTTGAGGGAGTAGACGGTCTTTTTTTCGGACCGGGCGACCTTGCCCAGAGTTACGGCATCCCGCTGCAGTTCGATCATCCGACGATGCGTGAAGCCGTCGAGCGGGTGGCCGGAGCCGCGAACAAACACGGTAAGATTTTCAGCTCCACAGTCGGCACCCCGGAAGCAGCGCGTCCCTACCTCGAGCTGGGCGCACGCCTTATCAATGTGGGTGGGGACGTCATCATTCTCCATCAGGGATGGACAGCGATCAAAAGTGAGCTGGATGAACTGACCAAAACGATCGGTTCTGACGATTCATGAATCCAACCTTCGACGCACATACTCACGTCTGGGAACACCAGTGGCAGGACTTTGTTGTCGGCACCGGCGGCAGAGGAAATCGATCACAATGCGATCTGCTGCTGGCGCTGATGGACAGAAACGGCGTCGAGCGCGCCTGCGTAATCGGGGGATGCGACGAAACCAACCATCGCAATAACGATTTCGTCGCCGAGCTCTGCCGGGAACGGCCGGACCGCTTCGTGATGTTGTCGGAAATTTCATTGACAGCTGCCAATCGGGGAGAACTGCTGGCGCGTACGCTCAACGATTGGCCGGCGCTGGGGCTGCGCTACTTTGCGGCGCCGGACGAAAGGCCCGATGCCTGGAGTGGTCCGGAGCATACAAGCTTCTGGGAGAAGGCGGATGCGGCAAAACTCATTGTGGCGCTTAACCTCGGCCCGAATCAGGCCGCCGGGCTCACGCCCCTTGTCAGGGACTACCCAAACATCCGGTGGCTCCTCGATCACATGGCTCGGCCACGGTATGACATGGACGATGCAGCGTATCAGCCCGTGCTTGACCTCGCTGGTTTTCCCAATGTCTTTGTAAAGATTTCAGCCTGGTATGCCTTCACCGCCGACGTTGCCGAGTATCCCTACGCCGATCTCGCGAGATTCGTCGTGGCACTGCGCGATGCCTATGGGGCCCGCCGCCTCTTGTGGGGGAGCGACGCATTGCCGGTGCTCGATTTCAGTTCCTACACCCAAACCTACACCTGCCTGCGCCACATTCCCGCCCTCAGCGAGGACGATCTGGGATGGATACTGGGTAAAACCGCCGACAGCCTTTTTCAACCGAGGTACGCAAAATGAGAATCCAAAAACATCGCCTCCTGATGATCCCCGGACCGACGGAGATCGGGTACGAGGCGCTGCTCGCCATGGCGCAGCCTTCGATCCGTCACTACGGCGACGATTATGTTGAACGTCACCTTCACGTTATCGAGCGTCTTCAAACCGTGTTCCAAACCAAGAACACCGTGCTCATGATCCCCGGGTCCTCGAGCATTGCGATGGAAGCGGCGGTCAACGGGGCCGTCGAACCGGGGCAGAAGATCTTGGTTCCAGGCGGTGGCATGTTTGCCGAACGCTTCAAGGAGATGGCCGTCAATTGCGGCGCCGAGCTTGTCTCCCCGGAAGTCGAATGGTGTACGCCATTGATGCCGGAGATCGTTGCCGATACGCTCGACCAACACCCCGACATTCGCGTGATGGCCGCTGTGCACAACGAGACCAGCACCGGTGTAACCCACCCCATCGAAGACATCGCCGAGGTCTGTCGGGAGCGTGAGGTCAGTCTGATTCTCGATACCGTAACCTCCCTCGGGGGGATTAATGTTTTGACCGACGAGTGGGGCGTGGACTACTGTATCTCCGGCAATCATAAGTGCCTCGAATCGCCGTCGGGTACCGGCCTGATTGCCGTCAGCGAACGTGCCTGGGAACGGATGAATGCCCGCAAGACACCGATCCACGGGTGGTTTCTCAATTTGCTGAACCTCAAAGAGTATGCCGAGCGATTCGCCCAATGGCATCCGAGTGGGCCGGTATCTCAACCCTCCCATGTCGTCGCAGCGTTGGAGGTCACACTGGACAATATCGTGGCGGAAGGATTGGACAATCGGTTCCGCCGTCACGCCTTGTGCGCCAGGGCATGCCGCGCCGGGATGCGAGCGATGGGTATCGAACTTCTCGCAGCAGACGAATACGCCAGCAATACGGTGACGGCGTTTCGTATCCCGGACGGGACGACCGATACCGAAACCCTCCGCCTGATGGAGCAGGAGTTTGAAATTATCATCGCCGGCAGCCATCACCCAAGGCTCGTCGGGCAGATGCTGCGTATCGGACACATGGGCTCCACCGCCGATCGCAACTGTATGTTGCTGGTGATCAATGCGCTGGCCGAGTGTTTCCGGATGCAGGGCGTGAAGGTCGACGCCGGTGCGGCTGTGGAAGCGGTACTCGCAGTCTTTCGCGATGGCGAGGACTGATTACTCAGACGACCTACGACACATGTGAGGAATGGCGTTGCAAGATCCGATCCGCATCTGGCGTGTGCCCGGGATGGTGTTCGGCCCGCATGAGTTGGCGACCGGGCTCGAGGCCATGACACCCGCTGTCCTTACCAGGATACAGCACGCCGGCTTCACGGGTGTCTGGCTGATGGTGCGTCTGCGGGAAGTGACGACGACAACGGTGTTCCCCGAGCTTGGCGCCGAAGCGGAACGCTCTCAGAACGACCTGCGTGACCTTTCTTCGCGCTGCTGCCGGGCGGGCCTGAAACTATATCTGCACCTCAACGAGCCGCGCGGCTTCGCAGCCGATGACCCTTTCTGGCAGGCGCATCCAGATCTGCGGGGTGCCGCCAGTCCGTCGGTCAACGACGAGGGCCTCTACGGCTGGCGCGACAGTTGCGCCATGTGCACCAGTGAACCGCGGACGCTGGCGTGGCTCGAGCAAGCCTGCACCGACATATTCCGCAACGTACCGGAGCTCGGCGGCGTCGAATGCGTTACCGCCAGCGAGCACACCACCCATTGCTACTCTCATTTCGACGCATGCGGCAGCGGCATCGGCGAACACCACGGGCAGAATCCCGGCGATATTCTGGATTGCTCGCACTGCCGCGAGCGGCGGCCGACAGACATCCTGCGCGAAGTCCTGCTGGCCATCGAACAAGGTGTCCACGCCGCCTCACCGTCCGCCGATGTGATCGCCTGGACGTGGAGCTGGGACATGTGCGCTCCGTCACCCCAGGCCGATCTGATTGAGTCATTGCCGCCAGGCATCATCATTATGCCCGACAATGAGCGAGGCGGCGAATTGGAATGGAACGGACACAAGCAGAGAGTGGACGAGTATTCTCTGAATTACATCGGACCGTCACCGCGCGCCCGCGAACAGATCGAGGCAGCACGCCGGAGCGGCAAGCGGGCGATGATCCGCATTCAGATCAACCACACCGTTGAATTTGCCACCGCGCCAAACTGGCCGCTCATCGCCAACCTCTATCGCAAGCTGGCCAATCTCCGCGCTATCGGCATATCCGACGTGATGGCGGCCTGGAATTTCGGCAACAACCCCGATACGCTCAATGTCTTTGCTTTGTCGCGATTCCTGCGCCAGCCGGAATGGCGCGACGAGGAGGCGTTTCTCGAAACCGTGGCGTGCGAGTATTTCGGACTGGCCGATGGGCGGGCCGCAGCCGAGGTCTGGCGCGCCTTCGGCGAAGCCGTAAAGCCCTATCCTTTCGGCTACGGCATTCTTTATTTCAGTCCTTTCAACCTTGGCTGCGCATACCCGTTGCCGAACCACGAGCCACGAACTGAATCCATGCAACTCTGGTGCTTCGAGACGCGCGGCAGACAAGGCGACATGCTCGAACAATCCGTCGAGCCGTACGGAATCGCCGAGATCGTCGAACGCCTCGACACGATGTACAAACTGTGGCACCCGGCCGTCGCCGAATACGAAGTTGCAGTAGCGGGCGCCACCGACAGAAGCCATGCCGACCAGGAACTTAACGTGGCACGTTTCTTCGGGCATCTCGTTCACAGCGCCTGGGTCCTGTTTTCATGGTTTGGCTGGCGTTATTATCCGGCTACGGTTCCTTCCCTGGACCTGGAAAGTATGCGCCAACGGCTGAGATCGGAGCTGCAGAATCTCGATGATGCAGCCGCCCTGCTCGAACGCGACTCACGCCTCGGGTTCTACGAGGAGGACCGCAAATACTACGTCTCCCCGGCGCTCGTTCGGGCAAAACGAATGTCCGATGCGGAGCTCCTGGAAACACTCTGACACAAAGGTACACGTGAAAACAGAACAGAAAATGCTCGATTTTATTGATGCCCACGAGGACGCGCTGCTGCAGTTCACCCGCGACCTGGTGGCAACGCCAAGCGCAACGCCACCCGGCGATGAACGCGCGGTGGCGGCGAGGATTCAACAGGAATTGAAAACATTGGAACTCGGCGAGGCCGAAGTCATTGCCGCAGAACCTGAACGCCCCTCTCTCTTGCTGAAACTCGAAGGCGGGCGACCCGGCCCGACCCTCATATTCAATGGCCATATCGATACCAAGCCGGCCGGGGATCCCGCCGCGTGGAAACATGACCCGCTCGATCCGGTGATCGAAGATGGCAAGCTCTACGGCCTTGGCTCCACAGACATGAAGAGTGGTGTTGCGGCAATGGTTTATGCGACTGCCGCACTGGCTCAGGTGAGCGATGAACTGGCTGGCCAACTGCATCTGCTGCCCGTTGCCGATGAAGAAGGCGGCAGCATGCTGGGCGCCAGGTTTCTTGCTGCGAATGGCTACGTGCATGGCGATGCCATCCTGATCAGCGAACCTTCGGGTATCCGCCGGGAAATGGAGTTCATTCACCTCGACAGCCGGGGGATATGTTGTTTCCGCATCCGCGTGCATGGTGATCAAATGCACAGCAGCCTGAGCGATGAATTCAATGCGGTTAACGCCTGCGTAAAGGCGGGTGAATTGGTTTACCGCTTCTCTCGCGAGTTTGCGCACGAAGGCACGACCGTCAACGCTGGTGTGACCATGCAGGGCGGCGTCTATTTCGGCGTGGTTCCCGGACTTGCTGAATTCGGATGCGACCTGCGGGTCCCGCCGGGAAGCACCGAGCAGGAGATCCGTGCCGAAGTGGAGGCGTGGCTTGAGCAACAGCGGCAGCGTGATCCCGAGCTGCGCGCTGAGGTGGTGTGGGAGACACCCCCTTCAATATGGATTGATCCGGTGAATTTCCCGCGTGACCATGCACTGGTGCCGGCATTGCAGAACGCCAGCGCGAAGGTACTGCCGGATGTTCCGCCGATCGGCTGCTACCCCGCAGCGACGGATGCGCCATGGTTCGCCGCGACAGGTATACCCACCGTGCCGTCCTTTGGCCCCGGGATCATAACGCTGGCACACTCACCCAATGAATGTGTCGAGGTATCGAGCATTTTTGCTTGTGCCCGCATCTATGCCCTGGCCGCCCTCGAGTACTTGGCATGAAGGCAACGGACCCGGCAGGCAGACTGAAATGAAACTTTCACTGGCGCACGAAATTGACCTCCCTTTCCAGGGCGGTATCCCGTTTGCGGCCGACCTCACTGGCAACGGCCAGGCAGACTTTCTTGTGCTGCAGTCGCCGGGCCTGTTTCATGCCAGAATCCATGGCGCCCCGGCCCATCCGGGTTGGGACCATTTTTGCCTGACCGCAGTAGATCAAGCCGGTCAATTGCTCTGGCAAGTCGGTGAGCCATGGGCCTCGCGTGCACCCTACGAGAGTCACGGCGCCGAACGATCCCTGGCAATTTCGGATATAAACGGAGACGGCCGTCCGGAGATCCTGGTTATCCGCGGATCTTCTCTCCTCTACCTCGAAGGCGTATCCGGCCGGGTTATAAAACAGGTCCAGCTCCCAGCTGACAATTTTGTCAATGTGACCCCGGCCAAAACAGGTCGGGGCAGCCGGGACTGGACGATTTTGGTCAAAGTAAGCGACCTGGGCCATCCCGGATTCTCCCACGGAAACCCGGCATGTTTTTTTGACAGCAGCCTGGCGCTGATCGATGAGCGCTCTTTCTGGGGCTCAGGTCATGCCCCGCGGTCGCTTGATTTCGATGGCGATGGGCTCGATGAATGGATCATCGGCTATAATCTGATCGACGTCGACCGAACGGTCATCTGGAGTGCCAACCTGGGGGACCATCTCGAATACGATGACCTCGAAATGCACTCCGACGGCAGCGACATTTTGGTTTCTGCTGACGGCCGGATTACCGGCGTCGTTTTCGCAGGAAGCCGATTTGTCTATCGGGTGGATGCCCGGGGCAATCTGAAATGGAAGCGGGAACTGGAACATCCACAGCAGTGCATTGCCGGCAATTTCATGCCTGGCCTTACGGCCCCGCAGATCTTCGTGGTGAATAAACGCGAAAACCTCCAGCTGCTGGATTCGGACGGTGGGGATTTGTGGATCCACACACCAACCGAGAATTGGCCACTTGGTAAACCCGATGGCGTTGAAAATAAATTCCACCTGTTCGAGCCGAGCATAAAAATTCCCGGCATCGGGCCCCGTAATACCGACGCGATCCTCTATCTTGAAGGCGGCTGGCCGTATGGAATCGACGGATCCGGCTGTCGCTTTCTCGAGTTGGAGTGTCCGCCCTCGTGCGCTCAAAACTTTGACGGCTCGCCCCAGCGCCGCCCGGACGATTGGGGATATGGCTATCTCGTCAGACACTTCGAATTCGGCGGCACCGGGAGACTCATGGTTGCAGATCGCGATCACATCTGGATCTTCGTTGTTTAGCCTGGATATAGAAGCTCTCTGAACTGCGTCAGTTTATTATTCAAACCATTGCAGCGTAATACTTTGTGATGTTTGACGCGATATTCAGCAGCTATTCGACAGTCTTGCCCCGATCCCGCCCATGCCCGTTTTCTCGCGCCGTCCACGACCTCGCACACTTCGGAAAGCGGTACATGTTCAGCACCCGATCGGATCGCTGCTTGAGCCCCGGGAAGCCCCGCTTTTTTTGAGTAAGCCCTGCCGATTTGTTCTTGCAATCCAACGGCAGATTTCCTATACCTATTATAGAGTGTGGCGGAAAAGTGGTTTTCCGCTGTGATAAATGGGATTTTTGACTCCTATTTCAAAAAAATTCCAATCGGCAAAACAGCCTTAACTCAGATGGAGACTTTCTGCAATGAAAACGATCTACACTTTGTTCGCAATAAGCCTGGCCACACTGCTTTCGGGTTCGGTAGCGAGTGGCGCCACCTGTCCACAGGAATACGGCGTGATGACCCTGGACTTCGGCACCTTCGAAGGCAGGCTGCTGCTGGGTAACCAGTACGGTGACTGCGGCGGTGCCCCGGAAGGCACGGGACACCAGTCTGTGGTCGCGTCGGGCGGGAACCCCGGTTCCTACATCCACTTCGACGGGTATAACGTCTACTGGCGGCCGGACTGCGGTCACATGGCGCGGGAAGGTGCCGCGTCCGTCGGCCGGCGCATCTGTCTGCCGGATGATTTCACGGATGTGCAATTCAGTACCGACTACAATGTGACGCGGGAAGACGGCGGTGGTGCCGACGGTCTGCGGCTGCGGTTGACGGTGACCACGGAGGCTGATTGGGAGGCGGCTAGCTGCTACACCGAAGGGACGCCGGGTGACTGGTATCTGAATCCGATATACTTCCAGGAATTCCCGGCCTCTGCCGGATGGAACAATATCGCCATAGACTCTGTTGCGGTGTCGGCCGCGCTGGCACCGTATGCCGGCGACACTGTGGTGTTCGCCGTCCAGACCTTTAATGAGATTTCGGGCACCGAGACCACCGGCAAGCTTGACAATATCTCGATCGGTATCGGCTCGCCCGGGGCTTGCCCGCAGCAGTACGGCCTGATGCTGACGGACTTCGGCACCTTCGAGGGTAAACTGCTGCTCGGCAATCAGACCGACCCGAACTGCGCGCCCTCAGGCACGGGTCACATGTTCGTGGTGCCCGATCAAGGGGAGACATGGGGTGGCGCACCTTACAGCGACACGGAAATGGGTGGCAATCCCGGTACCCACATCGTCTTTTACGGGTACAACGTGCACGGCAACGGATGCGGCACCTTGAACCGGGAAGGCGCCGCGGCGGTCGGCAAGCGGGTGCAGTTGCCCGACAACTTCGATGGGGTCAACTTCGGTGTCGACCACAAGATGTTTCGGAAGGACAGCGGTAAGCCCGGAGGCCTCCGCTTCCGTATGTCGGTCACGACAGAGGCGGAGTGGGACGCCTCCGGCTGCTATGACGACGGAATACCGGCTGACTGGTATCTGAATCCGATATACTTCGAGAGCTTCCCGCTTCCCGCAGAACCAGCCCCGGCCGAATGGCGGCACGACGACGCGGACTCGGCGGCGTTGATTGCCGCCCTGCAGCCGTACGGCGGCCAGACGGTGGTCTTCGCCATCCAGATCTTCAATGAGATCAGTGGCACCAACACCGTCAACAAGATTGACAACATCACGATAGGCGTTGACGCCTGCACGCCGTGTGACGACATAGCCGCCGGGGTCCTGGGTGATCTTTGCGCTGCGTTCGACACCGTGCCGCCGAGCAGTGGCCAGGAATTTGAGGCCAAGGCAAATGCGCTCGCCGACGCCGCGCTCGCGGGCGTTGACTTATGCGACGACGGAGGACCCGGTGGCGGTAGTGCCGCGGCCTGCAAAGCGCACATTCTCAGCCAGTTGCCGTAAGAACATCGACACGATACAAGTGAACTGAAACAATTCAGCTCCCCATGGTTGCCATGGGGAGCTTTTTTTTGCCTTCAAAACCACCCTTGCGCAACATGTGGAACGTTTGCGCCCGGCACTGTCAATAACAATGGCGGCAGCCTATAGTTGCCGCTTGGATATCGAACTTGAATGCCGATTGACGCACTCTGCGAACTTGTGTTGCAGGATGCAAAGGGTGATTTTGTGACATCAGTTGTTCGAACGAGGCAAGGCTGCCGCCTCATTCTCTCGGCCGCTGTCATCCTGACCGCCGCACTCGCGGCTGACGCCGGGGAATCGCTGGTCCTCAACATTTCCTCAGGCCCGGTCGTCCTGGTACTGCCGGCGGCCGAGTCGGCGCGCACAGTATCGTTCAACACTGTAGGACGCGACGCGGGCGAGCTGGCAGTTGAGTTGTTCGACCCATACGGAAACAAGGCCGGCAGTGCGCGCAGCACCGATGGCCGGATCGAACAGGAGATACCGCCGGACGGCCCCCGGCAGGTTCTGATCCGCGCCGATACAGCGACGGCCATGGCCTTCGACGTCTCCACCGGCCCCTGGGCACTGTACTTCCCCAACGGCCGCGGCTTGTTCCGGCGCCTCACTGGCCGCCAGCTTCTCTACTTCCCGACGGACAACACACCCGGGGTCCTGCCGGAGATCAGGATTCGGGTGGCCGGCCATAGCGCGGCGAGCAACCTCGAGCGACTGAACATGCGCTGGCGCGTCGCACCCGAAACCCTGCGGATCGGCCCTTTCAAGGGACGCTTTGACCACAGCCTCACGGCCCGCTGCCGCGGCGGGGAAGACCTGATCCATGCGGACATAGACTGTGCCGATACGCTTATCCACTTTCCCGACCGGCCATTTGCCGTCGTTTCACGGGTGACCGACAAACTGGCCGTGGTCGAAGCGCTGACGACCATGGTCGGGACAATGGCGCCGGCAAAGAATCTGCTCCCAAACGGCGGGTTTGAAGCGGACGTCGACGGCAACGGCCTGCCGGACGGCGGCTGGTGGCGCTACTGGCCCATGGGCCGCGGGTCGGTGATCGTCACCGACGAACGCGCCCACAGCGGCGGCGCAAGCCTCAAGTGCGCTCTGCCGGGCAGCGGCGAATGGGTCAGCCCGTCGTTGCCGGTCTCACCGGGCGACCGGCTGCAGTTGCGGTTCTGGGCGGCCACCGACGATCTTGACACCCCCGCGATTGTCACTATGGGGCTGCGTCGCCGGGACCGCGTCGCGCTGGACGGCGAAGGCAGCGAAGTGCGGCTTGCCCTGCCGCCGGGTACCGGGGACTGGACGCGTTACGAGGCCGACTTGAAGGTGCGCGACGACGCCGGCCACGTCTACTGCTCCTTTCGTCACGGTCCCGGGGCAAAGCGGGGCAGTATCTACATCGACGATGTCGAGATCCGGCGTTCGAATCGGTGGAGCGCCACGGTTTCCCCGGCTTCGCGAGCCCCGATGATTGGCCGGAACCAGTTCCTGGTGCGAATCCGGCCCGCCGCCACCGATCCGTCCGAGGTCGAGGTACACGCCGTTTCTCCGGGTGGCACAGAGCGTGTTACCATCAGTGTGGACGGCCGTGGTGCGGAGATTGACGTCCCGGTGCCGGTGTTCTTCCCGCGCGACGGGCGTCACGACGTGGCGGTAACCGTTGTCAAGCAGGAGATGGACCTGATCACCAGGAAGCAGCCGGTGCGGGCACGTTTCAAGACCAGCCTGAACGTGCCACCGCTGTTTGTCACGCGAATCGTGGAACCCTGCTACGTCTGCGTTGAGGACAAGCGCAGCGATGTCAGCACCGAGGTTACCTTGAATGCCTCGGCATCGGTGCTCGGAGACCTGCGGCTGGCAGCGCGTCTGCTGGGGCCCGCCGAAAAAGTCTTGTGGCAGGGCGAACCGGTGACGCCCCGGCAAAGGGACGTTGCCATCCCTATCCCGATCCAGGGCCTAGGGGTCGGCCAGTATTTCGTCGACCTGACCTTGTCCGGCGCCGGGGTCGACAAACCCGAGACGCGCCGGCTGGATTTCCGTATCGTCAATCGCGGTGCCGCGGTCGTGCGTATCGACGAGAATCAGAAACTGGTGGCCGGCAACAAACCGTTCTTTCCCATCGGTATCTGGCCGTTCACCGGCTTCTGGCAGGAAGCGGCCGATATGGGGGCCAACACACTGATGAACTGGGGGTGGGCGGCGGAGGACGAGGAAAACGGTGCCGGCACGAGCCTGTCGTGGATGAAGTTCTTGCTCGATCAGGCGCATCAACACGATCTGAGGTGGATGGTGGGGACGCCGGCAGCCGAGGTTTTCGGTAATCGCTTCAAGTCAACACGGCGCCGGGTGCGGGCCTTGCGCGATCATCCCGGGCTGCTCGTCTGGGAAGAAGACGAGCTGATCGCCAACGGCGGCACGGGTGTTTATGAATCGGTAAAGACGATTGCCGGAATAATCCACGACGAGGACCCGAACCATCCGTTTGTGACCGGCGATCTGATGGTGCCGCCGGCCGCCGCCGACACCGAGCTGCCGACAATGGGCACTGGATCATTCATCAACATCGTCTTCCCTCCGGATGCCCATGACATCGCGATGTGGTGGTGGTACCCGATCCCGCTGCCGGACGATGCCGACGGGTTCGGGCACGACAGCGCCTACGAATATGTGTCGAACGGCGTCAAACTGGCGGGCGACAAGCCCTTGTGGCTGGCGCTTCAGGCTTTCACCTGGAACCACAAGTGGAAACGATTTACCGGTCTGCGATACCCGACGATTGAGGAAATCCGCTGCATGAGCTACCTGGCCATCGCCTGGGGAGTGGACGGCCTGTTCTGGTACGGCATCGAGGGCGGCGGTTCGGATACAGACCACGAGGACATCCGTGCCAACCCGGAGTTGTGGACGCAATTCAAGGTGTTTACCCGCGAACTGCGGGCGCTCGAGCCGGTACTTTGCGCAGCGGACGAGCACGGGCAGTACCGGGCAACGCCGGAGGATTTCGCCGTCGATTCGGTGATGAAAACTGTCGCCGGCAGGAAGTACATTATCGCGGCCAACCGCAACCGGGTGCCGCGCACCGCCGAGTTTCGGGTCGACGGCCTGGGCAATCGGGTGGTCACGGTACTCGGTGAAAACCGTACACTCAGCCCTGCAGCCGGCAGCTTCGGTGACGCGTTTGACGGATTCGGCACGCACGTCTACACTTGGGAGCAGTGACCCGCATGGGGATTTCGGATATCGGATTTTGGATATCGGCTTTCAGTCGCCGGGGATTGTCAGCGTTGGTCGCTGCTGCACTCGTTGTCGCGGCAACGGCGGAAACTGAAGAGGACGTATCCATGGTCATTGTCAGTGCCGGTAAACCGATGGCCACGATCGTGGTTGCAGCCAATGCATCCGAGCCGGTCAGGAACGCGGTCACCGACCTGCAGTCATATATCGAAAAAATGTCGGGTGCCAAGCTGGCGGTCGAGCATGTCGCCGAGGGTCCGGGCAATCGCATACTGGTGGGCCGGATGGCGGCGGTCGAGAAGTTGATTCCCGATCTCGATACATATGATCTCGGCGATGACGGATTGGTGATCAGGTCGTTCCCGAAGACCCTTGTCCTCACCGGGCAGTCAGACGGTTTCACCACGCCGTGGACCGGCGCCTCCGACTGCGGCACGCCCAACGCGGTCTACTGTTTCCTCGAGTCCCTCGGATGCCGGTGGTACATGCCCGGGGCAGACGGCGAAGTCGTGCCCCGAAAAGCAACGATCGAGGTGCCGGACATCGACATCGTCAGCAAACCGGATTTCCTCTCGCGTGTCGTCGGCGGGTGGGCCGCGGCCCGGGTGAGCCCGGAAGTCGGACGGGACTTTCAGGTATGGGCAAGACGCAACCGGCTGGGGATGAACCGTTATCACGAGGGACACAGTCTGGCAGGCCTGCTGAATCCGAAGGAATACTTCAAGAGAAAACCCGACTATTTCGCATTGGTCGACGGCAAGCGCCAGTCGGGGTACGCACAGATTTGCACCAGCAACCCCGAAGCGGTGGACCTGGTCTCTCGGAACCTCCACCAGATGGTGGCAGGCCGGCCGCCCCAGGGCTGGCGGTCATACCCGGTAGGCCAGAACGACAGCAGCCTGTGGTGCGAGTGCGAACAATGCCGGGCGCTCGACGGCGACACCACGTTCGCCTACGACGAGATCGACGGCGCGCGGGTGGTCGGCACCGGGCCGGGGACGTATCGCAACATTGCCAACCGTTATCTGATTTTCGTCAACACTGTTGCCGAACGCTTCGCGAAGTCATACCCGGACTGCCTCATTACCTATTACGGATACTACTGCCTGCCCGGTTTTCCCGAGATCAAACCCCGTGACAACGTCCTCCCGGTGATGACCCATTTCTGGGACAACGAACGGAGCAGGACAATGATCGCCGACTGGGCCGAAATCTCGAAGCACCTCTACTATTACGGCTACGTCGGCTACAAATTCTCGTTGCCGAAATTCGGCATTGTCGAAGACATTCGCTGGTGCCACGGGAAGAAGGGTGTCGGCATGACCTTTGCCGAGGACGAACACTCGCCGCTCAACATGGTCACCTGCTACCTGATTGCCCGGGCGATGTGGGACGTCAACGTCGATGCGCCAGCGGTACTGGCCGATTTTTATGAAAAATACTACAGTGTCGCGGCAGAGCCGATGCGGTTGTTTTTCGAGACGTTCGACGAGGCCACCCGGCAGGCAACCCGTGAATGGGACATCCATGCCAATTACCCCGCCACGCTGACGCCGGCGCGGGTCACCGAATGTCGCGATCACCTCAGTGCGGCACGGACAGCAGCCGATGGACAGGCGTTGATCACGCGGCGGATCGAGGCGATGTCCAGTTACTGGCGGGTCGTCGAGCGACATGTCGAGGCACAACAGGCGATCGAAGCATGGCGGGCGGGCAAGAGCGTCGCCACCAAACAGGCAGTGCGGCAGGCATCCAACGACCTTATCGAAATCGTCGAGTCCCTGCGCAGCGTGTGTCACTATCCGCAGCGCATCTATCGCGCCGAGGGATGGCTTGGAGAGGTCGACGAATGAATGTGATAAAATTCCATCGCTGGGTGGGCGTGGCGTTCGCGCCGTTCTTCCTGATCACGGCAATTACCGGGATCATATTGCTCTGGCGAAATGACGACGTTTACGGCGAGAAAACCAAAGATTTCCTGATCGGATTGCACAATTGGGAAATCGCCGCCAAGTACATCGGCATTACACTGTCAATAGGTCTTATCTTCATGACCCTGACAGGGCTGAAAAAGTTTTTCCGGTCGAACAGGAAGAAGTCACAAGAGGACGGAACACGTAAATTAACGATGTCAGAAATAAGACAGGCCTTCGAGGAAAACGGTTATTATCATGCCCGAGCCGTATTCGCTCCGGCGGAAATCGCCGTGATGGCATCCGAATTTGACCGGATCGTCGACCAGCTCGAAATGACCGGCGAAGACACCGAGGTAAAATTCAGCGGACCCGAGATGGCGAAGATCTATTCGGCCGAAGACACGATCATGCATACACATAACGTTCATCAGTTTTCCGGCGCCTGGATGCGGACAATTCAGCAGGATCGGTTTCTCGACATCACCCAGGAGATACTCGGTGAAAATATCATGCTTCACCACTCGAAATTGTTCCACAAACCAGCTTTGCACGGGTTGCCGTTTCCCATGCACCAGGATTGGAGCTATTTCCCGACAATCAAAGACACCATGATCGCCGCAGTGATCCATGTTGCCGATGCCACGGATGCAATGGGCTGCCTGCGCGTTTATCCCGGATCCCATCGACTGGGGCGACAGCCCGATACGTCGGGGCAATCAGAAGAAACAGCCGAGCTGCTGCAAGACTATCCAATCGAAAATGCAACAATCCTCGAGGCGCAGGCCGGGGACGTTGTTTTTTTTAATTACTTCACCCTGCACGGGTCGATGCCCAATCGCTCGGACCGCGTTCGCAAGACCGTCGTCGTGCAAATGCATGCCGGGGATGACCATGTTGAACCAGGTGTCGATCACCCCAATGAACAAATGGCGCTCAGGGGGTGGAATTTTCATGCATCACGACTGTCGGCGAATCGAAGTTAGGGCCGGTGCGGAAACAACGTCAACCTGTACGGTTGCCAGACACGCGCGAAAAGGCGTATTCACGTTATCTCGACCGGCGGGGCGACAGTGGTCGTGGCGCTGGAATCCGTCGGACCACTTTTCAACGCTGATCTCGGCCAGGACTATTCATCGACTTTCGCGGCAGGAAGTTTGAAGTTTGATGTTTGAAGTCCGATGTTCGACGTC
>DPYP01000094.1:17061-29050 GCA_003545375.1 Lentisphaeria bacterium
TTGACCGACATGAGTAAGTGTACACCGGCTTCGGCGTTGTCGACCGGCCGCAAGAAAGGTCACTGGTGTCTGCTGCCCTATGATGCCGAAGGGGTCTCGGGGACCATGCTGGGCGCAGGCGAGTTGACGGACGCGCCAGACGTCACGCTGCCCCTTGGCGTGAGCGGGTGGCACGGCATCCACATCGGGTTCTGGGCACCCGCTATTCATGAAACCAGACCGACCATCATCAAACTCAAGCTCACCGGCGACGACATATTTCATCGCATCTGGCATCAGCCCGACAATCTCTCATGGCTGCAAACGGAGCTGCGCGAAACCTTTTGGACATACGCCGACCTGACCGACCGGGACCTGGTCATCGGGCAGCAGAAAAAGGGATTTCCCGCGGCGCTCCATATTGCTTACGTCAAATTGGAGCCGCTCTCTCCCGAGCGCGTGGCGGCGCTCGAGCAAGACCGCAGCAGAACCGATACGAGACGGGTCGTTGCGCTCAACGACGGCTGCAGCTTCATCCATCGCGACGGCTGTACGACAGAGGAAGAGCTGCTCGAACAGGTGGAACTTTACCGGCACAGCGATGTGGGCACGGTTTCCTGGGCCGTCAATTATGGCGACGCGACAAATTATCCCTCCAATGTAGGGACCATGGTCGGCACTGGTTATGATGATTTCGAAACCATCGGCGGCCGGAACATGGTCGAGAGCCTGCGCACGCTGACCGAGCAGGGTATCGTGCCTTTTGAAAGCGCCATGCGGCACGTGCACAGCATGGGCATTAAATTCCATGCACAGTTTCGTCTCGGGATGCTTGCAGCCGAACTCTTTACGACAGAAGCACAAGGTGCATTCTCCCGCAACCACCCCGAGTTTCGCATTGTCGACCGGGACGGAACCGCATTGCCAAAGCTCAGCTACGCTTTTCCCGAAGTCCGGAACCTGATGCTGTCGCTGATTGCGGAAGTGCTGGAGCACGATGTGGACGGCATCGACCTCTGCTACATCCGCGGCCCGATGTATGTCGGCTATGAAGCGACGGCGATCGAGGATTTCAAGCACGCACACGGCGTTGATCCCCGCGAGATCGATGAGAAGGATGAACGCTGGATTCGTCACAAGGCGGACTATGTCACGCAGTTTGCCCGAGACGTAAGGACACTGGTGGACGACGTCAGCACCAGGCGCGGCAAGAAACTCGAAGTGGCAGCGCAGCCGTATTGGACGGAGGCATTGAACCTTCACCACGGTTTGGACGTGCGAACCTGGCTGACCGAGGGGCTTGTCGATACGCTCCAGATGGGGCCAAGGGACGAGGCGATGCTCGCCTTGATCAAGGCACACAACTGTGAACTCGTGGCGAACGTCGGCGCGCGTACACCGGAAAACTACGTAAAATTCGGATTGGACGGCTACGACGCCGGCGCTGTCGGCATCGGCATCTGGGACATGAACGTCCCGCAGTACAATCCGGAGCACTGGGAAATTTTGCGCAATCTCGGCCATCGCGACAAGGTGGAAGCGTATGCGCAGTCTTTGCCGAAAATGAAAACCATCAAACTGAAATCCGTCGGCGAAATGGACATCTGTCACACAACGAACAAGGACACCCCAGAGAACTGGCCACCGGAAATGATCACGCAAATCACTTGCGGATAATCTGAGGGGTTGAACATGATCCATTCACCAATGCAACTGTGGCTGCCAGCATGGCTGTGCGCCGTCGCCCTGCTCATCGCTGCTCCTGCAAGCGTCGGCGATACGTTGCTGCTGGCAAAGTGGGACAACCCGAACAGCCTCGATGCAACCTACTCGCTGATGGGCAGCACAGCTTTCACTAACAATACCAAGTGGCGCGATCACGGGGCCGACGAGGACAACCGCAATGGCAATCCACACACCGCCGGCGTCGAAGGGAAATGGAGCGGCGGGCTGTGCTGCCGGGATGCCGATAATGCCGGAACCGACGGCAACGGCGACGGTGTCTCGAGAACGTGTGGCGGCTGGTTCTCGATGGCCGATAATTTCACCCTGGACGCGGGCACCATCGAGTTCTGGTTCAAACCGAACTGGCAACCCATACAGGGCGAACCCGACCACGTTCTGTTCACGACCGGCTCACATGTCGGTCCTGGCACGGGCGACCAGGCCGGGATCAGGATAATGTGGTACTGGCACGGCGGCGGCAATGGGCGGCTGCAGGCGGCCTGGACGACTCTCACCAATAACACGGATCCGAAATACATCCTGCTGGGCGAACACCAGCTTGGCCTGGACGACTTCGCCGGCGACAGCTGGCACCACCTGGCGATCTCATGGAACAGTCGGCGCGGCCAGTTCTTTGTGGACGGCAAACGAGCCGCGCTGAACAGCCAGGAAAATCTGCATTTGCGCCAGTACCCTGAAGGGCGCGACTTTATCCTCGGCGGCCTCGATACATCGATACACCTGTACACCCCGTCAGGACCGTCGAACGGCAGCTACGACAACTTTCGGGTGTCGGACAGCATGTTGTACGAGCCGGACCGGGACTTCACGCCCCCTGGTAATTTCAATGTCACCGCCCTGCCGCTGGCACGGACAGTTGATCTGGGGCAGGATGTGATGATGGAACTGGTACTCGTCCAGCCGGGCGCCTTCGAGATGGGGTCCGCCCGGGGAACCGGTGCGGAGCGGCCGGTGCGGCGCGTGACGATCGGCAAGCCCTATTACATCGGCCGCTTCGAGGTGACGCAGGCACAGTGGCAGACGGTGATGGGAAACAACCCCGGCCAGGTAAAAGGACCACAACTCCCCGTTCACGGTGTGAGTTGGAATGACTGCCGGGCATTTCTGCAGAAACTGCGCGAACGAACCGGCAAGAGCGGGTTTCGACTGCCCACAGAAGCGGAATGGGAATACGCCTGCCGGGCCGGGAGCCGGACACGGTACGCATTTGGCGACGATGCAGACTCGCTGGCCGAGTCCGCCTGGTACCAGGCGAGCGCCGGTGGCACGCCGCATTCGGTCGGTGGGCGCAAGCCCAATGCGTGGGGGCTTTACGACATGCACGGCAACGTCGCCGAATGGTGTCACGAACCGTTTGCACCCAACTACGGCAAGCTCGGCGCCACCGACCCGGTGGCCCGCGGCAGCGGCGCTGCCCAAGGCCACGCCCTGCGCGGCGGCGCCTGGGAAGACGCCGCTGCGGATGTTCGAGCAGCATCGCGGTCCGGCGTTCTGCCCCACATCCGCCCCCCCACGGGTGGGCTGCGCTGCGTCATCGGTTCGCGCCTCTGGGACAGTCCGCCGGTTGTGCCCATCATTAAACCGGCCATCGTCTGGGGCGATGCCGGCGGCGGCGAAGTCTACGCCCAAGCCGAGAATTGCCTGCCCGGCATCGAACATGCCATGACCCTGGGGCTGACCGGCATCGAGATCGACATGCGGCCGACCGCGGATGGCCATATCATCCTGTGGCACGATCCGACCATCGACGACAGGTTCTATCTCGCCGATGGCGGCCGACCGCAGAATCACAACCTGAATGAGATGACGCTGGCCGAGGTGAAACGCTTGCGGTATAAAGCAATCGTGGGCGGTCGTGAGCAGGAACTCGAGCTGGTCACCGCGGACGAGGTTATCGCCAGGTTCAAAGATCAAACCAACTTCTACCTTGACATCAAGAGCGTTCCGGTCGAAGCGGTAAATGATCTGATTGCCCGGCACGAGATCTGGGACCGGGTCGTGGTCGGGAGCTTCACGCTGGAACGGCTGCGCCAGGTAAAAGCCGCCGACCCCCGGGTGGCGGTTGAAATGGCCGCCGGCATGCTGGGGACACAATCGTACCTGATCAAGGCGGTTGCGGACCTGAAGAGTATCGGCGGCGAGATGCTGTCCGGCGACGGCTGGCGCTCCGACATGGCCGCCTACTGTCACCAGCACGGCATTGCCGTGCGCATTTTCGGCGGCACCGTCGGCTTCGGTGACGCGGCACAGTACCTGATGGCAGGCGTCGATGGGGTGAACGGCGACTACCCGGAGCGCATGCTGGCTTCCGTCGAACGGCTTTGGGGCCGGGAGTACCTGCCCCGCAAGGGCCAAACGATACACGAGGTGTTGAAGAGCCGGGACCGATAACGGCAACAGGATCTAAAAGATCACCCTCTGCCCACTGTCCTGTCACTGTAATTTTGACAGGACACTACAAGCCCTCGACCAGATTCACTTCTCGAACGGAGAGCCCGCCTTTGCGGCGCCGGAACACCAGCGTCTTGAGCGCGTACGCACCGAGTTCACAGCGGTGCTCGTCCGCTCCCAACTTGACGACTACGTCGCCGCCGCGGCCCCCGTGATCCAGCAGCCGGACAATCAGGGAAGGTGATCGCTCCGCCTTTTTTACCGCAACGATCCGGACATCCTTGCGATCGACGGTCAGGCAATTCGCCAGCGGCGCCAGCGACCGGCAACCGTCCGGATAATAGACCTGCCACACCGGCTGCACGTTGAGGATTTCCGCTGCCTGGGCCGCCGCCGGTTCGCTGAACCGGCGGCTGAACTGAAAGGCGTACCGCACTTCGTGCTCGCCCTGATCCTGGCGCGGCTGGAAACGTTTGTCGTGCCATGGATCGTCCGGAATAAGATGATCCGAGGTGTATGCCGGCGACCGCAGGACGTTCAGATACAGGCCGTCCATCGTCAGGCTGTGGGCGCAACAACCCGTGGTGCTGACAGTGATGCAGCGGCCGGCCCCAATCACCGCAGTCCAGCGTTGATTGGTGTGGTCGTCGTGGCTTTTCGTCGGCAGCCGTTCAACGGCGCTGTGCGGCGCTTCGCTGATGCTTCGATCCGGCTCGAATCCGAGGGGTACCTCGATCTTCAGCATGGTGTCCTTGTGATTGTACAAAACCCGGTCACGGATCTCGAAGCCGCGCTTGTGGTCAATCACGTAATGCCGGATCACCGCCGAATGATCGAGCACGAATATGGCCTCGACAACCGTGCGTACCGGTCCCGACTCGACGATCCGTACGGCCCGCGCCGCGAGCCGACGGCGTTTCTTCCACTTGTCCGAGGGCAGCGGCGAAAGCGCCGCCGCAGCCGCCGCCGTCGCCAGGCGAAACCGGCCCGACGGCTTCTTCCAGCCAGGCACCTGCATGAACTGTGCCCGCAGATCCGTTACCTGTGCCGGGTCGCCAGTCGTCCAGCAGGTGTCGATATCGTCGAACACCACCGGACAGAAGGCACCGGCGGCGACGAAAGAACTCGACCCGCCCCGGGCAGTGATCGAATCGACCAGACCCGACTTGGGGTTGATCCGGATAGTAACCGCCCCCGCAGTGAGCTCGAGGTTGGACCGTGTCAGCGCCGGCAGAGGCGGGCGTTTATAGCCGTTGACGATGTATGTTGCCTCGAATCGCTGGATCTCCCATGGCGCCAGGTCGAGCGGAATCGCCAGGCGTACGACCCAGACAAGGCAGAGATTGTTTGGCGGCTCGATCTGCTGGAACGCCACTCTGCGGCCGTTGCGCCGCAGCACGATTTCAATGTCACCCATCGGGCAGTAGTCTGTCGAATAATCGACTTCGATCACGGTCTTGACACGGAATCCGTGCGGGTTCAGGACGAAAATCGGCACGGTCTTCCCACCTGCCGGCGCACCGCCGATCAGGGCGTGGACGGCGCCGAACCGGACCCGTCGCAGCTTCTCCCGGGCGTGCCCAAGTAGCTCCAGCGTATCCTTCTCTACCTGCGGTATGCCTGAACCGGGCAAGGCATCGTGGAATTCCGAAAAGAGAATGTCCTTCCACGCCACGTCCAGATCCTTCACCGGGTAATCGGCACGCCGGTACCACCATGCCAGGGCGCAGAGCCGTTCGGTCGAAGCCATCAGACTCTCTGCTTCGCGATGACTGCGCTTGACCCGTGCCATCGATGTGTAGCAGCCGTTGAACGACCGCTGCATTTCGCCGCCGACGATCGGCAGGCGGTCGTGATGCAGTGCGATCTTCGCAAAAAAGTTCTCCGGCGTCGAATGTCGCAGTTCCAATTCCGGACGCTTCTTGAAATAGCCAAGCAATTCCTCGTACTCCCGGCGCGAGGGGCCGCCGCCATGGTTGCCCAGGCCCCAGAGGATCATCGTCTCCGGCTCGTCCGCGTAGTGGGGCAGGAACTTGTCGAGCTGCCTGGTGATGTCGAACCACGACAGGTAATGATCATCGCTGCGCCGCGCCAGGAGCTCGACACCCGACCTGCATTGCCAGCGAAAGGCACCGATCGGCAGGTCATAGGTGCCATGATCAGGGCGGCAGAAGATGTACGAGTCCATGCCACAGCCCTTGAGGATTTGCTGGAACCCTTCGGGGTGCCCGAACGTATCGAAATTGTAAGCTGTCGTCGGGCGCTCACCGAATTTTTGCTTGAAATAGAGGAGCCCCAGCAGGAACTGACGAATATGGCTTTCACCGTTCGGATTGTTGGTGTCCGGCTGCAGCCAGGCACCGCCCGCGATATGCCAGCGGCCGGTGCGCACCAACTTACCGATGCGTTTGAACAGCGCCGGCTCATACGTCTCGATCCAGTGATACAGCAGCGCTTCGTTGTGGTTGAAAACAAATCCGTCGTGCGCCTCGCAAAAGTCGGCCGCGACCCGAAAGGTGGAAATCGCTTCCGTCAGTCCGTCTTCCCAGGTCCATTGCCAAACCGGATCGAGATGGGCGTTACAGACAAGATGTATCACACGATCGGGCATGCTCCCAATTTGCACTTGCCGGCCCGATAAACAACCACCCGTCGACGACGACACCCGCATGTTCGATTGGAAGTCGCTTCCCTGCAGGCGATATTACCCCAATGTTGGTTTTGCTTCTTCACGCGGTACACGGCATTCGCCTATGACACCCATTTTTTGGGGGCCGTCCCGACCGAAGTTTCATTTGACCAACGAGTGGAGAAGCCGGCAATGACTAATGAATCATCTGATTATTCCGCCGCCGCGAGATCATACCGTTGTTCGACTGCGGTGCGGCGTTTTACCCTCATCGAACTATTGGTGGTAATAGCCATCATCGCCATTCTGGCCTCCATGTTGCTGCCCGCATTGACGCAGGCGCGGGAAATGGGCCGACGTGCTGTGTGCAAGAGCAACGTGAAGCAGCTGTACCTGGTCATGTACTCCTACACCGATGACGCCCTGCACTTCCCGCAATTCATCGAATGCCCCTGGCATGTGGTGAACGACCTGAGAGATTACGCGGGCGTCACCGACAAGACGCCTATCGGCAACAGTATATTCTACTGTCCGACAACGCCGGCCCGCTTCGATCCCGTACCAATCAAGAACTGGCCCCACTACTACAATCCACCGGATTACTCCGGACAGGGCAACAGCTACGCCACCAACCACCATTTCGGCATGCACTCGGACGAACCGACCCATATGTCCCGCGACACCTGGGGGCCATGGTCCGGGAAGGAGGCCGGGCTGCCGATCTACGCTGATGTACCGGACGGTTACCTATACACCGCCTATGGCTGGAGCAACCACATCAGTTGGGGACAAATGACCTACAATGGGACATGGGGCTTCTGGCACAGCAACAAGGCCAATTGCGTGTTCCTCGACGGTCACGCCGAGACCGTCAGTCCCCAGGAAGCGGCGGCCCTGCCGGTGTCGTTGGATGATTTCCGGTGGAATTGACCTGCGGGGCGCCCAGGCAATCTACGAGGTGTTTGTTGAACAACAGTGTTGACAAAGAATATGGGTTTCATTAGTGTACACAACGTGGAAAAACACCCAAATTCAATTTGCTTCCCCCGATGGAAGACGCCGTTTACGCTCATCGAATTACTGGTTGTGATCACGATTATCGCGATCCTCGCCTCGATGCTGCTGCCCGCCCTGAACCAGGCGAAGACCCGTGCCAAGATTGTCTTGTGCATCGGCAATCTGAAACAGCTCGGCAGTGCCATCCTGCAGTATTCGGATGACCACGAGAACCACACACCACCGACCCAGGTGGGCGACCCGATCGCACGCCCGGGTGGCGACGCTGAATATGGCTATGTTGGCTGGGGCATGGAATACGACGGGGTGCGAAGACCTGTCGGGTCCGGCCGAGTTGTCGATGACTACATTTCGAGCAGCGCAGGCAAAATTTTCTTTTGCCCTTTAATGTCCCATTCATCACATCAGTACGATGGCGTTGTTGGCTGGGTAAATTGGGAAAACCCAGCCGCTAATGCTGATTTGGGGTATTTTTCCCGCGTTGGGCTGAGCCTGAAGCGTTTCTCCAGCCCCCCAGCCCTGGTGGCGGATGTCTGGTATGCCGGCAATAATATATACGGCCATCCGAAGATGGGGGACATGACCGCTTGGGGCGACGGCTCTGTCTCCTGGGTGCCGCAACTTAACAGCATCAACCCACCCTGGCTCCACTCTGACTGCGTGGCAATCTGGAACTCATTCGATGACGCATACTGACTCTTGCCGCCCCACCCCATGTGAACCATCCCACCGAACATTGTTCAACGCCACCGGCAACGTGATGGGACTAACTACCAGGAGTAAGGATTCATGAAGATGCCTAGAAACAGCATGGTTCGCGTTGGTGTGATGTCACTGGCCTTGATGTTCATGATCTGGCCTATGTTCGGTTGCGCAGCGGACACCGTCCCTGCACTGGATATGCGCCCGGTCCTGATCGAGCCCGAGCCCCTGGACAACCTCCGCCCTGAGCTGGCGTGGATGACGAAAGACAGGGTGCGCGTAGCCTGGATCGGTGGAGGCATATCGGGAAAATTCCCCGGCACGGACAAGACCAGGGGACAGGTCCTCGTAGACGCGGGTTTCAACCTCATCCGCATGAGCATCGGCGTGGACAAGCAGGACCGCACCAAAAGTCCGGATCTTAAGAGCAAGCTGGCCGCGGACGTCAAGGAAGCCCGGCGTCTGGGAGTCCCGCTCCTTGCCGGGTTGCAGTACGGCACGCATCACACTGAGCCGTACCGCAAGTACCGCGCACCGACCGGCGTGCTGGCCGAGCGGTCCTGCTGCCCGCTTGACGGAGTGTACATAGAGCACCACCTCGGCAAATGGGCAGTCGCCATCGCCGAAGCCGGTGCTGACGGCGTGGTCATAGACACAGAGATGTACCAGTCTGACGAGTCAAGCTACCCGGGGCCGTGCGTGTGCGATGACTGCTTCAACGTCTACCTCAAAGCGTTCAGCAACGACTGGAAGACAATGTACGACCGGGTCACTCCCGAAGAGCGCGGGAAATGGTTGTCTGCGAATAAGGCCACCGCGCATTATGGATGGTACCTGGCCAAACGCCTTGAGGACCAGTATGACGGCATCCGGCAAAGGTGCCAGGCGGCCAACCCCCTGTTCCTGCTCGCCCACTACCACATACTGGGGGCTCTGCCGGGCCTTGAGCGTGGGCTGGGTACATCGGAAGTCCCGTGCCTGGTCCTCAATGGAAGTGAGTACCCCCAGGGACCGATCAGCCTGTCATACCAGAATGTACGGCGAATCCGCGAGGGAGGCATACCGGCGCTCTACTTGCCCGGCCTGTGGATCCTTAAGCACTCCCCCGAGGCATTCAGCGGTCACGCGTTGACATCCTCCCTTTACTGTGACGGGTGGTGGGGCTGGTACGCCGAGGCGCTGCTTACGCAAGTGGGAACCGATGACCCGGCGGCTTTCAAGAGTCCGTACGGGCGCTTTGAGGGGACCTCGGCAGACGATTTCCTCAAGAGCCTCACCGCGATGCACAACCGCCTGGACGAGCTGTTGGCAAAACCGAAAGACCAGTGGCCACAACTGAAAACATTCCCACCGCCATCAACGGGTGATGTCGCACGCCGCCGGGGAAATATCACGATAGACGGCAATCTGGACGATGCCGGCTGGAAGCACGCGACCCGCTTTGACATGAAGTGGGACAGATTCGGCAATGAGACCGGCCCGCCCACCACCGCGTGGATATGCTGGGATAAACAGGCGTTGTATGTCGCCGTCAACTGCGGACTGGACGACGACGCCGAGTTGTACGTGCCCTCGCAGGGGCGGGACAACGTCAATCTGTACATGTGCGATGGCATTGAGCTGTTCATTGATCCGGGCAAGAGCGCCCGGCGCTACGCCCACTTCATCATCTCAGCAAAGGGTGATGTGTACGACAGCATGATGACCCCCAACAGCGGCGGCGGAATATACGCACCGCCCAACTGGAACACTATCTTCGGCGACCCCGACTGGAACGCGGGCGCACAGGTAAAAGCGGCAAATACCGACAAGGAATACTACATAGAAGCGCGCATACCGTTCAAGGAGTTCGGATCCACCCCGGCAGCAGGCGACGTATGGGGCGCAAACATCTGCCGCCCCCGCCCGCCGCATAAGACGTGGAGCGCGACATACGGGGGGTTCCACAGCACGGATAGGTTCGGCGAGTTGAGCTTCCGCTAACATCGCAGTATCAAGGGAAAAGGATTCATGAAGATGTATGAAAGAAGCATGGCTCGCGTTGGTGTGACAGCGCTGGCTCTGAGTTTCGTGGTCTGGCCGATGTTCGGCTGTGCGGCTGACGCGGCTGAGCTTGATCTTCGGCCGATCGTTACGAAGCCCGAGCCGCTTGGCAAGCTACATCCGAAGTTGCAGTGGATGAGGACGGACAAGGTCCGCGCGATCTGGATCGGCAACGACCTGTTCGAGAAATACGACGACAGCGACAAGACGAAAGGCCAGGTACTCGCCGACGCCGGCTTCAATCTCGTTCGCATCAGCATGACGGTCAATTCCGACAACAAGCCCTCCGGCGTCGTGGACGCGAGCAAGCCACTGGATGTCAAGCATGACCGCTCCAAGAGCACAGCGGTGGAAACACGGTTAGCGCCCAACATTGCCGAGGCTAAGCGCGTTGGGCTCAAGCTCATGATCGGGTTTCAGTACGGCACGCACCACCTTGAGCCCTACCGTAAATACCGCTCGCCGAAAGATGGCCTGGCCAAGATCACCTGTTGCCCGATAGAAGAGGCGTACATCACCGGACAACACGTCGGCAACTGGGCGGTCAAGCTCGCCGAAGGCGGCGCCGACGGGATGGTCGTCGACATGGAGATGTACCATTCCGACAAGAGCGGCTACTACGGGTCGTGCGTGTGTGATGATTGCTTCAGCACTTACCTGAAGGAGTACGCCACCAACTGGAAGGCGGTTTACGATAGTGTTCCTGTCGACGGTCGCGGTGGAGCACACTGGACTTACGAGGCTCTGAACGGGTGGCTCAACCAGCAGGAGTCTGCGGACCACTACAACGCGTTTGCCGCTAAGCGTATTGAGAAGATGTACGATTCGATTCGCAAGCGTTGCCAGGAGATCAACCCCACGTTCTTCTTCGGCGTTGCCCCGATGCTTCACCATCTGTCGGGTGTGGAGCGTGGCCTGGGTACGGCCTCGGTACCATGCTTGGTATTCAGCGAGCACGAGTACCATCACGGACCGTATCGCGGTTCCTTCATCGGCGTGAGGGACACCAAAGCGTCCATGCCGGCTCTTTTCGTTTCTGGTGCGTACGTTGCGTCGCAGTCGCCCGAGTTGATGGCCACGAACGTCGCACAGGGATGTCTCTATACTGATGGCTGGTGGCCATGGTATGGCACAGCGTTGCTTACGAACGTCGGCGCGGGCGAAGCTGGGGGTAAACCCTACGGCCGGGTCGAAGGCACGTCGGCGCGTGACTATCTGGATCGCATTACCGCGGCACACGCAAGGGTTGATCAACTGCTGGCCTTGCCGAAGGACCAGTGGCCAAAGCGCCAAGACGGTAAGTTGAACTGGTTGAAGAAGCGGCTGGGTGAAGCTAAAGACGACAAAACCCGCGCTGAAATACAGGCCGACCTCACCAAGTACGAGGGATATGTGCGCCAGGGCGGATACTAACCCCCTCCCCGGAAGTGCCGGCAGGCGGGGTTGCCGCAGCGTGCTACCCGATTTGGCCTGTCCAGCCAC
>DPYP01000094.1:29366-30690 GCA_003545375.1 Lentisphaeria bacterium
TCCAGCCACAGACTGCATGGAGAGGAACGTCAGGTACGTCATTGCAGCAGGTGGGAAGACCCGCCACCTCATCCGGGGCAGCTTAAATCCTGCAAAACCGCGGAAATGGAGACGTGACAACCGATCAGGGAAAAGAGATGCGGCTGTACTTTGCCGAAGGCTATCACGGCGGTGCTGTAGCGATGGGCCGCTGGGGCGAGAAGGGATTTCACCAATGTCCGCTCTGGGAATTCGGCACTTATGTACCGCGCTGGCTGCGGGAGCACCTGTTTCGGCGAATCGACACGTTCCCGGAGTACAAAGCCGCACTTGAAATCGAGGCGGTTACCTTTGAATACTGGGAGCAGCACGATCCGGAGCTCGTCGACGAAATCAGGCAACGAATCGAGCTTGGCCAGCTGGAGATCGTCGATGGCACGTACTCGCAACCATACGGTCATGTTCTCGGGCACGAGTCGATTGCGCGTCAATTCCTCTACGGCCAGGAGATCCTCGAACGACTGACCGGATCACGGGCCACGACGCTCTCCTGCCAGGAGCACATGTTCGTGCCGAACATGCCGGGACTGCTGGTGGCGGGTGGCGTCCGCGCCGTTATTCTGAGAGCACACATCCACCATTTCGGCTGCTGTCCGGCCATCGACGAGGAATTCGTTCACTGGCGCGGGCCGGACGGCAAGACGATTCCGGCCATCCCCAACTATTTCACCGATCGCTATCCATATGGTTTCGAGGAAGAAACCTTGATCGAATGCGAACAACTGGCCGCCGCACGAGGGGTCAAGCGCATGCTGTTCTCGCAGGGCCTCGATGTCTCACATGATCAGGACTTCATTGCGGCTGTTCTGAAAGGCGGTCCGGACGCCGAGCCATACGACGTCAATGAACGTCTCTGGCACGACGAGTTTCTGCTCTCCGACTGGTGGCCGCCAATGGGGATCTCTGATAAGAAGCTGCGAATGCTGTACGAACGCGGTTATACCCCCATCCTGCCGTCGACGTTCGTCGATGGCTACGGCCCGGAACAGGGCAAGCCATACGATTTCGATGCCGATTATTTCCATTACGCCTTTCTCTTTGGTGCCTTCGGCGACGCGGCAGTTGTCGCGATCAAGCGGGCCGAGGCATCGTTGTATGCGGCCGAGATCACCGACGTTTTCCTGAAGCTGAGCGGTTTCGAAGGCGACGAGCGCGACAGTGCCGCCCTCGAACAGGCCTGGAAACAGGTGCTCGAGGCGCAGGCACACGACATCCACGTGGCGTTGACGTCGTTCAGCCTCGCGGTGACCGACTTCCCGGTGCGGATGGCCGAGAATTGGTGCCG
>DPYP01000035.1:0-12740 GCA_003545375.1 Lentisphaeria bacterium
CTATGATCCCAACGAAGATCCGACGCGGGGGCACGGCCTGAGACTGGCGTCGGATGATCTCTACGACTGCCGCTGGGCACCGACCTTCGAATATCGCATTCCCGTCGATGCCCGGTCGGGGGCATATACCGGTAGATTCCGGTTTGAAGTCGACGGCGAAGAGCGGATGTACGACACGCTCTTCATTGTCAGAAAAGCGACGACTGCAGCCAAGGCACCGATCGCTTTTCTCTTCTCGACGAACACGTGGAAAGCGTATTCTGCCACGCCGTTCTGTCCCAGCTGGCCCGGCATCAAAATGAATATTCGCGGGTTCGGGTACGCTGTTGACTGGGATGATCCGAAAGCGCCATACTGCTGCTACCGCCACCACCGCGCCGGGCAGCCGAGTCTTCAGGTAGGCATGCGCATGCCATGGCCCATGGCCGGCCCGTATACACTCGAACAGAAAATGGCTGCGGATTTCAGCCAACTCAGCCGCGCCGACCGTTTCACTGCGGCCTGGCTGGAACAGCAGGGCTTTGATTATGACGCCTACGCCGAGCTCGACCTGCATCAGGATCCAAATCTGCTCGACGACTACGAAGTCGTGTTTGTCGTCGGGCACAGCGAGTACTGGTCGCTCGAGCAGTATGCCCACGTGCGCCGGTTTCTCGATTCCGGCGGCAACCTCGTTTCTCTGTCCGGCAATTCCTTGTACTGGCGTGTGAGTTTCGATGAAGCCGCAGAAGTCATGGAATGTCGTAAAGTCGACGGGTGGGGAGCACAACTGCGACCCGAGCAGCGCGGCGAATGCTGGCACAGCCACGACGGCAAACGCGGCGGGGCCGCCCGTGACTGCGGCTTTCCCGCCTGGGAACTGCTCGGTGTGGAATTTCTGTCATACAACACAATGGGCATTGCCGGTGCCGGCCCCTTTCGCGTCACCAACGCCGACCACTTTCTGTTTCAAAAACCAAATCGCCTGAACATGAAGAATGGTGACCATTTCGGCTTCGACGCTGCCAATCCCCGCCGCCAGGCGCTCGGTGAAGAGGGTGACGTTCGCGTCTCGACGCTGATGAAACTCAGTGCCGGATCCGTCAAGCCGCCCGGTGCCCCGGCCGGCTTGACGGATCCGGACGGCATTGAAGTTCTCGCAGAGGGCATTTTGAATTGGGAAGAATTCGACGGCAAGGGAAAATATTTCGACTACTACCACCGCGAACTGCCGCCGCAGCAACGACACGCCCATGACGTTGCCTGTGAGATGATCTATTGGGAACGACCCGGCGGTGGCCGCGTTTTCAATGCCTCGAGTATTGCGGCTGGTTGGCCCTTAGCCGTGGACCCGCAGTGGTCCGGCTTGCTCAAGAACGTACTCGATCATTTCGGCGTGAGCCCCCGATCCGATTGACTTGCAGGATTGTGTCCTGTCTCAACGAACGAACTCTTACCCATTTTTTTATCCGGGCCGGCATGTTGACATTTGGATTGCTATCCTCGTTGACTTCACTGTAATCAGCCATTATTCTACTTTTCCCAATCCTCCAACGACGAACCCCTGCGCCCGGAACTTGCCATGGCCGATGATTTGACAATGAAAGCCGTCCTGCTGCGGGACATCTTGCAGGCATTCGATTTCAACGGCATTGCCATCGTCGAGCAGGACATGTATCCGTGCGACATCGACACGCCGCTGCCGATCGCAAAGCGAACACGTGAATACTTGAAGGAGATCGGGATCGGATGAATTCTCACGGCACAACGCCCGGGTCTCCAGGCATGGAATGTTGCCGTTCATAAACCAAGGTTATAGGGAGGGATGCGATATGCAGATTGGATTGTTCACAGATGGCCTGGCAGCCATGGGTTTTACCGAGGCATTGGATTGGGCTGTCTCGCGCGAAATTGAAGCGGTTGAAATCGGCACGGGTGGATTTTCGAATACACCGCACTGCAACTTGCAGGAACTCGTGGAGAGCGGACAGGCACGTGACGAGTTTATGGGCGCCATCACCAGCCGCAACCTGACGTTGAGTGCGTTGAACTGCAATGGCAACCCGCTGGACCCGGATCCGGAACGCGGCGCGAGGACCCAACAGGAATTGCGACAGACCATCGAGTTAGCCGGGCAGCTGGGTCTCGACACGGTCGTGACCATGAGCGGCTGTCCGGGAACGCCGGAGGGTGGCGGATATCCGAATTGGGTCACCCATCCCTGGCAGCAGGAATTCGCTGATCTTCTGGAATGGCAGTGGGCAGAGCGAGTTACCCCGTACTGGCGTGAACTGGGAGCGCTCGCCGCGGACGTCGGCGTGAAAATTGCCATCGAAGCGCATCCGGGCCAGGTCGTGTACAACACGTATACCCTGGTGCGGCTTCGTGAAATAGTCGGGCCGCATCTCGGTGCCAATCTCGATCCGAGCCATTTCTTTTACCAGGGCATCGACGCCCCTATGGCCATTCAGCACCTGGGTGTCGACGCTGTCTTTCATGTGCACGCCAAGGACGCCTGTCTGAATCCCCACGAGACGGCGGTATCCGGAACGCTTGACACTCGCGCCATGGCGAACATTCGTGAACGCTCCTGGGCCTATCGCACATTGGGATTTGGGCACGACGAGCTGTGGTGGCGCAAATTCGTCACCGCTCTGAGCCACGTGGGGTACAACGGTTCCCTCAGCATCGAGCATGAAGACCCGGTGATGAGTACTGAGGAAGGCATTGAGAAAAGCGTCAATTTTCTCAAGCCGATCCTGCTGAGGACACAACCGGAAGAGAGCCCCCCGTGGATGTGATCGGGGAATTGGCGAACCCTTTTTCTTGATTCCACGACGTTACGCCGTGGGAAGAGTCATCGTACTACAAAGACACGACTGTTCCCGTCTCCGCGGATCGATGCAGGGCGAGCAGGATTGCGGACGCCGTGTTGATCGTAAACACCAGCCCCCGATCGGCCTCACAGCTGCGTGAGAAGCTCTTTGACGGCCGTGTCATGTATGCATACACCCGCTTCTACGGCAGTAACGAAGACGACTACGGAAGAGCGACGATCGCCGCGCGGTACTCGGCGGACGGCGGCCGAACCTGGTCGTCAAAGGATCGGCTGCTGGTCCGGAACGAGGGGCGGATGAACGTCATGAGCGTGTCGTTGCTGCGACTGCAGGACGGGCACATCGCGCTCTTTTATCTGTGCAAGAATGGCATCAGCGATAATCTCCCGTATATGCGTATCTCCGCTGACGAGGGTGAGAGCTGGGGCAATCCGGTCCGCTGTATCGGCTCCTCCGGCTACTACGTTGTCAACAACGATCGCGTCGTTCAGCTGCGGAGCGGACGGCTCATCATGCCGGCGGCATACCACCGGACCCGTTCGACAGACGGCACGCCACGGAGCGAGCAGCACGACCCGCGCGCGCTCACGATGTACTTCCACTCCGATGACGTCGGCCGCACGTGGCATGAATCGAACGACTGTTGGTCGCTGCCGATACGCAGCGAATCCGGACTTCAGGAGCCGGGGGTCGTCGAACTGAAGCAGGGCCGGCTGTACGGCTGGGCCCGCACCGACACCGGATACCAGTGGGAGCTGCGCTCGCGCGACCGCGGCGACACGTGGACCCGCCGCAGCGGTCGCGGTTCAAATCGCCGTGTTCGCCGTTGTCGATCAAACGGATTGCAGCCACCGGTGATCTGCTGGCGGTCTGGAACGATCACAGCAACAGGTGGAAGCTGGCGACGACGGGGGCCGACAAGGCTCGGCGTCGAACACCTCTGGCATTGGCGACAAGCGCCGACGAGGGCAGCACGTGGCGCAATGCTAAACTGATCGAGACCGCCCGCAACCGCGGCTTCTGTTATACGGCGATTCACGGCGTCGATGATTCCGTCTTGCTGGCGTACAGTTGCGGGAACGGCAGTAACTGGGGCCTGCCCGACTCCTGCATCCGCCGTGTCACGTTGGACTGGATCTATGGGTGACGGATTCGCCACTCAAGCCCCGATCTCGACTCGCGATCAGCAAGCATAAACAAACCGCTCGTCGCGAGTCGCTGGTCCTGAAGCAGCTAAAGCTATGAACGCCAACGGTCGATTTACAATCCGTCCGTGCAAGGAAGCGCTCGCGACCCGCGACGTCATTCCGGGGGCCACGGTGCGGCGCCTGTCAAGGAGAAGCGTGCCAGGTAGCCCGCGGGTTCTTGTCTTTCCGGCATTCGCTACTTATGATTAAAGCACCGACCCAACGCCGAAGGGACATTGGAATGGACAACCCTAACAGAGATCGTGTGAGACTGTCGATTGGAAGCTTTTTATTTGACGCGCCGACCACGAGCGCCATCGCCATATCCTGTTGGCAATTGGATTAGTTGCTGTGATAGGCGCTCTATTAATTGTCATAGCCCGTCTTGCAGGATAGTCGACAATCAATGAATCCTGTAACCACCTGCAGGAGGGAAAAAATAGGGAAAATATGGCGGGAAAATGCGGGGAAATTCTGGGTAATCCTTGGACATTCGACGAAAACAAAACAGCCGCAACTCCCGAAAAGATAGGGAATTACGGCTATTTACGGGCATTTTCCCGAAACATTGGTAGCGGGTCAGGGACTCGAACCCCGGACACGCGGATTATGATTCCGCTGCTCTAACCAACTGAGCTAACCCGCCGGCACATAAAAAGGAACGGTGCGGCGCTCGGCGCTTATCGGCGGAGGCTGAGGCGCTGGATAATATCAGTGTACTGGGCTTGGCTCTCGCTCGCGAGGTAGCTCAGCAGCTTACGACGACGATTGACCATGGCAAGCAGGCCGCGACGGGTATGATGGTCCTTCTTATGGATCTTCAGATGCTCCGTCAACTCGCTGATGCGACCGGTCAGCACAGCAATCTGCACCGGCGCCGAACCGCAGTCCTTATCGTTGATGCGGAACTCTTCAACTGCCTTCGTCTTAGTCGCTTTGTCCATAAAGTATTCTCCAATAGGAAAAACGCTTACTATAGGTGGCTACGGATCGAATTCAAGGATCGTATCGAAAGAAAGACCACACTGGAAACCAAATATCCGCCTGTAACTTCACCGCTGCTGGTCGCGGATAGCTTTCGCTTTCTCCAGATTGGCTCGCGCTTCCTCAAATTCAGGATCGACCGCCAGCGCCGTTTCAAATGATTGGATGGCAGCGGCCAGATCCCCACGCTGCCCGTAACAGGCGCCCAGGTTGTTGTGCACACGCGCCACCGACGGATCAAGCTCGATCGTACGCTGCAGATACGGAATCGCCTCGATCAGCCGCTTCTGGCCAACCAGCAACTCGCCCAGCGTGCGCAAGCCGACGGCGTCATTCGGATACGCTTCGACGGTCTCCTTGAGAATCGCGATGGCGCTTTCGAACTCCTCGTTCTCCACCTGGTCCGCGGCCTCATCGATCCGCATCTTCGCCAGCGCCCGTTCGCTCTTGCGCCGCAGGTCGTAGACCGTGATCGTGCGATTGACACCCTCGACTCTATGGGTCATCAGGCGTTTGCCCGGGTGCGGCCGGTTCCGCCCGTATGCCAGACCGAGAAGCTGCGGCCGGCGAGCCCGCAGCACCCAGCTGTCGGCCACCAGCAAATCGGCGTCCATGCGATAGATCTCGCGCATCGTTTGCGGATACTTGCGGGTCGAGGCAGCCTCCAGGTAATAGGCCGTCACAGGATACCTGGAGACAACGACCTTGCCGCGCTGATCGGGATACGTCTGCTGAAAAGTATCGGTGAACTCCCGGATGCCGCTGGCAAAGGTGACGCGAAGCCCGTCAGACTCGTAGCGCTCCAACTCCTGCCCGATCGCCGGCCAGCCGATGACAACGGCAGCCAGGACGACAGCAACGCCGGCGACCACGCCTCCAATGCGCTGCGCCACTGCCATCGTCTTTGCGAAATTGCAGGAGCGCTGCAGCCATTGGGCCACTTGACTGCCGACCCGGCAAAGGCCGATCGCCGTGAACATGATCACCATCAATGTCGTTGCGTACATATAGCGGACATCAACCATTCTGAAGGTCAGCAGGCCGATCGCCAAAGGCCCCTGAACCAGCCACATGACGACAAACAACTCGCGAAACCAAGTCTCCCGATCCCGTCGGCGTATAGCTAAAATCAACGTGCCAACCGACGCCAGCGCAATCATCGACAGGACGAATTTCCCAAGCTCTCTACCCGCCGCCCGCGTGTAACGCCAGGTGTTGACAGCGCCCGCCTTGAGACGGTTCACGACACGTACCGGTAAAGCCGATGCCGGTGCCTCCGCGTCGACAGTCGACGCTTCGGTTTCATGTTCCATAAGGGCTTTCAAGTTGTACTGATCGGACCAGCGCAACGAAATACTGAACGATCCGGTGTACACCCGGATGTACAGAAAATATGGCGCCCCGACCATTACGAAAACAACGAGAGCCAGCAGCAGGTGCTTGAGTGCCTGCCGCCAACGTCGCCAACCGGTGATCAGCAGATGCAGCACCGTGCCGCCAACCAATCCGACAACGCAGGTCGCACCGACTTCACGAGTCAGATACACCAGCATGCAGGCTGCACCGGCAGCTGCGAACCAGCGCGCACTCTGTCGGAGGATGGCGGTCATTGTTACATATCCGGCAACAATAAGCAGACAGCCAAAGGTCGCCTCGGTCAGGGCTTCGGCACTGTACCTGAGAACTGCCGGATTGAGCGCGGTGAAGGCCACTGCCACCAGGCCCGCTGTCGTCCGCTCAAGCGCCCGGGCCCAGATAAACATGGCCACCAACGCGCCAAGACTCATCACGATCGACACCAGAATCGCGGCCGTTGTGAAGTCGCCCGTGACGACGGCACCGATCGCCGTAAGAGCCGGATAAACGGGCGGCAGTTTGCGGGCCATAAAGAAATCGTCCGCCAGCGTGTAGCCTTCGCGCAGAAAGCGGAACGCCTGGATGTCCTCGCCAAACCTCAGGTACTGGGCGCTGTCGGGGAAAATTATGGTGTCCCAATGAGCTGTGCCGGCGTACAGACAGGCAGCAACGACGAATACCACGGATGGCGCCAGCCAGCGCGAGCGCCACCAAATCGTCCGGGGTAGCGCCGGTCCTTTCTGCTTCGTATCCGTGGCGGGCGACGCGTGAGCGTCGGCAGCCGCATCCTTGCCGGGACTTGGCGATTTACGTTGGCGCTTTTTCTTCACAGGCTGGCGGTGCGGGCCATGGCGGCAATATTGCGCACCCGCGGGCTGCTGATTGATGTTCGATTCAGATGCAGTAGTATATGCGTAACTCATTGAAAAGCCATCATTTGAAACAGATGTCAGAGCCCTTATTGAAGCCATGCCAGCGATGGCCGCTGCCGGTCTTCGCCATCCTCTCTCTGGTCCTGTATCTGCACACACTGAATTACGACTTCGTCTTCGACGACAGCCAGAACGTTCGGGACAACCCGAATATCCGCATCACCAGCTTCGACCCGGCGCAACTGCGATCGGCAGCTTTCGACGCACCATCGCACCGACGCCCGGTAGCCAACCTGAGCTTTGCGCTCAACTATCTGGCAGACGGCTACAACCCGCGCGGCTATCGGCTCGTCAACGTTGTGATTCACATCGTCAATGCGGGCCTGGTTTATTGGCTGCTGTGCCTGATCCTGCAGCTCGAGGCCGCCGGCAAAGAAGCGAAGTTCAAAATCGCCCCGGCAGGGATCCCGCTGGTCGCAGCCGCCACGACAGCGATCTGGGCCGTTCATCCGCTGCAGGTCCAGGCGGTGGCCTACATCGTGCAGCGCATGACCAGCCTGGCATCGATGTTCATATTGCTGGCACTGTGCCTGTACATCGTCGGCCGGAAAGCAGGAATCACCCGCCGCCGCGGAATCACCTGCATTGCAGCGGCCGCGCTTTGTTGGCTCATCTCGCTCGGCTGCAAGGAAATCGCCGTCGCTGTGCCGCTGCTGGTGTTTTTCATCGAGTGGTACTTCTTCCAGAACCTGAAACTCCAGTGGCCACTCAAAACTGTTGGACTCTGGATCGTCCCGATGGTGGTGGTGGTCGTCGTCCTCGTGTCTTTGCTCTACCTCGACATGAAACCGGTCGAGCACATCCTCAAAGCCTATGAAAACATGCGCGACTTCACCCCTTTCGAGCGCGTGTTGACTCAGTTCCGGGTACTGGTCTTTTACCTCACCCTGATCGTCCTGCCGATACCAAGCCGTCTGACGCTCGACCATCATTTCCCGCCGTCCACGACTCTCCTTGATCCGCTTACGACCGCGCTGTCGCTGGCCCTGCTTATCGGCATCCTCGTTGTCGGCGTCATGGTAGCGAAACGGCATCGACTCCTGTCGTTCTGCATCTTCTGGTACTTCATCGGATTGGCGCTGGAGTCCTCGATCATTGGTCTCGAAATGGCCTACGAACACCGACTATACCTGCCGTGCCTGATGCCGATCCTGGCGCTTGTCCTGCTCGTGCGCCGAGCCTTGTGCCGCCGGAACCTGATCGCCCCGGCAGTCATTATCGTCGTCCTGCTGATGTCGGCAACCATCTATCGAACGCTGGTTTGGCGGGACGGCTATACGCTGTGGCAGGATTGCGCCCGCAAGGCGCCGAACAAGCCGCGGCCATTGACCAATTTCGGCTACGCCCTGGTCCAACGCGGCGAGGCCGGCGACATCGATGAGGCTGTCCGCTACTACCACCGCGCCCTCGCGGCCAATCCGAACTATCCCCTGGCCAACAACAATCTCGCCAAAATCCTGACCGACCGCGGCGACTATGCGGCCGCCATCGAGCATTGCCAGCGGGCAATCAACAAGAAGCCGAAGTACGCCGAAGCATACAACAACTACGGTGTCGCCCTGGTCAAGAGCGGCAACTACGACGACGCCCTGGAAAAATTCCACACGTCTATAAAGCTGGATCCCAATAACGCCTCAGTCTACCGCAATATCGGCAACGCCCACCTCAGCGGCGGGGATCTTGACCAAGCCGACCAGTACTATCAGCACGCGCTCACACTGCAGCCGGACTCCGCCGACGTCTGGAACGGCAGGGGCGGCGTGCAAAAGAAACGCGGCCGGCACCAGGACGCCCTGCCGCTCTTCCGCAAAGCGCTGGCGCTTGATCCAACGCACAAGCCGAGCCGCGCAAATTGCCGTGACACAATCGCCATCCTCGGAAGTATCGAACTGAAGGCCGGGCGCATCAAAGCCGCCGCGGCATATTTCAGTGAGGCCATTGACATCTTGCCCAATGCCAAAGACTGCAACAACCTCGGTGCCTGCCTTGGCCAGCTCGGACAACTCGACGACGCAATTGCGATGTTCGCACGCGCCGTCGAGCTCGATCCCGAATACGGCGATGCGCACCGTAACCTGGAAGCGGCAGAGCAGATGAAACAACCGCAGGAACACCCATGACATCCCGCCGCGCCATACACGCTACAGCCCTGTGCGGCATCGCGATTGCCGTCGTCGTGGTTTACTGGCACACCAGGGGTGCGCCATTTTTCTTCGACGACTTTGCCAGCATCAAACGCAACGAAGCGATCCGTATCGAGACGATCAGTTTCGAGTCCCTGACAACCGCCGTGCGCGACAGCCCGAAACAATTGCGCAGGCGGGCCGTCGCGTTCGTTTCTTTCGCACTCAATTACCGGTTCAGCGAATATGACGTCACCGCCTATCGCCTGGTCAATATCGGCATCCATATCGTCAACGGCTGGCTGGTCTATCTGTGGGCGCTGTTGACTCTGCGTCTGGCCGGCCGTTCAACGGGTGACAATGAACCGCCGCACGATAAGCACAAGACGGACAGGGCCATCCCGCTGATGGCACTGTGTACTGCCGCGCTGTGGGCGCTGCATCCGCTGCAGACCAACGCCGTGACCTACATCGTCCAGCGCATGACCAGCCTGTCCACGATGTTTTTTCTGCTCGCACTCTGCCTCTTCATCCATGGCCGCAACGGCCAGGGCTACAGCCGGCGGTGCGCCTGGATCGTGGCGTTGGGTAGCTGGCTGTTGGCGCTCGGCAACAAAGAGATCGCCATTACCCTGCCGGCCATCATCCTCCTGTACGAAGCAATCTTCTACCAGAAACTTGACCGTGCCTGGCTGCGCCGTTGTTTCTGGTACGTGCTCATTCTGCTGGTGGTCGCGGGAGTCGCCACCTGGCTGTACCTGGGAAATCACCCGCTCGAACGCCTGAACCACGCCTATGAAAAACGGCATTTCACGATGCCCCAGCGGATGTTGACAGAATTCCGTGTCGTCATCTTCTACCTGACACTGATCTTCCTGCCGCTACGCAGCCGGCTGAATCTCAATCATTATCCGGAAGTCTCGACGTCACTGCTTTCACCGCCAACGACGGTGCTCTGCGTGCTGGCGGTCCTGGCGCTGCTCGCCGGCGGTGTGTGGCTGGCACGGCGTCAGCCGCTGGTAGCCCTGGCGGTCGCCTGGTATTTCATCAACCTGGTTCTCGAGTCCAGCGTTGTCGGGCTCGAGCTCGTGTATGAGCATCGTACGTATCTGCCGTCGATCGCTGTGAGCCTCGCCGTGACCGCCGTCATCTATCAACGGCTGCGTTTGCCGCCACTGCGATTTGCCGTCTTCGCCGCAATGGCGCTGCTCCTGGCATTCGGCACCTACCGCCGCAACCTCGACTGGCTCGACGCCGAGGCGCTGTGGAAGGACTGCGTCGCGAAAGCCCCGAACCATCCGCGGACCAATTACAATCTCGGCCTGATGTACAGCAAAGACCCGGACCGCCTCGACGAGGCGATCACGCACCAGAAACGGGCAATTGCCAATGATCCCGATTTCGTTGACGCTCACAACAACCTCGGTTACATCTGCACCGTAAGACAACAATACGAGCAGGCGATCCCCTACTATGAGGCCGCCATTGCCGCCGCGAAGAGATCAACCGACAGCAGCGCCCGGCACTGGGAGGCGTACAGCAATCTCGGTAAATGCCTGATCGCCCTCGGCCGGCACGCCGACGCCCTGCCCTGGCTCGAGCAGGCACTCGAGATCAACGGCAGCGACATCGATACCCGGCTCAAATACGGTAACACGCTGATCGCAACAGGTGCACCAAAGAAAGCGGCGCAGGCCTTTGAAGGCGTGCTGCGTCGCGATGCGGACTCGCTCGACGGCATGCTCGGAATGGCCGACGCTGCAGCCGCTCTGAAACTGCACGACCAGGCCGAAAAGATGCTGAACGTCGCGATCTCCAAGCACCCCCAATCGCCACGCGGACACTATCAGCTTGGATTACTGCACGCCGGGCAGCAGCAATTCGAAGCAGCCGCAGCGGACTTCACCGCAGCTCTCGAGGTGGCGCCCGACTACCTCGAAGCACGCTACAATCTCGGCAACGCCAGGCGGGATTCAGGTCAACTCGAAGACGCCTTGCAAAACTACAACGAACTCCTCGCGCAGCAGCCGGAACATTTTCGGGCCTGGTACAACAGCGCCAGGATTCTATCGCAACTGCAGCGCTTCGAAGCCGCCGAACGCTGTGCCGCTGCTGCAGTTGAATTGCGACCATCGCATTTCGAAATACGTACGCTGCTGGCAGAGTCACTGGTCAGTCAAGGCAAACTGGCTCCGGCCATCCCGCACCTGAAAGCCGTGATAGCCAATCGCCCGGAGCGGATCAAAGCCTATGAACTGCTCGGCTTCGCCTATTTTCAGACGGATGAGATAGAGGATTGCATTGCAACATTTGAAGCAGCCCTCCGCATCCGCGCCGACCAACCGGATATCCACAGACACCTCGGCGCCGCCCTGATGAAACTGGACCGGATCGACGATGCTATCGGACATTTCCAGGAAGCCGTGCGACTGGCGCCCGACGACACTGCCGCACATCACTACCTCGAGGCGGCCCGGCAGATGCGGCAAAATCAGGACGGCGGCAAATAACGGGCTTCACCGATCCAGGTGTTTTGGTGCTTGCAGACGGGTGAGCTTCCCACTGCCGCCTACTTCTTCCCTTCCCACACGACCGGATGATCCTGTTCGTTCAGGTGCTTGCCCGTCACGTCTTCGTCTGTGGGATAAACCGGTTCGTTGCGTTCGTACACTGTATCGGGGTGGGCGTAGCGGATGATATAGGCACGCCGTGCGTCCGGAGTCCGGTTGGGACCGGCACCATGCACGCACAGGCCATGATGAAAAATCGCATCGCCCGGCGCCGCCTCAATGGCCACCGCAGTGGACACATCGACCCCCTGCTTTTCGTAGTTCGTACCGTCGCCGTAGTCGTAGCCAATCAGCTTCCCCCATTTATAACTACCCGGGACGTAACGCATGCAGCCGCTCGCCTCCGTCGCGGTATCCAGAGAGACCCACATCGTGACTTCCGGGATGGAGGTGGAGTGGTCGACAAAGTCCTGATGCCAGTGGGTCGCGCGCGAGAAATTACCCGGCTTCACCAGGATCATGTCGCTCAACAGGTGTATTCTGTCTGTATCGAGCAAGGCACCGGCGCAGCGGCCGCGAATCGGGTCGAGCGCCAGTTCCCGAACAATCCCGCTGGTGCGCCACAGGCCGCAGATCTGCAGAAAACTCTCCTGCCCGAGCTCGGCGCTGCTATCCCCCCCGAGGTCGGTGCGAAAGAATGTTTCCCGCTCGTTGTTGACGAAAGCCTGCACTTCCACTGTGAGCCGCGCGAGATCATCGCCCACGATCATGCCCGGACAATGCAGGTAGCCGTTGTCTCGGAAAAATTCGATTTGTTCGACGGTAATTTCCG
>DPYP01000519.1:0-2755 GCA_003545375.1 Lentisphaeria bacterium
CGCTGAAATTGCCGTCGCCTTCGTTCAGGAAAGCGACCACATCTTCATAAGCCTGGCTGAACAATGCAATGATATCCGTCAGCCCGTCACCGTTGAGATCGGCGAGCTGCAAACGCATTGCGCCGGTGCGCCGATCAAGCTTCCGACGCCTGAACTCCGGCCGGGAAAAATCCGCGGTCCGGTTTTCGAAATACAGCAGTTCTCCCGCCTCGGTCCAGCCGAACACTGCAACGACCAGATCGACGTCTCCGTCGCCATCCATATCCGCTGCCCGGATGTCGGCGACACGCCCGAGGTCCTGTGCCAATATGATTGGTTCGTAAACGGCTGTCTCCGGGACGTACCGCAGCCACACAACCTGACCGATCCGCTCATTCGACGGCTCGAACCTGCCGAGGTTGGCGACGACAAAATCGCCGTGACCATCCCTATCCAGGTCGACGGGCTCGACGCGCGCCGGGGCACTGATGTTCGCCAGCACCTGCCGTCCGGGTGTCGGGCCTGTGACCTGGAACACACTTATATTTCCGGCCCGCAAATCGGCGACCAGGACATCGGGCAACTGGCTGGAGCGACGGATGAAAGTGGTTTGCGAGACGCCATGCACAGATGACTTGCCGCCAAAATCGTGGCGCGCAAAACGGACCCTCGACGGTGGCCCCTCAGGCTTGATCGCCGGCGGCGGAAGTTCCTCGGGCGCCAATCTGACAAACCAGGCTTCGACAGCACGGCGGTCGGGCATGGCACCTGAGCGCGCGAGCTCAGGCAACTGCGCGCCGACAAACCGATACATCCGGTCGACCACTGCAGGCCACACGATTTTCGGCATCAACGACGGCTCCGCGAATACATGGCAGGTCGAACAAAATCGACGTACGTCGCTTTCCGTGATGCTTTTTCTGGACGGCGTCCCGGAATCTGCCTGCTGTCCCCTGCGCTCCGGCGCCGGAAGCGCATCCCCGGCCGATTGCCTTAGAATCAGCCAACCGACCAGCGCTACGGTCACGAGCCCCGCAGTCACGAACACGGGCAGCTTCGATCTTCGTCGTTTGCGCCTGGACATAATCGACTCCGATTTCGTACGCTTAATCGCTCCGGCCCCACGATTAAGACGGCCGATTAAGAGTATGGCCAAGACGCGAGATTACGAGTGGGATTAAAAGAAGAGAGCAAGAGTACGACGAACGGCGGTGGCCAATACTACTCACTACAGCGTCTTTGCGAAGTGGCCGTTAGTGGACCCTTAGCTCGTGGCCGTCATACTCGACCATCCACATACGTTCCATTTCGGCGACATCGGCGGCCGAGACGGGGTTTCTCCATGGCGAGTGCACCGCGGCTGGGCTTTCGATGAATTCGGAATGCAAATCGGCGAAGGAAACATTGAAGCCGAGACCGTCGTGGCGCACATAGCTGATGGCCCCCGTCGGCATCCATGGGACAAAGGGTTCCTTGGTCATCGCAGGAGGCCCCCGTCCATAGAGATTACCCGGCCAGGTAGTGGCGAATTCCCAAAAGGCACCGGAAACCGCGGTGTAGTGCGTTTCGCAAACCAGTACTTTCTCCCCGGGGTTCTCGGCTCGGTTGATTCTTATGTAGTTAAGTTCCCTGTTTTCTGTATAAGGCCCGTTACCCTTGGCGTTGGTAAAAAAATAATTTAGTGAATAGGACGCCTGTCGTCGGTAAATGCCACACCACCAACCAGTTTTGTTGCTGTAATACCTACTTCCAGTCGGCGAAGGGCCGCCGTAGATCTCATCTCCGGGGCAATACCCAAGTGGATTCAGCTCCTCCGGCGTAGTGGACAGATCGATCGTCTTGTCTTCGATCTCTTCCAGCCAACTCACCGAGTAACCCATGCCACTATGAACGGCATAGTATCCCTGGTCATGAATCGCCGGCATATGGTCGCGCGTCGTCGGCCCTTTCAGGACCGCCGGCACGACGATCCTGTCGTTGTCGTTGGGATAGATACCCCCCGCAGCTATAGCCAACTGCCGGATGTTGCTCATGCACGCCACACGTTTCGCAACCCCCTTGGCATGCTGAAGCGCCGGCATCAGCATGGCGGCAAGGATCATGATGACCACGATGACGACTAACAACTCAATGAGTGTAAAGCGCTTCGGCCCGCCGCAACACCGCAACTGTTGCGATCCAAATGATGTTCGGGAGGCTATTATGACAAAGCCCTCCAATTACGCAATAGCAATTGCACGACTGTAAACTATTTCACTATACATATTAAGCGACCACTTCGACAAGCTTTTGTCAATTCAAATATCGTAATCTCCCTCTTAATCTTCCCTTCGTAATTCTCTTCATCCACTCCTGTCAATCCACTACCGACGCGATGAAGAAGGAGACGTACGGCGGTGGCCAATACTACTCACTACAGCGTCTTTGCGAAGTGGCCGTTAGTGGCCGATCCTGTTCTCGTAGCCGTCATACTCGACCATCCACAACCGTTCCATTTCGGCGATATCGTCGGCCGAGACGGGTTTTTTCCATGGCGAGTGCGACGCGGTAGTGCTTTCGATAAATTCGGAGTGCAAATCAGCGAAGGCAACATTGAAGCCGAGACCGTCGTGGCGCGGAATGCTGATGGCACCCGTCGGCATCCATTGGATCTGGGGTTCATTGATCATCGGATACGGCCCCCGTTCATAGTTGCAGCCCGGCCAGGTGTTGGCGAATTCCCACTTGGCACCGGCCACCGCCGTGTAGTGTGTTTCGCAAAGCAGTACTTTCTCCC
>DPYP01000519.1:3143-3426 GCA_003545375.1 Lentisphaeria bacterium
AGGCCCGTTACCCTTGGCGTTGGTAAAAAAATAATTCAGCGCATAGGACGCCTGTCGTCGGTAAATGCCACACCACCAACCGGTTTTATTACTGTAAGCCATTTGTAACCCATTCGGATGCAGACCGCCGTAGGTCTCGTCCCCGGGGCAATACCCGAGTGGATTCGTCTCCTGCGGCGTAGTGGACAGATCGATCGTCTTGTCTTCGATCTCTTCCAGCCACGTCACCGAGTAACCCATGGCAGTATGAACGGCATACTGTCCCTGGTCTCGAATCGCCGGC
>DPYP01000519.1:3611-4609 GCA_003545375.1 Lentisphaeria bacterium
GACTAAAAGCTCAATGAGCGTAAAACGTTTCGGCCCGACCCGACACCGCACCTGTTGCGATCCAGATGATGTTGAGAAGGTAATCATGGCAAAGCCCTCCAATTTCGCGACAGGAATTGCACGATTGCACACGGTCTCACTATACACATTAAGGAAACCATCACNNCCTTTCAGGACTGCCGGCACGACGATCCTGTCGTTGTCAGTGGTATAGATGCCGCCCGCAGCCATTGCCAGTTGCCGAATGTTGCTCATGCACGCCACGCGTTTCGCAACACTCTTTGCATGCTGAAGCGCCGGCATCAGCATGGCGGCAAGGATCATGATGACCACGATGACGACTAAAAGCTCAATGAGCGTAAAGCGTTTCGGCCCGACGCAACACCGCCCCTGTTGCGATCCAAATGATGTTGGGCAAGCGGTTATGACAAAGCTCTCACTTAAACGTTAGCAATTGCACGGCTGTAAACGCTTTCAATATACACATTAAGGAAACCATCACCAAACTTTTCTCAATTCAAATATCGTAACATCCGCTTGATCCTCTCCTTCGTAATTTTCTTAATTCACTCCTGTCTAAATCCACTACCGACGCGATGAAGAAGGAGACGAACGGCGGTGGCCGATGCTACTCACTACAACGTCTTTGCGAAGTGGCCGTTAGTAGCCGACCCTTAGCTCGTAGCCGTCATACTCGACCTCCCACATACCTTTCATTTCGGCGATATCGTCGGCCGAGACGGGGTTTCTCCATGGCGAGTGCGACGCGGCGGGGCTTTCAATAAATTCGGAATGCAAATCAGCGAAGGAAACATTGAAGCCGAGACCGTCGTGGCGCGCATAGCTGATGGCACCGGTATCAGCATATGAGACATAGGGATCCTTGGTCATCGGAAACGGCCCCCGTCCATAGTTGCAACCCGGCCAGGTATTGGCGAATTCCCACGCGGCACCGGCCACCGACGTGTAGTGTGTTTCGCAAACCAGTACTTTCTCCC
>DPYP01000519.1:4985-18209 GCA_003545375.1 Lentisphaeria bacterium
TGAGCCCCGTTGCCTTTGGCGTTGGTAAAAAAATAATTTAGTGAATAGGACGGTTGGCGTCGGTAAATGCCACACCACCAACCGGTTTTGTTGCTGTAATACCTATCTCCAGTCGGCGAAGGGCCGCCGTAGATCTCATCTCCGGGGCAATATCCGAGTGGATTCGTCTCCTCCGGCATAGTGGACAGATCGATCGTCTTGTCTTCGATCTCTTCCAGCCACGACACCGAGTAACCCATGGGAGTATGAACGGCATACTGTCCCTGGTCTCGAATCGCCGGCCCAGTGTTCGCCCGCGACGTGGGCCCTTTCAGGACCGCCGGTATAACGATCCTGTCGTTGTCAGTGGTATAGATGCCGCCCGCAGCCATCGCCAGTTGCCGGATGTTGCTCATGCACGCCACACGTTTGGCAACACCCTTGGAATGCTGAAGCGCCGGCATCAGCATGGAGGCAAGGATCATAATCACCACGATGACGACTAAAAGCTCAATGAGCGTAAAGCGTTTCGGCCCGACGCAACACCGCGCCTGTTGCGATCCAAATGATGTTGGGCAAGCGGTTATGACAAAGCTCTCACTTAAGCGTTAGCAATAGCACAACTGTAACGGTTTCAATATACACATTAAGGAAACCACCAACAAACTTTTCTCAATCCAGATCGCCTTCCTCGCGCAACAGTCTGATCGTCTGGCGAAACGCCTCGACGGTATGGTCCAGGTCTGAATCGCTGTGGACTGCGGTGACGGGGGCGCCGGGCCAACCCTGGATGTCCACACCATGCAGCAGGACACCGATTCGCAGTTTCATGCGAAGCGCCGGGGCCACCGGCGCCTTGAGCATGTCATGGCTGTGTTCAGCCGCTTCGATACGCTGGCGAGTGGTGCTTATGTTCTCCGGATTGAGAAAAACGTGGAAGCCGCCATAGGTGCCGTACGAGATCCAGCTCACACTTTCCCCGGCGAACATTTCATTGAGCGCATCGATGAGTTTTTCACCATACGCAATCGCCTGCCGGCAGGCGTCGGTTGAGCGGATCAACTCGAGGGCCGCAACGCCGGCAGCGGCAGTCGTGGGCGCAGCATTGAAGGTGCCCATGTGAAAAACCTTCTCATCGCCGCTTTCCCCTGCCACACGGAAGTCCAGAACATCCAGGACATCTTTTCGGCCGACAACCGCCGCGCCGGTCAAGCCGCCGGAAACAATCTTGCCCAGGATCGCCAGGTCAGGTGTCACCCCAAGAGCTTCCTGGGCACCGCCGGGCGCGCAACGAAAGCCGCTGATCACTTCATCGAAGATCAGCATCGTACCGTACTGGCTGGCAAGCCGTCGCAGACCCTCGATGAATTCCTGCGTCGTCGGCACTTGCCCCCAGGTCGAGCCGGTGGGTTCCAGAATAACGGCGGCGATGTCGGCGTGGGCGGCGAAAACCTGCTCCGCGGCTGCCAGATCGTTGACCGCTGTCAGTAGAACGCTGTCGTTGGTGCCGGCGGGTACGCCGCGAGCAGGCGTGCCATCGAAGTGTGAGATAAAGCCGGCCGAAGCATAGTCGTGCCAACCGTGAAAATGGCCCTTGATGCGCAGGATTTTTTCACGTCCTGTAAAAGCCCGCGCCAGGCGCAAACCCAGCATCGTCGTCTCGGTCCCCGTATTGGTCAGGCGCACGCGTTCGGCGCAGGGCACCATTTTCTGGATCAACTCGCCCCACTCAATCTCCAGCTCGTGGTTGGCGCCATAGTGGGTGCCTTTGCTCAACTGCTCCCGGACTGCCGCGATGACGACCGGATGATTGTGCCCCAGCAGCAAGGCCCCGTGGCCGCCCGAGTAATCGACATACTCGTTGCCGTCAACATCCCACTTGTGTGCACCCTCGGTGCGCGTCACATAAATTCCATGCGGCTCTATGTAGCGGGCGTCGTGGGTAATACCGCTGGGGAACACACTGCGGGCGTCGTCGGCCAATCGCGCCGAACCTGCCGTTTTCCGGCAATAGGCCGATACCAGCGGCGAGTCGAGGTCCAAGGGAGAGGGGGGGTAGGTCATCAGCGAGCTTCGGGTTTCAGGTTTGACGCTTCCTTTGGTCGCTCCCGCCATTCGGCGGGCAGTCGGCCCCGCCATGCGGGGCCAGCGCAGGTTTCAGGTTTCAGGTTTCAGATGTCAAGGTGTCAGGTGTCAGCGGGCAACAAAGATATACCGAACGATCCGCCCGGCAACTCTGCCCATCTGACACCTGAAACATCTCATGGCTCCTCCGCCAGGCGTCCCAGGGCTTGCGCCAGATATTTCGCCATTTCGTCGGGCGGCGTCAGCGGGGATGTAACGTCTTCATAAGGGGTGACAGCATTGGTTCGGGCGTCCCAATGCACACAGTTGTACTGCGCCGGGCGGCCTGTTTCAGCCATGAAATGATAGAGGGGGTCGCCTTTGTTGTAATGCCAGAATTCACCGGGATAATGCAGGAAACCGTGGCGCTCCATCAGCGCCGTGATCGCTTTGCGGTTTTCCTGCTCTGCAGGGCTGACAAAGGGCGAATCCATCGGCGTGTACTCGCTCATCTCCAGATATGATTTCCCGCGCGATATCTCGCTGCCGTCTTCCAGGCTGAACACCGATATATCCACGGCTGCGCCCATCGTGTGGGTGCCACGATTCGGATAGTTTGCGACCAGGCAGGTTGAGCGCCGAAAGATCAGGTCCAGGGGCGGCGGCTCACCACCGAGCTCCCACTGACAGGTACGCACGATCATGTCGAAGACCGCCGGCTTGCGTCCCAGTTGCGTTTGCATATCCAGCGTGCGAAAACCGTCTTCTATCTTCAACAGCCAGCCGCGTTCACGCATGTCCCGGGCGATTGCCATCAGGTCGGGGATGAGGCCGCTGCGAATATAGAGGATTCTGTCGAGGTCACCGGCTATCTTGCTGGTGGAAAAAAGCATTTCGATCCCGGCTTCCTCGGCGGCGTCAGGAATAGAGGCAAGCCCCTCGCCGCATTCTTCCGCCGGGTACCTTGTCATGGACTGCAGCAGCTCGTAACTGCGCTCCATATGCTCTGTCCAGAACTTGCGCCGCGCGGCCTGATCGGCCGTTGTGTCAGTGCTTTCAGACATCGGATTCCACCATGGAAAAAGGTGCCGGGAACGAGAAAGGACGCCCAACATAGGTTTCGCTTTGCACAGAGTCAAGGCACAGATAATTGTGCCCGCCGAGAAGCGCCGAAAACTCTGAAATCATCTCGATTTGAAGTTCGTGGATGTCGGCTCAACTGTCCAACACCAGAACAACCGGCTCGAGACGCTCGGCGGTAATCGATGTGCGCACCGTGACCGCCCCGCCTTCGACAGTATCAATACTGAGGTCCGCCGCATCCGCCCATGTGCCATCCTGCTGCAGGTGCCGCGCCGACACCGGGACGATACCCGGCACGGCCAGTTCCAGGCTCAAATTCGATACGGGATCGGTCATCAGGTTCGTCACGCTCGCGATCAGCCGCTTTTCCTGCCGGATCAGCAGCGGATAGACGGACGGCGCGTCCGGGACGAACAGTGGCAGCGGCCCGCGGTTCAGCCACTCGAGTACCGCCTTGAGCTGCGCCTGGCGTGGAAACGACAGGAAACCCGGTGTACACATCGACTCGTATGTCAGGCCCAGCGTGCCGATCTCGGCCTGGCTGTCGTACGGAATGACCGCGACGCGCCCGCCGAGTCCGTTCTCGTACAACACGATTCCGTGCCCGGTCTCACGGTCGTCGTAACCCCGAACGAGCGACACGGTCCGCGCGCCATCGAGCCAGTCGAACTGCCGGGCGGTGCTTTCCCAGCGAAGGTTGATCGGGTCACCTACCAAGCCGCCGAAGGCAGCATCTTCGATAGTCTCGAACGATGCACCCGACTCACCGGCAGCGCTTTTCAGGCCAGCAAGGGCGCCGTCGCCGGACAGCAGCAGCGTCTCGGCGGCACGCCCGTCCAGAAGCACGCCGCGACCGAAAACCTCGTGCCGTTCCGTTTCGTTCAGGCAGGCGAGGTGTTCCCCCGCAAAAACGGTCACGTCCGCGGCATCGTAACAAGTCGCGAAGCCAAGCAGCGGCAGGGCATCGTCGAGCGGCCGGCGGCGGTACAGGAAAATAGGTTTCGGCTCATCGGCGACGTCGCGCGTATGGCGACAGACCTGTCCATGATGGAACATCGAGACGCCCTGGAACTGATGCCGCTCGACGCCGAGCTCGGCGATACTCTGAAGATACGGCTTTACGTCGTGCAGCATGCCGCTCCAGGCGTCATGCCGCTGGATCTCGAGATCGAGACGGCCGGCGTAGCGATAGGCCGAAACGGTGGCCGCTCCCATGCCGAACAGTTGCGCGAATACAAGGCTCATCTTGACGCCGCGGGGCGATGTCATGAATCGCGACTGCGGATAATTCTCGATCTCCGGCGCCATCTTGACGTGGCCGGGGATGACAGCCAGCGCCAGGCGACAGCTGTTCAGAGATGAGCAATAGGTGATCGGTGTCGCGTCATAGTACGGGCCGATCGGCGGCCGACACCAGGGCTCGCTTCCGCCAAGCGCATCAATCAGGCGATCCCAGCGCCGCCCTTCGGCATTGTGGATTTCCAGCATCGAATGCATCAGGCACGTCTGTGTCTCCGGGTTCGCCTCGCGAACCGCATCGGCCAGGCCACGAACATTGTCGTGACACAGGTCGTCGAGAAACTCCAGCCAGTTGTCGCGCACGGCGTTTGGCGGGTCCGCCATGATGGCGGGGACAAGTTCGCTGCGCGCAATAGTACGCCCGATACGGCGACTCATCTCTTCCAGGCACACGTCGCAGAAGCAGGCATCATGCAGGTCGGCGCGCAAGGTCATGCGCATGTCGTCGTCGATCCACATGCGCGCCGGATTCAGTCGTGCAAAAATGGCGTACATCTCACGGGTATGTTGCCGCCATGCCTGGTCCTGCGGACAAGCAACGGTGCGGCTCTCGTGACCGTCCTGTCGCACCGCCCAGCGAAAGTCGAACTTCTCCCGGTGATCCCGCGGCAAGCCGGGAAAATCGCTGAAGGACACCGTCCACCACATATTGATCGACGGTACGATCCCCTCACCACGCAACCGCTCGAAGATCGGCGCCAACCGGTCCGCACAGCGCTGGCATTCGGCAAGCGTCTGCAGGCCGGACGAGCGTTCCTCGAGATTCGGCAAAAAGAACAGCGCCTCATCGATGTCGCCGCGCCGCAGGACCTCCAACGTGGCTTCTTCTTCGGCAACGCTGAACGTCGAGTTGAACGGGACGCGCAGATTATATCGAACTGGGTTTTTCACAATCCAAGGAAAAGTTCAGGTGTCAGGTATCAGAAAAACATATTTTGGAACAGCACGCCTCAACAGGCCGCAGCGGCCTGTCGCATCTCACGACTTGTCCTAACATATCCTCCCGCTCTTGTAGTCCCAACGTCCTACACATCCAGCAGATACCGGGCTGCCGGTAAGAGCCGGTCGTAGGTGGATTTACGAATACGTTCTTTCTGGCAGGGCTGCTGATCGTAATCACGCCTGCCATACGCACAGTGGATAGCCCGCCTCAATGAGGCACTGCGGTTCTTGGTCCCGCTGTGCCAGAGATGACAGTTAAAAATGAAAACGGATCCGGCGGAAGCATGGACCAACCGCTGTTCCGGGTGGTCGTCCTGCGGATTGACATAGTCCTTCGGCTCCCCCTTCAGGTTGTGCGTGCCGGGCACGATCCGCGTTGGGCCGGATTCTTCGGTAAAGGCGTCGAGGAGCCAGGCGGAGTTGACCAACTTGTACGGTTCATCGGGATTTCGGGCGCTGGTGTCGGTATGGAGTGCTTGTTCTCCCATGCCCGGCAGGGCATCGCGTCCGTTTACCGAATGCAGTTTGAAGTCGGCTTTCAAGATGTGCTGAACAGCGGCAAGTACTTTGGGATGCGTGTACATCCGCTCGAAGACCTCACCTTCACTGACCATATCGAACCACCTGCGAGTGCCCGCATTGAAGTGCCTGCTGGCACCGTCTGCGGCGGGTTTGCCGACAGTCTCGGGCCGAAACGGTCCGTATTTTTCTTCCATCAGGGCTTCGTAACTGTTCCGAACATCCTCGAGCCACACATCATCCATCAGATTTTCCAGAAGCAGAAAACTCTGCTCTTCGAGGATCGTCTTTTCCTCTTCCGTAAGAGTGTTGGCATGAACACCCAATTCGGCGAGCGCAGTCTGCATGTTGTCCACTGTACAGGCTTCCATTTCGATCCGGCATCAACTGAAAAAACTAACGTAGCATAGGCGATCAATGCCATAGTTAACGTACAAGCGATATCACACCGGAATCATTCCCAATGATGACGGCCCCTTCATTCCCTCGACCAGACCACTGGATTCTGCTCATCATCATTGAACCGGTCACCCACCTTGAGGGCTTCCATTTGCTCAGCGGAAAGAATATTTTGGATGCCGTTGAAGGTGACGCCGTCCGGCATGTAGATGGCAACCATCGCCTGCCTGGGGTTCTGCGTCATATTCACCCCGGCGCCATGAGCGAGTAAACCGTTGTGGATACTGGCCGAGCCGGCCTTCAACTCAATCGGCACCGCATCGAGCCCGTGCCATTCCGGGTAAATATCGAACAGGGCACCGACCTGCGTGCTGAATTCCGCATTCCGTTCGAACTCCGCGGTCTTATGGGTGCCGGGCACGAACCACATGCAGCCGTTCGTAACCGTTGAGTCACTCAGCGCGATCCAGATCGAAAGAACATCACGGGAATGGAACGACCAGTTGGGTACGTCCAGGTGCCAGGACGTCGGATTGGCCCAGGGCAGCTTCTGCAGGGTCTGATCGTGCCACAGCCGGACGCTGTCGACGCCGGCAAGGTCACACACCATTCTGCCGACCTCAGGATTCCGCACGAATGCTGAAACCGTGTCATTACTCTTCCATAGGTTGATTTTCTGCAGGAAGGTCGTGTCGGGATTTTCCTCCCGGTCATATTGAAATTGTTCGTTGCCCTCGCCAACCAGCTTACGATTCCCCATCTGGTCGACTGTAGTCGTGACAGCTCCCTTCAAGGCCTCCAGCTCTTCCGGCGACAACAAATCCTCGATGATCAGATAGCCCTGGTCTCGATACCGGGAAATCTCTTCAGCTGTCACTGTCGTCTTCATTTCATCACCCGATCTCGATCATTCGACAAGTCCACGAACTCACAGCCAACTTACCAAATCCCAACCAGAATTGCGAACCTCCCAATATTTTATCGCGTTCGGGTATCCCGCATCTCGCGGTTACACTTGATCTGGCATGGATTCAGCGTACTTTCACGACGGGATTCAACTCTCCCCCCTTACACTAACAATGCAATGCTCTATAATCGGAGTCGACACCATGCGCACAACAAGATTTTTCCCTGACATCCTTGCAATCGGCCTCGTGTGCTGGATCTGTGGCGGTGGCGCCCTGGCCCAGGACGATCCGGTCGACCCGTTGGCCAGGGTAAACGGCTCGCCGATCTACGAGAGTAATCTCATTCTCGACAAAACCGGCATCATCCGCCCGCTCCAAATTGCTATCGATCTCCGATTGATCGCGCAGCAAGCCGAGACGGAAGGCGTCGAGAAGCCCGAGAGCAAGGGGCCGCAGTTCAAACGGATGCTGGCACAGGAGAAACAGCGGAAGTCAACCATGCTCGGCATGATTTACGAGAAGAAGCTTCGTTCCGACCTCGAAAAGGAGGTGACGGTAACAAAGGCAGAAATCGATGCCTGCCTGATCGAGCAGGCGGACTATTTCGCCAAGGTAAACCCCAAGTTCCACCGGCAGGAGGCACGCAGCGTTGTGACACGTCTGCGCAAGGCAACGGCGTATGGCGATTGGCTGAAAACGCTGATGGCAGACACCCGGATTACCGTCAACGGTGACGCCATACCTTCGGCATTGATTGATCAGGCGTTGGAGTCAACGACTGCCATGCAAGGGGGTAAGCGGGGTAAAGCAGACCAGGGCGCACCGCTCTGCGACAAGATCACCGAACTGGTGCTGGCCAGCGAAGCAAAAGCGCGTGACGTCGACCCCGCCGAACTGGCTGCCGATACGGAGCTGGTCGAAGAACTTCTGGCGGACGCCGTGCTGACTGTTAACGGGAAAAACGTGCTGTTGGGCAACATGCCCGGGTGGGACAGTATCAGCAGCCAGATGATGGACAGCACTGCGGATGTGATGCTGGTGTTGAATTTGAAGGGACAGGTGCTGGCCGCCGAAGCGCAGGAAAAAAGATTCGACAAGGACCCGGAAACCGTCGCGCTGCTGGCAGAATCCACCCAGACGATCGGCATCCTCGCTGACGTGGTCGCATCGCGAAATGCTATTGTGGATCCCGCCCTGGTCCAAGCGTATTACGAGGCGCACGGGTTGACTGCCGAAAACATCGAAGTGACCGATGAGGAACTCGATGCATACTACGAGGCAGTCATGCGGACGGTGATGGGCAGCAGCGCTGAAGACACCGACGCTCTGCGCCGGCACCTGAATGCGGCGAAGCAGGAAATCCTCCCGGAAGAGCTGACCGATGACGAATTGCGATCCTGGCAGATATTGGTCACCCGGTCATTCCTCAACGAAGGGGGTAAAGGCGCCTTCCACGATCAGGTTGCAGCGGCCAAACTCGAGTGGGCCCGCCGGGCGCACCTCAAGGGGCTCCGCGACCGCGCCGATATAGAGATCCTCGTGGACTTGGATTGATACGCGCCGGACGCACCGCAAATAGCCTCACGACCGCTTTGACTGCGATATAAGCAGGATAGGTGTGGACTTGAATTGATACACGCGCCAGGCGCACCTCAAAAGTTCCACGACCTTTACCCGTAATAGCGAGCCTCACAGACATTGGATTTCATACGCCCAAAATTTGCCGAAAAAAAGTCTTGCAATTCCCAAATGATTTTCCTACAATTACTAACGATTGAGGTGGGGGACCGCGAAAATTCGCGAATCTCGCACGGAATACGCTTCCAAAATCTCAGAACAATAACCATGGAAAGGTGAACGCAATGAAAAAGATACTAACCGCAATCACAGTAGCTGTCGGAGCCTTGGCTCTGGCGACCCCGGCAAGTGCGTTCAACGTCACGATCGCCTCAAATAGCGACAACGCCCCCTGGGCATGTTACGGTCAACCCGGCACGTCCCTACCAGGCGGTCATCCTTGGCTTCCTTGGGGTGCAGCCGAGGTTCAGACGGCAGATGTACCGACCGGCTCATACAATTGGACCGGAAAGTGGGCTCATTTTCAAAATGCAGTGACGTTTGACGTCGACGGCAGCGGCTTGGTCCAGAACATTCAGCCGTCGTGGGGCGGCAACGGCGAAGGCACCAGCACGTTGAACATCACCGGGGCGGAAGTGGCATACGGCTTCTTTGGCAGCAGCCAAAGTCTCGTGGGCCTTAATGGACCTGGGCATTACGGATGGGTTGGTGCCGATAACGTCACTACGGGCATATGGCCGAAAGAAGGCGGTCGGCCCTATACCTGGCGGCACTCGGGAGCGTGTTGTCCAGCCGGCCAACCCGAGATCCATTACTTGAGCTTCGCCATGAACAGCGAAGGCAAGGTACATGATTTCCAACCGGAGACTGGCGGTACTTTTGCAATAGACGGCACAGGCAGGGCCACTATCGACACTACCGGACAGCCGATCGAAATCGGCGGCTCTTACGTCCAGGGCGACCCCGAGCTCGTCGAAGAACAGGCCGGGATGGATGCGGCCGTCATCACTGCGCTCAACGCGGCGATCGCCGACCTGGAGGCCCAGATCGCAAACGTCGAACTGACTCCCGGCCCGGCAGGTGATCAGGGTGCGCAGGGCAAGGCCGGTGCGGACGGTGCCAACGGTTCAGACGGCAGCCAGGGCCCGCAGGGCAAGGGCGGCGCGGACGGTGCGGACGCTCCGTGTGTCGACTGTCAGACGATCTCCGATGCCGCCTTCGATCTCGCCTGCATACAACTGGCAGCCAGTCCGGCGACCACGGTCTCCGATTTCCAGAGCTCCGTCAATGCGATCGCCACGGTCTCGGTTGTCGGTTCCGGCGGCAACATCTGCGAGCCGTTCCCCGGCGATGCCGCAACCTGCATGGATTACATCAACGATCAGGCCCAGGCTATCTACGACAGCAAGGCCACTCCATAAGGAAACCGCGAAAATTCTCGAATTCTTCACAGTGAAAAATCCAAAAAAATCTGGACAACAACATAACGAGGTGCATGCTATGAAAAAAATGTTAACCGCAATCACAGTAATCGGAGCCCTGGCTTTGGCAATCCCGGCAAGTGGGTTCAACGTCACTATCAGCGCTGATGCAGACAACAACCCTTGGGCATGTTACGCTTTACCCGGCACGACCCTACCAGGGGGTCACCCTTGGCTTCCTTGGGGTACAAATAATGGCCTTTCGATAGATGTACCGACCGGCTCATACAATTGGACCGGGAAGTGGGCTCAGTATCATAATGCAGTGACGTTTGACGTCGACGGCAGCGGCTTGATCCAGAACATTCAGCCGTCATGGGGCGCCAACGGCGCAGGCACCAGCACGTTGAACATCACCGGGCCGGAAGTTCATTACGGCTTCTTTGGAAATACACGCACCAGTCTTGTCGGGCTTAATGGGCCTGGACATAAGGGGTGGGATAGTAACGGCGATCACGTCGAAACGTCCATATGGCCTGTATACACCGGTAGATCTTATACCTGGCGGCATAATGACGCCCCCGACCCCCCCGCAGGCGAGATCCACTACTTGAGTTTCCGCATGAACGAAAACGCCGAAGTTTATGATATCCAACCGGAGACTGCAGGAAAATTTGCAATAGACAGCTCAGGAAAGGCTACACTGGACACCGACGACGGCGGCCTTGAGTGCGGCGGATCTTACGTCATTGGCGCGCCTAGCCTCGTCGACGAACAGTCCCCGATTTCTGCGACCGTGATCGCCGCGATCAACACTGCTGTCGCCGATCTGCAGAGCCAGATCGACAACGTCGAACTGACTCCCGGCCCGGCAGGTGATCAGGGTGCGCAGGGCAAGGCCGGTGCGGACGGTGCCAACGGTTCAGACGGCAGCCAGGGCCCGCAGGGTAAGGCTGGCGCGGACGGCGCGAACGCTCCGTGTGTCGACTGTCAGGCGATCTCCGATGCCGCCTTCAATCTCGCCTGCATACAGCTGGCAGCCAGTCCGGCGACCACGGTCTCCGATTTTCAGAGCTCCGTCGATGCGCTCGCCACGGTCGCGGTTGTCGGTTCCGGCAGCAACATCTGCGAGCCGATCCCCGGCGGTGCTGCAACCTGTATGGATTACATCAACGATCAAGCCCAGGCTATCTACGACAGCAAATGATTCAGGTCGCGATCGCCAGGCGATAAGGACACTCCGTAAGGAACCTGCTTAAAAATCAACGAAACGAGAACAAGGAGCCTATAAGGGGTTTCTCATATCAGACAAAAAAAACGAAAGGACATGTAGCATGAAAAAGACATTAATAGCAATCACAGTAATTGGAGCCCTGGTTTTGGGCATCCAGGCAAGTGCCTTCAACATCACGATCAACTCTGACGACGCCAACAGCCCCTGGCTAGTGTCCGATGGCGGAGCGTGGGTAGCGGGGCCATGGGCGCCATGGGATTACGCCCCGAGTAAGACCGCAGATGTACCGGTCGGCTCATATGGTTGGTTCGGAAAGTGGGCTCATTTTGCCAATGCAGTGACGTTCGACGTCGACGGCAGCGGCAATATCCAGAACATTCAGCCGACGTGGGGCGGCAACGGCGAAGGCACCAACACCTTGAACATCACACCGCCTCAAGTTCATTACGGCTTCGCAGGTTCCGGAACTAGTTTGGTGGGCCTTGTGCATAAATGGCCAGGCGGTGTCACGATGGGCGGATGGGTAGGAGACGGCGATCACGCCGCCACTGCTATGTGGCCGCAAAATGGTGGCGAGGCCGGCGGCCTTTGGCGGCACTTTCAAGGACCGGGCAACCATGGTGACGTTATGTACGTGCGTTTTACCATGGACGAGAACGGCAAAATCGTTGATCCTTATCCGGAGACTCACGGTACCTTCTCAGTAGCCGCAGATGGCAGGGCTGAAACCGACACCGCAGGAACATCTGTCGATGTCGGCTCGGCTTACGTAATGACCGACCCGGCACTCGTCGACGAAGTGGCCGGAATTGATTACACCTCGTATCGGTTAGATGCGCTGCAGGAAGCGCTCGACAACATCCAACTGACTCCCGGCCCGCAGGGGCCGCAGGGTAAAGCCGGTTCAGCCGGTTCAGTCGGTGCGGCCGGTGCCAACGGCGCAGACGGCGGCCAGGGTCCGCAGGGTAAGCAGGGCGATACCGGCGCAGCCGCTCCGTGTATCGACTGTGAGACGCTCTCCGTTGCCACCTTCGATCTCGCCTGCGCACTACTGCTGGCCAATCCGCCTTCCACGGTCTCCGATTTCCAGGGTTCCGTCGATGCGATCGCCACGGTCGCGATCGTCGGTTCCGGCGGCAACATCTGCGATCCGATCCCGGGCGCTTTCGCGACCTGCATGGGATACATCAACGACCAGGTCCAGGCCATCTACGACAGCAAGGCCACTGAGTAAGGGGCCTTATTCCGCACAACTCAAAAAGCCCGGAGATCCAACGATCTCCGGGCTTTTTTTTGCGTACGGACACTCACGCCGAATCGCTCCTCTTCATCGCTTCCCGACACTGCAACTTCATTCAACGAAGAGCAGCCGTTAAGAGTGTGATGAAAAAAGCCGGTTGTATTCGCGAAAATATTTGCGAAGACTATGGTAGACACGCTGCCGGAACGACCCGGCATCCCATGCACAACCGAGGGTACACCCGTTGATTATCCGCCAGGCCAAAGCGCATCGCTGCTGGATTATGGTGTCGATCATCATGCTGCTCGGCCTGTTTTTCAGCCTGCGGCACGGCTGTCGGAATCCGGAATCTGCCGCAAATCCCACCGCCGTGACGGCGGCAACCACCACCCCGGGCGAACCCGAGACGATCACCGCCACCATCGACGGCCGTCCGATCGACTCGCTCTTCACCGACGATCCCGCCGACGACGGCTGGCACACGGAGGTGTTCAGCAAGGCGGCAAAAGCGCAATTAAAGATACTGGGCAGCCTGCTCGAGCAGTCCCATTCCATCGA
>DPYP01000519.1:18598-18839 GCA_003545375.1 Lentisphaeria bacterium
TGCAGGAACGCTATGGCGACGAAGTCCTGACGGTTCTTGCCGCCGAGAACCCGCTGGATCCTGCCAAGGGCCTCGACACCCATCACGGGGTCGACGGCCTTGCCGCGGCCCTTGGCCGGCTTCGGGAGCCGTTCGCCGGGGCCGGGGAACTGCAGGTCGATATCAAGATCTTCCGGGTCGAGCAGGACCCTGACCGGGCCACCACGCGGCAGCATGTGTCGATCCGGGCCCGGGGCTCGGC
>DPYP01000519.1:19224-19469 GCA_003545375.1 Lentisphaeria bacterium
ATCGGCCTGGTCGATTACCAGGAGACGATTCTGCGAACTCCGCAAACACCGCTGTTCGCAGACTGTACCGAGGCAGCGATCGGCGGCAATGACTTTTTCCGGGAACAGGTGATGCACGGCACGTTTCATTGGATCGGCAGGCTCGAGCGGGCCCATGGCCAGCATATTGCCGGCTACTCCGGCCTGGCAATCGGCGACGCGAACGGCGACGGCCTGGACGACCTGTACCTCTGCGAGGCCGGCGG
>DPYP01000519.1:19857-23147 GCA_003545375.1 Lentisphaeria bacterium
GGCGTCAATTTCGCCGATACAACCGTCTCCGCCCTGTTCGTCGACCTCGACAACGACGGCGACCAGGACCTGGCGATCGGCACGCGCGCCGGGGTGGTTATCCTCGCCAATGACGGCACGGGACATTTCGAGCAGGCTTCGCACATCACCAGCGCCGGGATGGCCTTTGCCCTTTGCGCGGCCGACTACGACGAGGACGGCGACCTCGATCTCTTTGCCGGCCGCTACAACCCCAACGCCGCCGAATCGGATCGCGCCGCACTGCCGATTCCTTATTACGACGCCAATAACGGTGCCAGAAACTTCCTGCTGCGCAACGACGGCGACTTCGAATTCACCGACGTCACTGTCGAGACCGGGCTGGATGCCAACAACAGTCGCTTCACCTTCGCCGCCGCCTGGGAGGATTATGACAATGACGGCGATCAGGATCTCTATCTGGCCAACGATTTCGGCCGCAACTGCCTGTATCGCAACGACAACGGCAGGTTTGTCGATGTCGCCGCAACGGCGGATGTCGAGGACATCGCCTCCGGCATGTCGGTCACGTGGGGCGACTACAACCGCGACGGCCTGATGGACGTTTACATCAGCAACATGTACTCGAACGCCGGCAACCGGATCGTTACGCAGGATCAATTCACGCGCGACCTGTCCCCTTTCGCCCGCAAATCCTTCCAACGCCTGGCGCGGGGTAACACCCTCTTTGCCAACAACGGCGACAGCACCTTTACCGACGTGAGTGTCGATGCGGGGGTGACGATGGGCCGGTGGGCGTGGTCCTCTCTATTCTGCGACCTCAACAACAACGGCTGGGCCGATATTCTGGTGACCAACGGCAACCTGTCCGCTCCCGACACGAAGGATTTGTGAAGTTTTTTTTGGCGGCAGGTCGTGTCGCAAGTACCAAACCGTGCGGGGGAGGAAGAGGCCTACCGGGCGGTTAACTTCGAGGTTGTGCGCATGCAGGAGGAGGGCCGCTCGATGAGCGGCTACGAGCGGCACTGCGTCTTCCTCAACATGCAGAATGGTCGGTTCGCGGATATCTCCCCGATCAGCGGCCTCGATTTTTCCGACGACGGCCGCGGCGCCGCCTTCGTCGACTGGGATCACGACGGGGACCTCGATTTATGGCTGCGCAATCGCACGGCGCCGCAGCTCCGGTACATGCGCAACGACGTGCCTACGGGGAACCACTTCCTGGCGATTCGCCTGGAAGGTAAGACGTGTAATCGGGACGCCATCGGCGCCAGGGTCAAGGTCCACTTGGGTGGCGACGCGGCGAAACCTTTGATCCGGACCCTGCGCGCCGGAGAGGGCTTTCTCGCCCAATCCAGCAAGTGGCTGCACTTTGGGCTGGGCAGCAGTACCTCGATCGAGAAGGTGACTGTCCGCTGGCCCGGCGGCGAGCCCGAGACGTTCACCGGTCTGCAGCCCGACCGTCAGTACCATGTTACTCAGGGCACCGGCGAAGCCCGTCGGTGGACGCGCCCGCCCGGGTCGACGCCCCTTACGCCCACTATCCTTGACGGCAAGCCGGCGACCAGTGCGGGGCGCACGTTTCTGGCGTCCGGACCGCTGCTGCCCCATATCAGCTACCGGGATCGAAAAGGTGCGCAAGTATCTCTGAACTTCCGCAACAAGGGCCCGACGCTGGTCAACCTCTGGGCCAGCTGGTGCGCGCCCTGCCACCGCGAATTGAAGCAGTGGACCCGGCAACAACAGCAGCTGAAAAACACCGGGCTGAACATCATCGCCCTGAGCGTCGACAGCATCGATGAAAGAAAGCAGGCCGAGACGGCGAATGCCTGGCGCTTGCTCGACAAGCTGCAGTTCCCCTTCGAGGTGGGTCTGATCGATGGCGCGTCGCTGGACGGCCTGCAGACAGTCAACGACCATATCTTCGCACGCGTCGTGCCACTGGCGGTGCCGACCAGCTTCCTGGTCGATGACAAAGGGCGGATCATGGCGGTTTATCGCGGGACGGTCGATGTCGACACGCTGCTGGAGGATGTCAAACTGCTCAGCGCCGACGTACGGCAGCGCCGAAGGCTGTCCGTTCCGTTCGAAGCCCGCTGGCTCGAGTCGCCGCAGCACATGAGCATGGAACACCTGGCACAACTTTTCCTGCTGCGATCGGAGCGTGCTGAGAATAGACAGAGGATTTTCGACAATGCCGCTCTCTATCTCCGCGATGCAGCCGAGCATCAGCGGGGCGGGGCGGGTGTCTACGGACAGCTCGCCACTATTCTGCGGTACCAGGAAAAGAACGAGGAGGCCGCGACGGCACTGAGAAAAGCCGTCGAACTCGCACCGGACGTCTACGAGTGGCGCATTGAACTGGCGGAGGCCCTCGTCCGTTCCGAACAATTTGCCCAGACGGCACAGCAATGCAACGAGGCGCTTCGGATCAATCCCGGGTCGTCCCACGCGCACGCCCTGCTGGGCAATTCATTGGTCTATCTGCAACAGTTCGATCGGGCTCGCCAGCATTTTCTCGAAGCGGTGCGGCTCTCACCCGAGAACCCCGAATGGCTGCGCCTTCTCGGGGCCTTGCTCAACCAAAAGCGTGATCCTGCCGCGATCGTTCACCTGAAAAAATCGATCGAACTGCAACCGAACAACGCCCATAGCCGGGTGAATCTGGGCGACGCCTTCTTCATCCAGAATATGCCGAACGACGGGGTTGCCCAGTACCAGAAGGCAATCGAACTGGCGACTGCAGAGGGAAATGTAAAGCTGGCCGAGCACCTGCGCTGGCGCCTGCAACAACGGTAAGCACCCTGCCGCTCACCTAAGCCCACGCCTCAAGACAGCGAACTGTCCTGTGCGAGTATGCGTTCATATTGCGCAGCGCTGCAAACACATTCTATCCCACCTCGGGTCCCGCGATGGCGAACTGCATCTGCGGAACACCCGGGTGCTTCAGCTTGCCCTTGCACATGCGGATGAACGGGCGCTGCACCTGAAAGCCGAGTTCCGCTAAAACCCCGTTGAACGCCGCCTGCCGGTCAAGGCTGTCGATGATCACATCCTGCCCCCGGCATTGTGCGAGAGCTTGATAGAGCAGCGCCGCGGCAACGGTTGGCGAATCGGCTACCACCGGGCCGATTTGCGTAAAGTTTTCCCCTGCCCTGCCCAGGCAAAACCCGATGATCGCCTTGCCGTCCATCGCCACGAATCCAAGTTCCGGCGCCATCGACTGCAGCGATTTCAGAACAGATTTCCGCTCGGCCCCGAATATTTGCACGTCATACCTGGCTACGGCGTTGATCGATCTCGCAGTGATC
>DPYP01000022.1:0-5417 GCA_003545375.1 Lentisphaeria bacterium
CCCACGGCCACGGGGAGTTGACGTGCACCGTCAACGCGGTGTTGGTCAGGCGGATGCCGAAAACGCCTTCAATCACCGAAGTCAGCGCATGCAGGTTGCTCGGGTAGTTGTTGAAGCGCCAGGGCAGGATTTCGCCGGTGTCGCCGTCATTGGATTCACCGCGATAACGGGGACCCAAACCGCCGTTCTCTCCATGTCGCCGGAACTGCTTGAACAATTGGCGGTGGCCTTCTTCATAACAGCCATGGGCGTAAAGACCGGCCGGGAGCTGATTGGTCGGGTAGAAGTTGAAGCCGCTGTTACGCCCTTTCCAATTCATCGGGTCGAAATAAGGACTGCTGCGCGCCAGGGAGAGCACCCCAAACTCGCTGACAAAGTCGGGATGATTGCACCATTCCGCCAGCTTTTCAGCCTGCGCTTTGGTGGCAACGCCACCCGGACGATGGACAGGATTGGCAAAAAGTCCCGTTATGAAGCCATCCTTGCCCACGTAATCGCTGCAGGAACCATCCGGCCGAAGGTCACAGAAGAACCCAATGTCCTCGTTCCAAAGGTGTTTTTGAATCGCCGCGTGCAGCACCTCGGCAAACTGACGATAGCGGTCACTGTGCTCGCTGTTCTGCGCCAACCCTTCGATCTCCGCGAGGGCAAGCAATCCGCCGTATACCGTCGCACTTGTGTCGCTGTAAAAAGCGCCGGCGCCGCCGCGAAAACGGGTCTGCGCTTCTGAAAGCGCCCCCAGGCCGCTGGGTTTACCAGTTGGCGTCTCACCTTCGAACCGGCTGTGCTCGGCCGCATGTGGGATTAACCCGGTTTGCTTATCGCAAAACGACAGTTGCGCTTCAACAGATTCCTCCAACCGCTGCAAGACGCTCTTTCCGCCGACATCCTCGTCGAGCAAAGCCAGATCGCCAGTGGCCAACAGGTATTTGTGCAGAAGGCCGCAAAACCAGGCCGTATCGCTGACATAATTGCCCGGGCTGTCGACGCCATGCCGAAGACCCGGGCTGATAAGGCCGGATTTGCGTGTCTCACGCAGCCAATACAGCATCATGTCGCGGGCCGGCAGCGGGTCGTGCCACAATTGAAGTGCTTCCTGCAATTGGTTGTCGCCGCTGGCAACGGGGCCGAGCTTCAAGGAAACATTGTTGGAAGGGCAGATTCCCGCCGGGCACTTGCCGATCGGGACATCAATGCGGTTCATCCGAAAGTTGGCCCAGGACCAGAGAAAGGTTTCGCAGAATGTTTCATCCGGCGCGTCCAGGCACGGCACTTCGTCGAGGTACTGCTTCCACCACGCTTCCGTTTCGGCCTCCAGCTTTTCCGGTGTTGCCAGCATTTCAGCAAGCCCGTCCCTGGCACATTGTAGTGTATCGCCGAACGCTCTGGCGAAATACACAATGTCCGGCTCCCCCTGACCATCCCGCTCGACAACGACCTGTGCCATTATGTTGGTGGCCCACGGTCCATCCTGACCAAGATTAATCGCCTCAGCGTCGCACGACGAACCGATGGCTTCCGGGTGTCCGCTTTTGTGGCTTTTCCACCACACCGTGCCGCTCGCGAGCTCGTAGTCGGCCTCGGTCGCTTGCATCAGATTCCCCTGGAATGCCCGCAGCTCATGGTAAACAAACCAGCGACGGGACGTATTATTGTCGCCGGGGATCAGCTCGAGCTTGAGCAGGTACCCGGGGCGCACGCGGGGAAGCAGCAGCGAGATATCAATGGTCAGGTCGTCAAACTCGTAACGCCAGATCTGTCGGTCCGGCTTGAAGGTCACGATCGAAGACCGTGCGCCCGATGATTCCCTTGCATACAGCAAGTATTTCCTGCCGGTATCGGCGTCGTACACCGCCGGCAGCAGATGCTGCTCGCCGCCTCTAACCCTGGCCCGTGGGTCCAGTCCCGGCCCGTACCAAAGAGCGTCCGTGCCGAAACCGAAACAGACCACTTCACTCACACAGGGGCGATCGAGGTTGGCGAAAAGCTCGAGTTGCCCGTTGCCCCACATCGCCGGCAGCAGCGGTGTTGTCAGTTCATTGGGGACGATGCTGTAAGAGAGGCCGTCGTTGGTTCGGTTTGCTTTGTCCATTATTCGTCCATCGGATAATACGGCTGCACCTGGACAAAATTAAACATGAGCTGCTGCCCGATCGGGCCGCCCGGCTCCTTCTCATTTGCCCAGTCCGAAATAGTCAGCTTCGCCGTGGTATCCTTTGCCCGAAACACAAGGGAATAATAGTTCATCCAGAAGTTGGTTTTTTCTGAGAGCGGACTCACGCCAAATTGGTAGCGGAGAACCGGCGTGTAAGATCCATCGGGAATCATGGTCACGTTGTCCAGCCCGATGTTGACTGCATGCTTTTCCTCCCGGGACATGTCTTTGAAGTCGCCCGAGAACATGCGAAAGGCGTACAGGCTGCCTGGCTGCAGGTTCTTTATTTCCTGGGTCACGACGTTCGGTTGTTCCGCACTTCTGACCATCAGGAGGGCGGTGTCACCGGTACCGGCGACGCGTTCCTGAAGGGCGCCGAAGCCCAGACGGACGACAGCCCGGATGCTGTCCTTTTCCGCCGGTTCCACCGACCAGCCGTTCATTGCATCAACGAAATCGCCGTTCATCAAATGAGGTGATTCGTAGGGGGCATTGGTGAATCGCTCGGTCTTGCCTTCAATGCCATAATGGCGAAAGAGTAGCGGCATCCAGCGGATGATTTCCTCGTCGGCGTAGCTGGAATGGTATGACATCAACCCTTTGGTCCCTAGAAACGCTGGATCGTTGGCGACAATGTTGACCTGCATATCCAGGTAACTCTTGTAGTCCACCCATGGCCGCGCTTGCATCATAGCTCTAGCGGGCGCCGAGAAGTATCCGAAGCAGACGGTGATTTGCTCCAACGACCCCGGACAGAGCTCGCGATACTGGCGTGCTTTCAGCACGAGTTCCTCGTGGAGAAATTTCCGGGCCGCGGGCTCGTCGGGCTGCGTGATCAAGTAGCGCTTCCAGGCGATTGTCGAACCTGTGTCAACGAAGGTCTGCACCAGTTCTCTGCCCTCCGGACCGCCGTAGAGATGGCTTGCATACCCGTAAAACTGCTTGTCCTTGAACTCGGGGACTGCGGTGATTCTTCGCATAGCGTCCGCATAGATGATGTCAACCGGCTCGGAGTTCATAAACTCGTCGCCAATGATGCCGCTGCAAAGCGGGCTGACGAATCCAGACGTGCCGGATATGAACTTCACCAAATCCTCGACGGTCAACGGCTTCGTGGCCCGGAAGTGCGGGAGAAGCGTGCCAGGGAAAAATCGCCGGCCGCTTGGCTGCCATTTCCGGACGAGCGGATGCGTCACGTGATCCCCGCCGATCGCGAATGTGTTGAGATGGGGAATGACATATTGTTCAATAAAATCATAGGCCGGCATGTTCAGTTGATCGATTGGAGCGCCGAGCAATTCATGACTGAACAGTTCGGGTATCGAACGGACAACGAATGCTTCGGGAACGCCGTCAATGCGAAGTGAATGCCGGCCCGCTGGGAGGTGTCGCATGATCTCCGCTGGTTTCTCGCCCGCCTTCGATACGGCCAGCGGTTGTTCCTCGGCATCGAGCTTGACGCCCGCATCACCGGAAATCCGGAACAGGCACCAGCCGTCTCGGGGATTCATGAACTCGATTTCAGACTGATCACCAGGCCCAGGCTGGTTGGGACTCCCCAGGTCGCAGGTCACATTATTGAGTCGACGGATGCGCTGTTTGCCGGTGGGCAGCACGACGGCGAGGGCCTTCGACACAGCCATCTCGCGGCCATTGTCATCCGCGAACGCCGCCCGCACATCGTAAGCGTCCCACGGCAGCTGGCCGCTGCGGATCGTCATCTCGGTTGCCTTGGCCGGTGCGTGGAACGCTTCCGTTATCACGACTTCACCAGTGCTTCGGGATGTGAGGGTCACCGCGAGCGTGCCCTTTGCACGATGCTGTTCCGGAAGATCAATGTGAACTGCGATGGAAATATCGGCGTCCTTTGCCGGTGAGACCAACTCCGGCCAGGCGTCGTCCACTGCCAGCCGCATCGCCTTGTAAATCCAGGTCAACTGCTTTCTGACAACGGTGAGCGCCAGGATTGTGCCGGTTTCAGGATCGGTCACCACGACCTTTTTTGTCCTGGGCTCGAACCGGGTTGAGCTGAGACCCGCTCTCACCATTGCCAGCGGATCGATTTCGAGCGGCTCCAGTGGGAGCAGAATCGATTGCTCTTTGGAGAAGGTGAAGACATTGGATTCCACCGTCATTTCCCCGTTCTGCGCGGCACGGTGCAGGTCAATTCTCACCTTTCGCTGCTTGCCGGTCATGTTCGTGACCCGCATATTGAGCACCGGCCCGGGCGTTTCCGGCGTGGGTTCGTAAACCACAACGCTCGGATCGATCCCGAAGAAGTATTTCCGAAAGTCCGCATCAAGACCCTCGAGAACCGCGAATTTTTCGGCCACGTTGAAGTCGCCGCCCACACCGATCGAGGAAAGAATCTCGCCGTCTCCATCTTCCCGGCACAGGTTGATCCCCCACGTTGATCCGACCTCCGGGGTTATGCCGAGATTGTGATAGGGCACGGCCAGCTCGGCGGACCAATAGCCTTCGTCGATGTGAGACTTTCCTATCCAATCGCCATCCCAGGCTTCGTCATAGCCGGTTCCGCCAACGGACCTGCTAGTGTCGAAGGTTGCCCCATAGGCGTTGATCACGAGCTGGTAGTATTCGCTTTGCGTACGCCCCGGATCCAGCATGATCTCAACGAGGTCCTTGGCACCGAAGATGGCTCCATCATCGTGGGGCAGCATCTCGCCGGCCGGCTTCGTACCCTTCGGGATCAAGCACTTCATGCCGACATACAGGTGCGTATCGTCGTAGCAGACATAGCCGTACGTCTGCAACAGCGCCAGATCAGGTGTGCGGTAGTGCTGAAAGCCGGTAATCTCCCGGGCTTCTTTCCAGCAGGCATCATCCAGTCTGCCATCGATGTCGGGCGCCGTCTTGATCCTCACGGCTTGGATGACTCTGGGCAGGTCAGCAGCCGCGACTGCGCCGGCAGCCACAGCCCCGATAACGATCAAGAAAACAGCAATTCGTCCTATCCGTGTCACTGGTGGATCCTCCTTGTTACTCAAGTTTGAATTTATCGCGCTTCGCCCGGGTCACCGTTGGAGCTCAGTGCGTAACTGTCGACATCGAGTCAGTCAAACAATTCCCACGGAAGCACAAACTTCCCATCGTCACTTCTCGCCGTCTCTGTACCATTAACAATAGCGATCAACGTGCCATCCGCCGTCAGTTCCAGGTCCAGCAGCGACTTGCGGATTCTCAAATTCGAAAGTTTCACCCACGGCCACGGCGAGTTGACGTACACGGTCAAGGCATCTTT
>DPYP01000022.1:5812-9967 GCA_003545375.1 Lentisphaeria bacterium
AAACGCCAGGGAAGGATCTCGCCGGTATCTGCGTGGTAACACTCGCCCCGGTAGCGAGGACCCAACCCGGCGTTTTCCCCCAAACGGCGGAAGAGCTTAAACATTTGGCGGTCGGCCTCCTCGTAACATCCGTGGGCGTAGAGACCGGCGGGCACCTGATTCGTCCAATGCATATCAAACCCGCCAGCGAACCCCTTATAGCTGTCGGGCTCGTAGTATGGATTGCTGCGGGCTAAAGAAACCATTCCGAAGTCGCTGACGAAATCCGGGTGACTGCACCAGGCGGCCAGCTTCTCGGCCTGCTCCGGTGTCGCCGCGCCGCCGGGACGGTAGAACTGATTGGCGACCAGCCCCGTCCAGAAGCCGCTTATGCCCTGGTAGTCGGTGAACGATCCGTCCCGGCGCAGATCACAGAAGAACCCGAGCTCCTCATTCCAGAGATGCGTTTGAATTGCCTTGTGGACGTCCTCCGCCATCCGGCGGTATCTCAAGCTTTTCTCGTCGTTTCCCACCAGTTCCTCGATGTCGGCAAATACAAGGAACGTACCGTACATCGCCGAACTGTGGTTGCAGAAAAACACCTCGGAGCCCTGGCCTCGAATGCTATTCATTCCCTCACCGCCACCCAAGCCACCGGCGCCGTAACAAGCCGTCACGTCGTCGCCAGTCCAGAAGAGTCCGGTTTCCTCATCTTGGTAAGGCAATTGCGCTTCAAGCGCTCCCTCCAGCCGCTCCAGAAACGTGATACCGCCGATATCCTCGTGCAACAACTTCAGGTCACCGGTCGTCAGTACATACTTGTAGGCGAGTCCGGAAAAAGACCCGAGCAACTGTGTTTTCCCGCCCGGCAATTCATCGTCGCCCCAGAATCCGGGGCTGAGAATGCCTTGTTTGCGTGTCTCACGGAGCAAAAACAGCAGGAGTTCGTGAGCCGGATTTGCATCGTGCAGCAGCTGAATTGCTTCCCCTGCTCCCTGGTCGCCGCCGCCACAAATCATCGGCTTTACTTTGAGATCCACGTTATTGGAATAAAACAGGCCGGCCGGCACCTTGCCCCGCGGGAGGTCAATTCGGTTCATCCGGAAGTTCGCCCACGACCAGAGGAAGTTCTTCGAGAATGATTCATCCGGTGTTTCCAAGTGCGGGACTTCATTGAGGTATTGGTTCCACCAATCTACGGACTCCCGTTCCAACTGCTCAGGTGAATCGAGCAGTTTCGCAAGATTCTCTTTCGCCTCTTGTGGCGTGTTGCCGAAGGCTCGCGCCAGGTAGACTTGAGTAGCCTGACCATTCCCCGCCCCTTCCACCAAACTCTTCACCATTATGTCATTCGCGAGCTGCGCGTCCAAGCCCAGATTCACCACCTGCGCATCGGCAGTTGCCCCGATGGCTTCGCCATGTCCGTTCTTTGGGCTCTTGCACCATGCCCTGCTGCCGGCAAGCTGATACTCGGCCTCGGTCGCCTGCAACCAATTGCCGTGGAACCCGCGCAGCTCGTGGCAAATTATCCATTTCCGCGACTGCCCCGCCACTTGAGGCTCGATCTGCACCTTGAACAGGTACCCCGGCTGCACCCGTGGCAGTATGAGTGAGACTTCGACAACAATATCGTCGAACGTGTAGCGCCAGGTCTGCCGGTCCGGTCGAAACGTGACTGTGGCCTGTCCTTCCGCCAATGGCACCCCCGCACTCAGAAAATACTTTTTGCCAGTGTCGGCATCGTAAATCGCGGGTACCAGATGCTCCTCTGCACCGACACTGCCTCCTTTCGATCCGCCGGGTGACGGGGCATAGCACAGGCCGTCTGCCCCGAAACCGAAACAGATCACCTGGTGGACACAAGGTCGGCCAAGCTCGGCCATCAGTTCGAGTTGGCCATTGCCCCACATCGCGGGTCGTAACGGCGTTGTCAATTCGCCGGGGGCGATGTCGTACCCGAGCCAGTCGTTGGGTTTTCCGGAATTCATTGGCTGTTTGGCACTACCCATCCACCTATCCACCTATTGTCGATATCCATCGGTCACGCTTCCTGCACATAGAGAGCATGGAGTCTGATGTCTTCCGGCCGGGTGCAGTCGGGTCCGACCGGGCCAAATCTGACCGACAGACGCAGCGGGAGGCCGGTAGCGGGCAAGGTTTCGGCATCGTGCCAAAGCACCGGCACACGCATGCCCGACTCGCGTACCAGCGCTGCGTCGGCACCGGCATAACCGTCCACCGGTCTGAACTCGAGATCGAGCACCTCGACTCGCACCGCGGCATAGTCGCCGAGGCCCGAGATGTTGAGAAACACCCTGGCGCCCGGGCCCGCCGGCTGCAGCGGACAGGTGATAACCAGCGCCTCTTCGCGCGACTCATGGGGCGTGACATAGCCGAATCGGTCGCGCTCCCAGGTGGCCAACCGCACCTGCCCATCAGAACGCCAGAGAGAATACCAGTAGAGCGTCTTGTCGCCGACATTCTCCATGCCCTGGCCCTGCATCAACGCCGGACCGAAGCCGATGGTCGAGTCCAGCTCCTCGCGGCCGGGGATGAACCGGAAGTTCGGAATCGGTTCCTGAAAGTGCATGGCATCGTGACTGATCACCAGTCCCAGGTCCATGGTCACATAGCGCCGGTCGCTCGATGGGTGGCCGTGCCACTGGCCGTAGATGCCAAGAATCACATTGCCCCGATCGTGGAGAGCCGCGCCCAGGTGGACCTCCTCGCCGGTGCGTGTGCGGTCCTCGGTGCTGGGGCCTTCGATCAGATCGCTGCGCTTCAGGCTGTGCACGCTCGCCTCGCTCCAATGCTCGAAGTCGTAAGAGGCGTAGGTGAGCAGCTTGCGAGACTTGCCGGGATGCCCCGGCCCCTGACCGTTGACATAGTAGCAGCCGTTCCAGCGGATGAGCCCCGCCTGCTCGAACCGGGGTCCGACCGGATTGTTCGGGCTGGGCGTCCATTGCAGGCCGTCCGGGCTGTAGGCCACGCACATGTGGTTGTCGAGGTTGTGATCTTCGAAATTGAGCTTGAACCGCCGGTTCGGGTCCGGATCGTCGGGCTCGTAGAGGACAGCGCCGGCATAATAATCCACCTCGGGGGGAAACTCGACGATATTGTTGTCCGTCGACTCATTATATTCCACCAGGCCGAGGGACGGTTTTTCCCAGTTGATGCCGTCGCGGCTCACGGCGTAGCAGAGTCGTCCGTCGTAGCCTTCGTTGTTTGCCATAGCCGGATCCTTGCCCCATCGGCCCATGTACCACATCCTGAACTCGTCGCCGACGCGGATCGTAGTGCCGTAGTATTGCAGCCCTTCGTCGTGGGAACCCGGCGGCCCTTTGGCCAGGACGATCGGCGTCTTCTCCGCGCCCGGCTCTCCGTGAATCATCGACTTGCCATGGATCAGGTGCATGCTCAGGTTGCGGCGGAAGGGTAAGCTGACGTCGTCGAAGGCGAACAGCACCGCCTCCTCGACTTGTCTTGTGGGAGTACCACAGGTGATCTCGATCATGATTGGGTTTTGGGGTAGTTGGGTGTTGGGGTGTTGGGGTGTTGGGGTAGTTCACCCCTCCCCTTCAATCGCCATCAGCGCTGCCCTGATCCATCCCAGCGCATGCGCCTTGCCCGCGTGCCACCCCCCGCAACTCATCTGCGGCGTGTGGTCGGGGGTGATGATGCCGTCGAATCCGTTCTGTTTCAGAATGCGCAGAACGCGGATCATGTCGACATCGCCTTCATCGATAAAGACTTCATCGTAGTGCGGCACCCGGCCGCGGACGTTACGCAGATGAACGAAGCCAATTCTGCCGGTCCGGCTGTACCGGTCCACCATTTCGTAAATATCCCCATCCGCCATCTCCGCCAGCGTGCCGACGCAGAACAACATCGTGTTGCTCTCGCTCGGATTCAAGTCGAGCAGTTGCTGGAAATGGTCCGGCCCGTGCACCAACCGTGGCGTCCCACGCAGCGTCGGCATCGGCGGATCCTCTGGGTGCAGCGCCATTTTCACCCCGGCTTCTTCGGCCACCGGCAGCATTTCATCGAGGAACTCGCGCAAGCGCCCCCAGAATTCCTCGTAACTGATCTGACCGACTGCCCCGGTGGGGTTTTCCTCGTCGTAAAGGTCCGTGTCATACACCCGGCCATGGACCATCCCGTCGGGGATGGGTGTCT
>DPYP01000012.1:0-5924 GCA_003545375.1 Lentisphaeria bacterium
GCAGAAAGCTCTGGAGATACAGCGTCACGGCATAGACGCAGACCACGGCCGCGCAGAGAATCGCAGGTACCGGCGGTAACGCACTCACACGCGGCCAACGCATGCGATCCGGTCGTGTACACGCCACCGTCGCAATGAGAATAATCAACAACACAACTGTGATCAGGCCTGGTCGTAAGATCGAGAGAGCGCCGAGTACGGTAACTGTCGCAACCATGATGGCGTAGAACAGGATCAGCGCGTCGAGAGCGAGCCGGGGCCACGTCGTTTCAGAACGGAGCCGTCGCGCCAGCAGAAGGGAGCATGCAGCGAGAATCAGATGCCAGGTAAGAGCAAACATAAGGAATCAACTGGGCAGGCGCATGAACGCAAGCGCCAGCACAAGATTTTTCTCAATGCATAGGTTGTATTCGAGCGCGTGCCTGGGATTGACACCGCCGAGTGATGAACCGCTCAGGGTCAGCAGTGCCGGAATGGTCGGGAATTGAAAGGTTCGGCCATGCAAGAATGTATTCCGTTGTCATCAGGTGCGAAAGAGAAAACAATCTACCACGAACTAAGGATGCGGCGAATCCAGAAGAGACATCTGAACGATACTGGCGACAGGCATACGTTTAATGCTGGCAGAATACCGACGACCACAAACTGTTGACAAATTGTTACTGCTTTCATTGCATCCATAGAAGCTCACGTCATATTATGCGTTTCGAGTTTTTTGAACCACTTTTACAAGCACAAGCGCACTCGATTCCACCCAGATTTACCGGTCCGCTTATTTTCATCCGAAACTTCCCACAAGACCACAAATCAAGGGATTCAACAACCCATGTTATACCGTATTTCTCTCGGCATAACCGCTATGTTCGCAAGTATCAGCACCTTCGCCCAGGACAACACGGAGGCAGTTGCAGACACAGCCATTAACCTTGTGGCCCCAGTTGAAAAGCTAACAGCAGACACGGACAAGCTGCCGATGGAGCAGATCCTGAACTTGACGTGGCTGATCCCGGTGTCAGGCCTGTTGGCGTTGCTGGCGGCCCTCATCTTTTTCAAGAAGATGATGAAGGCCGACCCCGGAACAGAGATCATGCGTGAAATCGCTCAGCACGTACGCGACGGTGCCAAAGCCTACCTCCGCAGCCAGACACGCGTGGTGACAATTGTGGTTGTCGTGGTCGTCGCGCTGTTCGTGCTCATGGTCACGCTGGGACTGCAAAGCCCGCTCGTGCCGGTCGCCTTCCTCTTCGGTGCTGTCTTTTCCGGATTGTGCGGCTGGCTTGGCATGCAGACCGCGACGCTCGCCTCTTCGCGTACCGCACAGGGTTGCAGCCAGAGTCTGAACGCCGGCCTGCAGGTCGCCTTCCGTTCCGGTGCCGTCATGGGCCTGGTCGTTGTCGGCTTCGGTCTGCTCAACATCGTCACGATGTACTGGGTCCTTTCGACTTTTGTCTTCACCTCTGCGCATGTCGCCCCAGGCCAAGAGGGCTTGATAGGCTTCCTGCTGCCCGAAGGCTTCAGCATGAGCAACCGCTGGCAGGAAATCACAGCGATCATGCTGACCTACGGCATCGGCGCCTCGCTGCAGGCACTGTTCGCACGCGTCGGCGGCGGTATTTTTACGAAAGCCGCCGACGTTGGCGCCGATCTCGTCGGCAAAGTGGAAGCGGGCATCCCCGAGGACGACCCCCGCAATCCCGCCACGATCGCCGACAATGTCGGTGACAACGTCGGCGACGTTGCCGGCATGGGCGCCGACCTCTACGAATCGTACTGCGGTTCGATCCTGGCAACCGCGGCACTCGGAGCGGCGTTACCGTTAGGCATGCGCTTCAGCGGGGAACCTGCTGTCGTCGCACCGATGGCGATCGCGGCGATCGGGATCATCATCTCCATCATCGGCGTGCTGCTTGTCCGGTGCAAAGATGATTCATCGATGAAGACCCTGCTGCATGCCCTCGACACCGGCACCTGGAGTGCTACCGGCCTCATTATCATTGCTTCCGGCGTGCTCGCCGGAATCGGCTGGATTCCTTGGGGCATCTTCGGCGCCATCACGACCGGGTTGATCGCCGGCAGCGCCATCGGCTGGACGACAGGATATTTCACGTCGGACTCCTACGCCCCGACCCAGGGCATCGCCAAGCAGGCGGAAGCCGGCCCGGCGACAACAATCATCGACGGTATGGCGGTCGGCATGTACTCCGCCTGGCCGCCGGTCGTCATCATCGTCATAGCCATCCTCACCTCCTTCGGCTGCAACGGCGGTTTCGACACGGAGACATTGGGCCCTGCTGCGGTCGCCAGCGGACTGTACGGTATCGGTTTCGCCGCTGTCGGCATGCTCTCGACCCTGGGCATCACCCTGGCGACCGACGCCTATGGCCCGATCGCCGACAACGCCGGCGGCAACGCCGAAATGGCCGGACTGCCGGCTGAGGTGCGCGAGCGCACCGACGCTCTGGACATGCTCGGCAACACCACCGCAGCGATCGGCAAGGGCTTTGCCATCGGTTCGGCGGCACTCACCGCGCTGGCGCTTCTGGCCGCCTATATCATGGGCCTCGATTTCTGGGTCAAAAAGGAAGGCCTCATTGACGCCAACACCGTCACCAACCTGGATTACTACGTCGATTACTACAATCTCAGCCTGATGAACCCGCTGCTCATCTGTGGCCTGTTCCTCGGAGGCATGCTCGCCTTCGTTTTCTGCGCTATGACGATGAAAGCAGTCGGTCGCGCTGCCGGTGCCATGGTCGACGAGGTGCGCCGCCAGTTCAGGGAGCATCCTGGCATCATGGACGGCACTGAAAAGCCGGACTACGCTCGTTGCGTGGCCATCTCGACGCGCGCAGCGCAGAAGGAAATGATCGTGCCGTCGCTGCTGGCAATCGTCGCGCCGGTAGTCATCGGTCTCGTGCTCGGCGTGGCCGGCGTCATGGGCGTCCTCGCCGGCGCATTGGCAACCGGTTTCTCCTTTGCGTGCATGCTGAACAACGCCGGCGGCGCCTGGGACAACGCCAAGAAGTATGTCGAAAAGGGCAATCTCGGCGGTAAGAACTCGGACGTCCACAAGGCCTGCGTCGTCGGTGACACTGTCGGTGATCCCTTCAAGGACACCTCCGGCCCGTCGCTGAATATTTTGATCAAGCTGATGAGCATGGTCTGCGTCGTGTTCTCGCCGGTAATCGTCAGGTACTCGCCGAAGATCATGGGCTTTCTGGGTCTGGCCTGAGCAGGGGCGGGCCGGTTTGAGCGAATTCAGTACGGTTGAGGCACATGTGCTTCGCAAGACGCCCTACTCAGAAAGCAGTCTGATCATCGCCACGCTGTCGGACAATGGCCAGCAGCATTTCATCCTGCGCGGCGCGCTGCAGACCGGCAAACGCCGCTTCCCCGCCGTCGACCTCTTCCGTCTGATCCGTGTGGTCTATCGCCCGGCCGCCCGGAGCGACCTGCACACCGTTCGCGAAGCGGAGTGCCTCGATCCTTACAGCCACATCCCGCGCAACGCCGCACACTATCAGGCGGCCGGCTGGCTCAGCCGGCTGGTACTCGACAACAGCGGCCTGGAAGATCCTATGCCAAAGCTGCATGCGGCACTCGCCACGGCCTTTCGTCGCTTGAACACGGCCACACCTGTTGCCTGCCTGCCGGTCGTGCTGGGCACCACCTTTATCCTGCTGCAGGAATCCGGCAATCTCCCCAGCTTCGACGACCAACCGGCGATCCGCCGGCAAGTCGAGCAGATGCGCGAATGCGCCGTCAATCCGGCGGTCGCCTATCCAAGCTACGATGCCGCGGTCTGGAGACAGCTCCGGGACTGGATGGAAATGTTCCTGCTGCAGCACAATTTCAAAGTGCCGCGCCACTTCGACCGTATCGAACTATGATGCTTAACCGTCGTCATCTACGGTAGACCCGCTAAAATGCTGGGGTACCGCAACCTTGAATTTGTCGGAATTGATTCTACCGTAAGACCTGCGTTTTCACCTCTTCGGGGTGTGGCTCAGTCTGGTTAGAGCGCTGCGTTCGGGACGCAGAAGTCGGAGGTTCGAATCCTCTCACCCCGACCATCTTTCCTTCCGTCCTGTCATTTATTGCTGCTGGACCTTACAGGTGGATTCTTTATATGAGTACCGAAACTGAATCTGTCGATTTCATTCGCGCCATGGTTGCCGAGGATCTGAGCACCAGCAAATGGGACGGCCGCGTCGTTACGCGATTTCCTCCGGAGCCAAACGGCTACCTGCACATCGGCCACGCCAAGAGTATCTGCCTCAACTTCGGTGTTGCCGCCGAGTTCGGCGGCTCCTGCAACCTGCGATTTGACGACACCAACCCCGTCAAGGAAGAGACTGAGTACGTTGAGGCCATCAAGGAAGACGTCCGCTGGCTTGGCTGGGATTGGGCCGATCGCGAATACTACGCCTCCGACTATTTCGATCAACTCCACGACTGGGCCGTACAACTGATCAAAAACGGCAAGGCCTTCGTCTGCGATTTGACCGCAGACGAACATCGCGAATTCCGCGGCACCCTGACCACACCTGGCAAGAACAGCCCGCACCGTGATCGCTCGACAGAAGAAAACCTGGACCTTTTCGAGCGCATGCGTGCCGGCGAATTTCCCGACGGCAGCAGGGTACTGCGTGCCAAAGTCGATATGGCCGCGCCGAATCTCAACCTCCGTGACCCTGTGATGTATCGCATCCTGCATGCCGCGCATCACCGCACGGGTGATAAGTGGTGCATCTATCCGATGTACGATTTCACACACGGCCAGAGCGATTCGACCGAGAAGGTGACGCATTCGTTGTGCACGCTCGAGTTCGAGGATCATCGGCCGCTGTACAACTGGTATCTCGAAGCACTGGGCATCTACCACCCGGAACAGACTGAGTTCGCCAGGCTCAATCTGACACACACCGTACTGAGCAAACGCCGTCTGATCCAGCTCGTAACCGGAAACCACGTCAATGGCTGGGACGACCCGCGCATGCCGACAATCTGCGGTCTGCGCCGACGCGGCTACACGCCGGAGTCCGTGCGCACCTTCTGTGAACGCATCGGCGTTACCAAACGCGAAAACGTCATAGAAATGGGGCTGCTCGAGTACTGCCTGCGCGAAGATCTCAACAAGCGTGCAGCGCGACGCATGGCAGTGCTGCATCCCTTAAAATTGGTGATCGACAACTACCCCGAGGACCTCGTCGAAGAGATGGAGGCAGTCAACAATCCCGAGGATGCCGATGCCGGCAAACGCCAGGTCCCGTTCTCACGTGAGCTCTACATCGAGCAGGACGATTTCCGCGAAGATCCGCCGCGCAAATATTTCCGGCTGTCACCCGGTCGCGAGGTGCGGTTGCGCTATGGCTACTTCGTCACCTGCACCGATTTTGTCAAAAACGACGCCGGCGAAGTCATCGAGGTGCATTGCACGTATGACCCGGAAACCCGTGGCGGTAACGCCCCGGACGGGCGCAAGGTCAAGTCGACTATTCACTGGGTGTCAGCTCGACATGCGGTAAAGGCGGAAGTACGCCTGTACAACGAGCTTTTCACCGAGTCCGACCCCGACAACGTCACCAACGAAACTGACACTTACCTGGACAACCTCAATCCCAAGTCGCTCGAGGTCTTGACCGACTGCTGCGCCGAGCCCTGCTTAGCGTCGGCAAGCGTTGGTGACAAAGTGCAGTTCGAACGCACAGGTTATTTCTGCGTCGACCCCGACAGTACCTCCGAGCGCCCTGTCTTCAACCGCACCGTAGGACTGCGTGACACCTGGAAGAATATCCAGAAGCGCGGCTGAGACACGTCAGCAATACATCCCCCGGAAGCGGCAGCAGGCCGCAATCGCGTTGACACACGGAAATACGGGGTGGCCGTCTGGTTCTCTAACGCGACGGCACAGTGAGCACTCG
>DPYP01000010.1:0-10128 GCA_003545375.1 Lentisphaeria bacterium
AGATCTGATGTATAGTTCCACGCAGTGGAATATCTTACATTACAGGGCACTTGTCGTTGCGCAGCTTGAGCACCCAATTAGATACGACCTGTGAGCTGGTCACGCCGGAGAATGTGAAATTCGAGTACCGCCTGGCCGGGCCAATGCTCCGCAGCTTTGCCTACGCTATAGATTTCCTCGTGAAAGCGTTGATCCTCGTCCTGCTCGCGGTTGCGCTCAAGCCATTCGGTGAAGTCGGGGTGGGCTTTTTTCTGGTCAGCATGTTCGTTATTGAATGGCTTTATTTCGTGGCCTTCGAAACGTTCATGAACGGGCAGTCGATCGGCAAACGAGCCTGCAGCCTGCGGGTCATCAACGTCAACGGCACACCGCTGTCGTCGCAGCAAAGCATTATCCGTAACCTTCTGCGGCCAGCCGATCAGTTCCCCGCGCTCTATGCCACCGGCGTCATGTTCATGATCTTCACACGGCGCTACCAGCGACTGGGCGACCTTGCAGCCAATACAATGGTCGTGATCGAGCAGCGCATCACCAGCCCGAGCCTGTCGGCCGTGGATGTCAAAGCGACAGAAGCCGTACATGCATTGCTGCCACGGCGCATAGCGCTGGATTCTTCGCTCAAAAAAACCGTGCAGCTGTACGCCGAAAAACGCAACAAACTGCCGCGAGCGCTCCTCGTCGAGCTCGTCCAGCCGGCTGTCGGGCTGCTGGAAGCACAGCTCGAACTGCCGACGGGAATCGACATAGATGCGCTTATGTGTGCCCTATACCGACACATCTATATCGGCAACCGCAACATTCCCATCCCCGATTTGAACACCACCCACGCATAAGGACATGGACGAAGACACGCTAATCAAACAGAAGGAAAAGAGCTGGCGGCGGTACGATTCCCTGCTGGCAAAGCTCAACACGCCGCGCAAGAAAAAATTGTCGGGCGAACTGATTACCGAGTTTTGCCGGCTGCACCGCGAGGTCTGCTCCGACCTTTCCTGTGCCGTCAGCGCCCAGCGCAGCGAGGGTGTCATCCGCTACCTGCACACGCTCGTCGGGCGCGGGCACGCACAGCTTTACCGTTTCGAGAAGGTCAGGATCTGGGGGATGCGACAGATTCTGCGAGAAATGTCGGCACGGCTGTATTACGACAACTGTTTCCGCCTGGCACTGGTCATATTCTACGGATCGTTCGCCGTTTCCATGTTGCTCGGAGCGTTCGGCGACAATTTCTGCGCCGCACTTATCGGAGAGGATGCGACCCTGCAGCTCGAGAAGATCTACAGCTACAGTGCAGCACAGCGGTCGGCAGAGCAGAACGTCCAGATGAGCGGCTATTACATTCAGCACAACACCTCGCTGGCCCTGCAATGTTTCGCCAGCGGCATCTTTTTGGGGCTCGGCAGCATTTACTGTCTGCTGTTCAACGGCGTCGTGCTCGGGGCCGCATTCGGGCACATGCTGTCCGGACCGTACAACGACAACTTTCTCGCCTTCGTCCTTTCCCACGGGCCTTTCGAACTTACCGGCATTGCTGTCGCCGGCGGTGCCGGGCTCAAGCTCGGGTATTCAATGGTGCGCACCAACGGCCTCACGCGGTTGGCGTCATTGCGCAAGGCCGCCCACGACTCGGTACCGCTCGTCGTCACCACGGCCGCGCTCATTTGTTCAGCCGCCATAATTGAAGGCTTCTGGTCGCCGCTTGACCTGCCCCTCTTTTACAAGGCCGCGATGGGCGTCCTCTGCACGTTGATCCTTTTCGTCTTCATAGTCGTACTTGGCAGGAAATACGGTGAACCTCGATCAATCCAGAGTCCGCGTCCGTGAACGCACGATGGGTGAGGTCCTCGATCTCGCCATCGTCTTCATCAAAAGCGACGCCGTTGCTTACGGCAAGCTGTTTCTGCTTGTCATTGTACCGGCCAGCGTGCTGGTCTATTGGCTGGTCAACGTAGTGGCGCTGGATAGTCTGTACTTCTACATAATCATCATGGTCCTGGCAACACCCATGGTGCGCTATCCCATCCTGCTCTACGCCAGCAGTGCCATGTTCGATTCGCAGCCGTCACTGAAAAACATGACCGTCGACTGGCTTGGTCTGCAGCAGCCGATCATCACGCGGTTGTTACTGCCGCGACTGCTCGGCGCGGTGTTTATTCTCGCACCGCTTTTCGAGATCTGGTGGCGTTATTTCGCTGAAGAAATAGTCTTACTCGAGCGCGTCTCGGGCAAGCAGTTCGGGCCGCGGCTGCGCAATCTGCAGAGTAAACTGTCATCGGAAGCGGGCGGGCTTTTTTTCGCACACCTTGTTTTCGGCAGTGTTATGGTTGGTTCCGCCTACCTCACCTGGCTGGTCGCCGCCATGCTGTTCGAATCCCATTTCCGCTTGGTCACACCGGAAACTATCCACATTACCTTCCCGTTCATCCTGCTGTACCTCACCGTCCAGGCGTTCCTCGCAGTGTCGAAGTTTCTCTACTACCTCAACCTTCGCACGGTGCATGAAGGCTGGGAGCTTTTCCTCGAGGTGCGCAAGTGCCGCACCCACGAAACGGTTCGAGGCCTCTTATGACACAGGTGCTCATCCGGCTTGCGGACCCCGCACGGCACGTCCTGCCACTCGCCGCGCTGCTGATCTGCGTCTTCTGCCTGAACGCCATCGGCCAGGAAGCCGACGACCGGGCCGACGCCTTTCAGGAAACACTCAGCCACGGCAACTATCCGTGGTACGACAAAGCCCATGACAATACCAGGCCGCTGCGGACTCCGCAACAACAGAACAGAGGGCCGTCGGACGTTGCCCGATTGATCAACATCCTTGCCTGGATACTGCTGCTGCCCGCGCTCCTGTACCTGTTGTGCCGGATCGTCGCCGCGACCCGGGAAAAAGTCGACCTGCAGCCGCTGGATTCCGAGCCGCAGCCCCGCCAGTCGGCCATCAAACTGCCATTCGCCAATGACGGCACGTACGACTATTACGCTGCAGCCAGCCAGGCCGCGCAACTTAGTGATTTCCGCTCAGCCATTGTTTGCCTGTTTAACCATCAGCTCGGTGTGCTCAACCGCTACAACCTCATCCGTCTCGACAAAAGCGGCAGTAACCGAAAATATCTCCGGCAGATCCGCAACAGCTCCGTGCGGTCGGTCTTTCAGAAATCGACGCTGGTTTTCGAGGCCGTATTTTTCGGTGGGCACAATGCCGACAGTGACCTCTACGACAAGTTCGAAGCCAACCACAAGAGTCTCGAACAGGCGCTGCCGAAACTAACCACCGATTCCGGCGCCACCGGTGCTGCGACAGCGCTGCTGCTGGCCCTGTTGCTCATTACCGGCTGCAGCCAGCACGCGATCGAGTACGGTTACAGCTACGGCAAGAGCATCAATGGCAGCTCGGTGTTTTATGATTATCTCGACGCACGCGGCCATGTTGTCCGGAGGATGTTCGACTTCCAGGAAACCAATCTGCAGCAAGCCGACGTGCTCGTGCTGTTCAACCGCCACAAGGACGGGCTGCCTGCCGAATCGATTTCTCAACTGAACGACTGGCTTCTCGACGAGCCGGGACGAGTCGTCATTTACGTCGCGCGCGATTACGAAGTGCATATCGACCATCCGGGCGCCGATCCAAAAAACGCCCGCACCGGCAGTTTCTTTGACGACGAAGAGATCCCGACCTACGACGTCTTCACTGACTGGGACACGGTGTCGACCACAGCGCATTACGGCGTCCGTCAAGGCGATCCGCTGTCGGACGGCGTGTCGCCGCAGGCAGAATTATTCCTTGACAATCACCCGGTCGCCATCGACGACGGAGAGGACATGCTGGTGGCCCACGAAGCGTTCGTCGTGCAGCAGCCGGTCGGCAAGAGCGAGATCTATCTGGTCGCAAACGGCAGTTGCCTGCTGAACTATCAGTTGGCCGACTCACACGACAATCGGCAAATCGCCGCCAACCTGGCGGATCGCCTTGGCGAAAACCGGGTAGTGTACTTTATTGAAGGCCATCAGAAGCCCGGCATCGGCGGCGATCCGAGCGCCTTCCGGTTCCAAAATCCGTTTTCGTTTCTGTTCGTCGAGCCGATTAACTGGCTGGTAATTCACTGGCTGCTGGTCGGGTTCATGTTCATGTTGTACCGGTTGCCGATCTTCGGCCGGCCACACGATCCGGCAGAGAGCAGTCACCGCGAATTCGCCGCTCACATCGAAGCCTACGGTAACCTCATGCAGCATACGGGCAACACCAACTATGCCGGGCAGATGATCCGCAATTATCTCGAAACCGTGCGCAGGAAACCCTGAGTACACTAAAAGGAAAAAAATGAGTATCCCCGACAAATCATCCCCGCTTTTTAATGAGACACCCGAGATGCCAGCCGACATGAATGACGACACATCGCCCGCCGCCGCCCCGGCCGACACGGAAAACGACACGGCCTCCGGCATTCAGCAACTGAGCCGGACAATCGACGAGCTGCGGACGCAATTGCACCGGGTCTTCATCGGCCAGGACTCTCTCATAGACGGGCTCCTCATCGCCTTGTTCTGCGGTGGCCACGTGCTCATCGAAGGCGTGCCCGGTCTCGGAAAAACGCTCATCGCCAAAGCCCTGAGCCGTCTCGTCGACTGCAAGTTCAACCGCATCCAGTTCACGCCCGACCTGATGCCCTCCGACATCACCGGCAGCCATGTCTTCAATATGAAAACCCGGGAGTTCCAGTTCTATCCCGGGCCGGTGTTCACAAATATTCTGCTGGCCGACGAAATCAATCGCGCCCCCGCCAAAACACACTCGGCCCTGCTCGAGATCATGGAGGAATCGCACGTCACGCTGGACGGCAAACACTACGAAATCGAACCGCCGTTCTTCACCATCGCAACCCAAAATCCGATCGAATCCGAGGGTACCTATGCACTCCCGGAAGCGCAACTCGACAGGTTCATGTTCAAACTCGTCATCGACTATCCTCCGGAAGCCGACGAGTGTGAAATACTCCGCAACGCCATCAGCGAGAACAACGCACCGGACGACGTTCTGCCGCATCTCACCCCACTGCTCGACAGCGAGACTACCCACAACGTCCGCCGATGCCTGCAGGATATCATCGTCGATCCCAAAATCATCGAATTCGCCAACGCCATCGTGCGCCGCACCCGCTCGTGGAAGGAAGTTTACCACGGCGCCTCGCCACGAGCCGGCATCACTCTGCTGCGCGGCGCTCGGGTCCCGGCGCTAATGGCCGGCCGCGACTTCGTCACGCCCGATGACGTTCTCGACCTTTGTCTTTCGACCCTGCGGCATCGCGTCATCCTGACGCCGGAAGCGGAAGTCGAAGGCCGCACGGTCGACGGCATCCTCGAAGACATCATCCAATCAGTCGAGGTCCCGCGGTTCTAGTGACACCGAGCCACCGCACTATCCAGTTCATCATGATCCCTGCTGTACTGTCGACGGCGGTGCTGTTCTCGCCCGCCGCCCGGATGCCGGTGCTGGCCGCCGATGCAGTGCTGCTCGTACTCCTGCTGGCCGATCTCTGGACCATGCCGAAACACCGCCATTTCACGGTCGTTCGCGAACTGCCGGTGACGTTCTCAGTCGGCCATTTTCATACCGTACGACTAATTGTCAGCAGCGTGCTGCGGCGCAACATCAACCTCCGCACCACCGATTACCGTCCGGACAACGGTGAAACCCGCGACCTGCCGTGCAACGCCGGAATCGGCGCCGGCGGACGACTCGCCGTCGAGTATCGACTCGCCATACACACGCGCGGACAGTACACCCTCGAGACTGTGTACATTCAGGTTTCCAGCCGGCTCGGGTTGTGGCAGCGCCGCCTGGTCTATGACTGTCGCGACACCGTCCACGTCTATCCGGATCTGAAGACAATCTCGCAATACGCCCTGCTGGCACGGCGCAACCAGAGCAACCTCATCGGGATACGCTCGCTGCATCGCACCGGGGGCGACAATGAGTTTGAACGATTGCGAGAGTACCGGTCGGATGACGACTTCCGGCAAATCGCCTGGAAAGCTACGGCAAAACGTGACAAACTCATCAGCAAGGCCTTCCAGGTCACGCAGAATCAGTCCGTCATTTTCATGCTCGACTGCGGCCGGATGATGCTCAATAAAGTCGGCGATACCACCTTTCTCGACGATGCCCTCGACGCCACTCTGTTGCTCTCGTACATCGCCCTGCAAAACTCCGACTGCGTCGGACTCCTCGCGTTCAGTGAACGCATCGAGGCCTACGTGCCGCCCAATACCGGCGGTGACCAGATGAAACAACTCATCCACACCAGCTACAACCGGTTCCCCTCCACCAATATCGCCGATTACCGCGGCGCCTTCGAATTTCTCAACCAGCGTCGACGAAAACGATGTATGTTAATACTCATCGCCAACATCATCGATGAACAGGTGCTTCAAACGATCGACGCGCATCTGACGCGCGCCACCGCCTATCATCTGCCGGTGTTTGTGATCCTGCGCGACCGCGAGGTCGAGCGCATGGCCGAAGCCGAACCGAAAACCGAAACGCAATACTTCCGCCGCGCCGCAGCTGCCGAATATCTGCTGTGGCGGCACAAGGCGATTGAGAACATGAAAAAACGCGGCGTCCTTTGCCTGGAGTTGCATCCGGAAAATCTGTCGGCGTCGCTGATCAACGAGTACCTACGCGTGAAAGCAGCAAATCTCCTATGACCTCGACCAATCCATATCAGTCGCCCGGGATCCTCGCCCGTGGCCTGATCAGGGCCTCCGTGCAATACAAATGGCCGCGCCTGCTCGGCATCCTCATCGTGTTGCTGATCGTCAACAGCAAACTGGTGCCGCAGCCAATCCTAGATGCCCAACTGCCGCCCCTGGCCATTCTCGGCTTCGTCATTTCACAGGCAGTGCTCGCCCTGGCTCTGTTCGTCATTGTCATCGAGTGGACGATGCGGCGCCGAGTCAAGCTCGTCGTCGACGACGACGGGTTGCGTTACGAGGACTTTATCCAGGAAATTGAAGCACCGTGGGAGAGTATCCGCAGTGTCGAGCCGCGCACCTTCATCGGCCTCCACAGCGTGCGCACGCAGCCGTGCTCGGTCAGTTTCGACTTGCACCGTTCCCATCCCATGGCAAGCCAGTTGCTCGAAATCGTTCAGCAGCGACAGGCCGCCGACAGCTGACGCCGGGTCACGGCCGCTGCGACCTCGATGACGTGCCGCATCAGTTGATGATGTCCCCGTCGAGCTCGCCGCCGCAATACTTGCAGTGGTCGGCGTCCTTGTCGTGCCCTTCCCGGCTGCAGTCCGGACAGACCAGTGCCGGCTCCTGACGAGATGTTCTCGACAACTCGGCCGTCACGATGCCGGTAGGTACAGCGATGATGCTGTACCCGATGATCATCACGACCGATGCCAGCGCCTGCCCCCACGGCGTCACCGGGCTCAAGTCACCGTAGCCAACCGTGCTCAGCGTCACAATCGCCCAGTAGATGCTGCGCGGAATACTGCTGAACCTCGAGTCCGGCACATGGCCTTCGACGATATACATCAGTGAGCCAAGAATCACAACCAGCGTGATCACACAAAACAGAAACACCTCGATCTTGCGGCGGCTGGCGCGCATTGCCCGCAACAACACATTCGCCTCACCGACGTATTGCACGATCCGCAGCACCCGGAAAACCCGCAGCACCCGGAGAATCCGTATCACCACCAGATAATGACTGCCCGGCACAAGCAGACTGATGTATGTCGGCAGCACCGCCAGCAGATCCACGATACCGAAAAAGCTCAAGGCGTATTTCATTGGCCGCCCGATACAGATCAGCCGCAGGACGTACTCGATGGTGAACAGAATCGTGAAGACCCATTCCACCCGCCACAACAACCCGCCGAATCTTGCATGCACCGAATCCACACTGTCCAGCATGATAACGATCACGCTGGCAATGATGCACCCTATCAGAACGATATCGAACAGCCGCCCCGCCTTTGTGTCGGATTCGAAAATGATCGTATACATGCGCTGGCGCCACGCATCAACCATGTTGTTATCCTTTTCACTCATGTTTCCTGTCCCGCTTGTCGTGATACTGTAAGGTAATTCCCACTAACGTTATTGCACATGAAACAAGAACTTGATGACATCGGCAACCGGGTCCGCGCACTGTTGACCGGCGACGCCACCACGGCCGCCCTGCACCCCGGCTACCTGCGTGAAGCCGTGCTCGCCTATCCCGCCAGAACCGGCAAGGCCATGCGCCCCGCCTTGTACCTCTGGTGCTGCGCCCTCTTCCGGCCGCCGACCGCCGCCGCCGACCGTATCGCCGCCGCCATCGAACTGTATCATATCTGGACTCTCGTGCATGACGATATCATCGACCAGGACGATACCCGGCGCGGTGGGCCGGCCGCCCATGTGCACGTCGCACGGCAAGTCACTGAAGATGCCCTCGCCGACCAGGACAGGGCCCGGAAATTCGGTGAACATATCGCTATCCTCGCAGGTGATATTCAGCAGGCCTGGGCCAATCGCCTGATCCTGGAAGCAATCGATGCGGGCATCCCTTCAGCAATTGGTCTGTCAATTCTAAAACGCCTTAACGGCTATGTCAATCCTATGCTTATCGGCGGCGAAGCACTCGACGTATCTTTCGAGCTGATGTCGCCAGCCACTGTTTCAATAACGCAAATCTCCGAAATGCTGCGCGGTAAAACAGCGATTTTATTGCGCTTCGCCGCCGAAGCTGGCGCCATGACCGGCCTCGAAGTCGACGACGTCGAGCATCCCCAGGTCGCCAACCTCGGTGACTTCGCCGAACAGGTCGGGCTCGCCTTTCAGTTGCGCGATGACGTACTCGGCCTTTACGGCGACGCAGACAAGCTCGGCAAACCCATCGGCTCCGATGTCTGCCAGGGCAAGCCGACCATGTTATACGCCGAGGCCCTTGAGCGCACAACCACCGGCAACCACCAGTTTCTCGCCGATACCCTCGGCCGGCAGGACCTCTCCGCTGCCGACCTGACTCGTGTCCGCGAACTCGTCAGATCTTCCGGCGCCTGCGACGCCATCCAGAACCGCATCGACACCGGCATCGCCGAGGCCGGGCAGAAACTCCTGCAAACGCCGCAATCCGATGCCCGTGACCTGCTCCACGCCTGGGCCAGCTACGCCGGGACCCGCGACAGATAGCATCCGGCCTGCCGCTCGCCGAGCCCGTACGCACCAGTGCCGAGGCAACCAACCCTTGTCGATTCGCGCCGGCCTTCTCCCGCGGATGGTTCCTTGATGATCATTCCGATGCAATGTAACTTGAGGCAGGATGACGGATACGATTCCAGTTGAATATTGGCATAGCCTGCCGAACGGGCGCATCCAGTGCGACCTGTGCCCCCGTGCCTGTATGCTCACAGACGGGCAACGAGGCCTGTGCTTCGTAAGGCGCCGCGACGGAGACCACATGGTCCTGACGACGTACGGGCGGTCCAGCGGGTTTTGTATCGATCCGATCGAAAAAAAACCGCTCAACCACTTTCTTCCCGGTACGCCGACCCTGTCGTTCGGCACCGCCGGCTGCAACCTCGCCTGCCGCTTCTGCCAGAACTGGGACATCAGCAAGTCACGCGAAATCGATACGCTCAGCGACACTGCAGACCCACAGAAGATTGCGGAGACCGCAAAGAATATGGGCTGTACGAGCGTCGCGTTCACTTACAACGACCCGGTCATCTTCCACGAGTACGCCATCGATATCGCCGCGGCCTGCCACGAACTGGGCATCAAATCCGTCGCCGTGACCGCCGGCTACGTGTGCCCCGAACCGCGTGCCGAATTCTTTCGACACATGGATGCAGCCAATGTCGACCTGAAGGGCTTCACCGAAACGTTTTATAATCAAGTATGTGCCGCCGACCTGGCACCGGTGCTCGATACCCTGTCCTATCTCAAGCATGAAACTGACGTCTGGTTCGAAATCACGACGCTGCTCATTCCAGGACAGAATGACTCGGACAAGGAGCTCGATGAAATGACCACGTGGGTGGTCGAAAACCTCGGCCGCGATGTGCCGATGCATTTCACGGCCTTTCATCCCGACTACAAGATGCGCGATATCCCCCACACCCCGCCGGAAACGCTGTC
>DPYP01000448.1:0-7585 GCA_003545375.1 Lentisphaeria bacterium
CCCGAGCGCCTGCAGGTTCTCGAAGCTGATCCGCATGCTCTTGAACGGGTCATTCGTGATCGGGCAGTCGTCCTGCTCGACGATGAAATGCCTTGTGCCGGACGCCTTGCAGGCCTTGATAACGGCCGGCCATTCGATGCCGCCCTCGCCTACCGCGCGCCACACCGGTTCGTTGTCGAGCATGCCCCAGTCCTTTACATGCACCTGATCAAGGCGCCCCTTCAGTTTCTTCACCCAAGTTACCGGATTATGTCCGCCACGCGCGACCCAGCCGATATCGAGCTCGGAGTGCAGGTACCGCGGATCGCTGTTTTCGAACAGGATATCCAAGCCCACCTGCCCCCCCCTGCCGCCGCGTATGCCGTACTTCTGGAACTCGAAGGCATGATTATGGTACAGCAGAATGACGCCTTCCTTCGCAAGCGCTTTGCCGTACGCCGAAAATTGCCGGGCTATCTTCTTCCAACTGGCGACGGTCGGTACGGAGTCGAGCGGCAAATACGGGATCACCACATGCTTGACACCCCAGCCATGGCACTGGGCGGCGACAGCGGGGATGTCCGCGAATTCAGCCAGACCGACATGGGCGCTGATCGGCTCGACACCTTCGTCCGTCATGAGTCGCCGCAGCTCGGCCGGATCGAGCGACGCCATGGCGGATATCTGCGCCGAGGTGTAACCGATCTTGCGGATTTTACGCATCGTCTTGACGATTTCTTTAACGCTATGTGTATAGTCGCGCAGAGTATAAAGTTGAGCAGAGACGATGTGTTTCTTTGCTGCCATAGTTGGTTGCCTGCAGGTTAAGGTTGCACTAGGTAGAGAGCAACGCGGAATATGTAATGCATACCGGCGGTTCCGCGGGTGCTACAGCCAATCGCTCATTCGGCAAGATACGCCTTGCCTCCGGTGCGCCGGATCAATGACCGGACGTTGACAATCTTCCCCGACTCGAGCGCTTGCCGAAAAGCCTCGCCCACGGCGACCTGCTCGACCATGTCCGCTGCAGTCTCCGTCGGTTTGCCGGTGCGCATCATGCGCCTGATGCGTTTCAACACCTCGGCGGCCGAAGCGGGATTGACCCAGTCCCCGATGTCCTCGGAATTGACTTTAGTCTTCGGACCGAGTGCGCTCAGGTAGAAAGAACAGTGAAATGTCGGGCCGACGTTGCAGTTCACCGTCACGCCCTGTTCGGGTCGGCCGGCACGGCCGCCATAACCAAGATGGACCAGCGTCTGGCGCGGCCCGGCCATCGCCTGCACCGACTCGATCCCGGACCCGAACGTCGCCTGGGTCAGGGCGATCGAGTGGTACAATCCCGCCAGCGCCGTCCCGCCGCCATAGATCGATCCGAAATTGCAGCCGCCCGTTTCAGCCAGTCGATTACGAAACTGTACGACCGCCGGCGCCGTGCGCATCATCGACAGACTCATCAGCGGGGCGCCATGTTTAGCCGCCAGCCGCAGCATTTTGTAAGCATCTTTCAGCGTATAGGCGAACGGCTTGTCAATGAACGTTGCCACGCCTTTCTTCAATCCCGGCGTCGACAACTCGAGATGGTCGCTGCCGTCACCATTGCAGTCGGAAATAAAAACAAGGTCGACGTCGTCACTGACATCTTCGAGGCGGTCGCAAACTACGGGGCGGCCGTAAAACACTTTCGCCGCCATCTCCGCAAGGCTTCGATCCGCATCCCACAGCTTGGCGATCTCGAACCCGCTGACCTGCTTGGCAGTCATCATCGTCGGCCGGCAGTAGTAGGTGTAGAAATAGTACCAGTTGCCGCCCTGCTGCCACGACTCCTTGGACGGTTCGCCAACCGGCATCGGCTCTCGGAGAAGCAACGGATCGTGTTTCTCCATCAGCGGTCCGTACCACATGCCGTGCGTGTCGCAGCGGATCAAACCGACGCGTATTTTCTTGCTCTTGCCGCTCATGTTGTCTTCACCTCTTCGTGTTGCGTTCGTATCCAATCGCCGTCGCGCGCGCAATCGGACACGCGTGCGATTTTGACAGTGCCTGGAAAGACAGCCGCGCCGGCCGCCAGGCGACCGATTGTGATCTCGATGTCGCTGGCTTGAATTCGGCCGGATGCGGGTTGTTCATTAGCACGCACGCCATCGATGTAAAGGGTAATGGAACGACCATCGTAAACGCCCGCCAGATAATGCGGGCCCGGCGCCAGTCGCCGGTTGGCCGCGATGCTGACGACGCCCGCCTCGGTCGCAACGAGGAAACGCGGGCCCGGCAGGGCAGCACAGAGTCCGCCGTTGTGGCCGCAGTCGGCGTAGCGCAGGCTGAAGCTGCCCAGATCGCCGATCGTGTCGTAGCGCAGCACCGCACCGTGCCCGTGCAGACCGGGATGTCTGGCGCCATCGTTCCACGGAGCGCCATAGATAAAGCGGCCATCGAAGGCAGCGGCGTTGAACCCGACCGTCTTCAGGCCGTCTGTCAGGCCGGCATCGACCGCGCACCAGGCAGCCGGGTCGGTGAATTCACCCGCCGTGTCGTAACGCAGGAATTCGCCGTGGTAATCGTCGCCGGCGTCCCAGTACGGAATGAAATAGACAAATCGGCCATCGCAGCAGGCGCCGTCGTAACCGAGGGTGCGGCGGCCGCTGGTGCGCGTCAGGTCGTAGGACTGCCAAGCCTTGTCTTCCTTGAAGTCCTGCCGCGTGTCGTAGCGCACCACGGCCTCCGTTTCACCATACGGAACGTAGTAAACGTACTGTCCATCGTAGATGGCGCCGACGTTGCGAACCAACCCGAGCGGCCGGGCGTCATATGCGGACCACGCTGCGGGGTCCGCAAATTCGAGGGAACTGTCGTAGCGCAACGCAGCACCATAGCTGAGCGGCGCGTAGTACACGTATCGACCGTCGAAGCAGGCGCCGTCGAAATCGCGGGTGTCGAGGCCGTCGGTGCCTTCGGCGGCGTAGGTCGCATAGCCGGCGGGATCCTGAAGATCACAGTGCGTATCGATGCGCAGCATGGTGCCGCTGCACAGCGGCACCATGCCCTGTTTCATGCCGGTGACGGAATGGCCTTCATCGTGATCGTCCTGATTGTCCGCCGGTACGGATTGCTGGCCCGGGCAGCAGTAGATGTATCGACCGTCGAAGGCGGCGGACTGGTAGGAATTGGGTAGGCCGATATCATGGGCGTCCCAGCTCTCCGGATCCTTGAAGCCACCGGCCGTATCGTAGCGCAGAATTCGGCTGTGGAAGTCCTCGCTGTCACGCCGCGGTATGAAGGTGATGTAACGACCGTCGGCAACCGCGCCATAGTACCCCTTGCTGTTGAGGCCGTTGGTTTGCCCTGCGTCATAAGCCTCCCAGGCGGCAACATCCTTGAAGTCGCAGTGGGTATCGTAGCGCAGCACCTTGCCGTGGCGGCTGTCGGTGTCGTGCTGCGGTACGAAGTAGACATGGCGTCCGTCGAACACCGCACCGAAAAATCCGGTACTGTCGAGGCCATCGGTCATGCCCGCGTCATACGCATCGAAGCCGGTCATCGCCGTCTTCGGCGCCCAGGCGGACACCAGCGGCTGAATGGCGTCTTCGCCGTCGGTATCCGTCGAGACCCAGGCCTCGACGGTGATCGCATCGGACAGGGTCAATGGCAGGTCGAGCGCAACCACGCCATCGGCGGCAACGAAAAGATGCTTGTCATCGTGCGGCGGCCTCATTGCTGTTCGATTTCCTGTGGGACGTTCTCGAAGTGATTGTCGACAAGCTCGACGTTGGTGGCCGCAGCACTGATCCTTATGCCGGTATGCAGATGACCGCAAGTGTGGTTAAAAATACGGTTCTGACGCAGTACAAGCCCATCCACGGGACCGGCCACATCGATGCCGATACCCGGTGTCGCAGCGCTCCCGGCGTTTTCAAAAAGATTCGACTCGACGACGTTGCGATGCGCCGCCCTGGCAGGCGGGTCGTCACGGAAAACGAGCGCTGCCAGCCCACTGTCGTACACACAGTTGTGGCGCATGACGTTATCAGTATCGCGATGACCGACAGAAATGCCGAATTCCCGGCTGTTGCGAATCTCGTTGTCCTCGGCCAAACCGTGCGTGACGCCCCAACACCAGAAAAGACCGGTGCCGCAGTCGTGAATGCGGTTGCCTCGGATGACCGGACGCTGCGAGCCACTGCCGGGATGCAAGCCGAGCTGTGCGTGGCTGTGGCTGTGGCAATCCACGACCGTTACATCGTGACATATCTGGAAGCTGATGCCGTCACCGTTGTTGTTACGTGCTTCGACTGCTTCGATATGGACGTGCTCGCAGTCCTGCATGAAGATGCAGCCGCCGTAGTTGCCATCGAGCTCGTCGTTCCCGTCGCGATTGCCATCGAGCGTGATGTTCTCGATACGCAGGTCCTTCGCCCAGTTCGCGGTGACGATCGGAAAGAGTGTCGAAGCGACGGCCTCATGGGTGATCCAATGTTCCTTGCGCGGCTGACTGTCGAGCCGCAGGCGGTTGCCGTCGATCTCGAGGACGGTGTGTTTGGTGACATTGCGACCGCCGGCCGTGGCATTGCTTTGCAGGGCGATGCCGCCGCCCACTTCGAAGATATCCGGATCGGCGACCGTGACGGACCACTCGTACCAGTCCATGTCTTCGGCGAGCGGCGTGCTGGCGCTTGGGGATTTCAGCAGGACACTCTTCTCGCCGCAGCCGGCGAGACGGACATTGTCGCGCAGATGCAGCGCATTGTTCATGTGCCAGGTGCCGGGCAGCACTTCGACGGTACCACCGCCGTGTGAGCTCACACGCTCGACTGCCGCCTGCAGCGCCAGGTGTGAAGTGCCGATGAAGTCGCCGTGCTCCGGACCGACCGTGACATGCAGCGTTTGTGACATGGATGCTACACGAGCTTGTCCGCCTGCAGAGCGACTTTGCGGAATGCTGCGGCGTGTTGCTCGACGGCTTCCGGCCGGTCGTGCTTCAGATACGGAATATGGATGACCCGGCCGTGCGCTGCTTCCGCCGCAGGCAATGAACCTTCGGGCTGGCGCAGGTCGCGGTCGGAGTTGGCAATGCGCGTAGGCTTGCCGTCGCCGTAGATATCGACGTCATTCATCACCGGGTGCAGGTGCAAGGGAAAATTGCAACCCGGATTCGTATCGCTGCCTTCCGCCCGGACCGCCTCGCAAAACTTTGCCGCCGGCAGATCACCGAGTTCCTCCGGCAGGTAATGCCCGACCGCAGAGTACCAGCCGCCCATCGTGCTGCCGGAGTCCGCCGCGGGCCGATGCGCCCGCAGGCCCGGGGTGTCCGCGAGCAGGTCCCAGAACCGGTTGATCGCCGCCTGGATATTTTTGATCCGGTCCGGGTAATACTTGAACTGCACCCGCGCCACAGCCGAGCACATCTGATTGAGCCGCCCCTTGATGCCGCCGAACGGTATGCCGGCCAGCGGCGCCAGGTCCGGATGCTCGAGCGTCTCGTGGCGCGCATAGTGCGCATAGGCGATGGCATGCTGCTGGATGCCGTCGTCGTCGGTGATCAGCATGCCGCCTTCACCGGCAGCGAAGCTCTTGGCCGACATCATCGAAAATGCCGCGGCGTCTCCGAACGATCCGACGATCCTGCCCTTGTACAACGTGCCCTGGGCATGCGATACGTCCTCGATCACTTTCAGGCCGTGCTTCTGGGCGATCGGCAGGATCGCGTCCATGTCGCAGGGATGCCCGCAATAATGCACCGGCACGATCGCCTTCGTGCGCGGGCTGATGTGCCGCTCGATATCGTTCGGATCGATACACAGCGTAGCGGCATCGATGTCGGCGTAGACGACAGTCGCGCCGAGTGCGAACGCCGGCATGGCGCTGGCCCAGTAGGTGATGCTGGGAACGATGATCTCATCGCCGCGACGGACGCCGGCGGCCCAGAAAGCCGTCTGCAATGCCAGTGTGCCGTTGGGATAGGTCAGTCCGTGCTTCACACCGTGCCACGCCGCCACCTCGGATTCGAGCTGCATGCTGATATCCGTGCCCGACGGCCGGCCGCCGTCACGCAGCACCTCGAGCACTGCCTGCTCGTCTTCTTCCGTCACAATCGGCCAATGGAACAGATCCGTCTGGCTGCCAGCCTCGCCAACCGCTTGCGGTCCATTCCTGACCGCCAGATCCTGTTCGACCAGTTCATCCATTTTCGAAGCTGCTGCAGACATGGTAGATCTCCGCTATAAGTGGTTTTGCGAGTGCAAGTGTATACGCTCAGCCGCTGTGTGGCAAGTTCGCAAGTGGCGGCACGAGATCCGTGTGTCCGGGCGGGTCGCGCAGCAACGGATCCGTGTGCTCCGGTAGTATTCGCTTCTCATTCGTCGAAGCAGTAGAATAACGAGCACGACAACGCATTACAATGCAGCAACTCGGTGTCCCATGTTTGTACGGCCTGCCTCACTATTTTCGATATTGATTCTGGGAGTTTTCATGGAAGCGACACCAACCTCCGCCGCGGTCCAGCCGGTGGCTTCCTGGGATTTCGAAGATGCAGCCGGCGAGCAACTCACCGACAATAGCGGCAACGGCAACCACGGGACCATTCACGGCGCCACATGGGTCGAGATCGACGGCGGCCACGCCCTGCGCTTTGACGGGGTCGGACTATGTCGACTGCGGCAAAGTCGAGGGTCTCGACTTGCAGGTGCCTTTATCGCTGGAAGTGTGGGCCAGCCGCTGACTATCTCCCACGAACCGACACGCGATGTCATCGCCGGACTGCCCGAGACAGCCCCCGACGAACTGGCCACCGTCGTGCGGATCAGGTCGCGTCGAAAAACTGACGCGGAGCATGAAACACGCTGTCCTCCCGGTACAGCGGCGATCCAACTTCCGGACCGACAATGAATCCAGACACCATCCTCGTAACCGGCGGTAACAAAGGTATCGGCTACGGAATCTGTGACCGCCTGCTGGCCGCGGACCCGAACGTCCATGTCATCATGACCGGGCGCCATCCGGATCGCGGACATACGGCCCACGCCGAGCTGGCCGCGGTGCATGGCGGCGAGCGGATCTCGTTCGAACTGCTCGACGTCACCGACGTCGCGAGCATCGCTCAGCTCTCCACGCTCGGGCTCGAGTTCACGGCGATCATCAACAATGCCGGCATAGCTACGAAAGGCCACGCTATCAATGCGGAGATTGCACGCAGCACGATTACCACGAACTGCTTCGGCGCGCAGCGTGTGATCCGTACCCTGTTGCCATGTCTGCGGGAGGGCGGACGCGTCGTCAACGTCGCCAGTACTGCCGGGCAGCTCGGGAGCTTCAGTGACGCCTTGCGAAAACAATTCATGGAGCCGCTGCTGACTGAGGAAGATGTCGCCGGACTGATGCGTTCATTCATCGATGCCGTCGCCACCGGCAACCACGATCAGGACGGCTGGCCATCGAACACCTATTCGGTTTCCAAAGCCGGCATGAACGCGTTGACCCGCGTCTGGCATCGTGACCTGAAGGCTCATGGCATCGTCGTCAACTCCTGCTGCCCGGGCTGGTGCCGCACGGATATGGGCGGAGCGAACGCCTCGCTGTCGGCGGCAAAAGGCGCCGACACGCCGGTATGGCTGGG